>WJIO01000428.1 GCA_014730235.1 Candidatus Poribacteria bacterium
AGCGAATATTCATCGGGTTTTGATGTTCTCGTCACCTTTAACGGTAAGACCTTTGACGCTCCATTTATCGCGGACAGGATGATATATCATAGAAAACGGTTCAGATGGAAGCAAACTCATGTTGATATATTGCACCATTCAAGAAGACAGTGGAAGGAAGAATTACCTGATTGTAAACTCCAAACTCTGGAAAGCTACATCTGTGGAAGAAAAAGGGAAGGCGATGTTCCGGGCTCATTGGTTCCGGAAGTATATAAGGAATTTGTTAAAAGAGGAGATACAAGATTACTTGCTGAAGTGTTTCACCATAACGCTCTTGATTTGATAACTCTCACAGAACTTACGGTCATACTTCTATCATGATTATTTTTCAGGGGTTATTTCCCTCTATTGACAGGTTTAAAGAATCCATAAGATCCTCGATAGCTTTATTTTTTTCAGATTGATTAGCATCACTTTGCATAATATCGTGATATTTTTCTATTGATTCAACCAATAACTTTTGATCTATTTTATCTTCCTTTAAAGCAGACCTTACCCTTTCAAATGTATTCTCTACCTCCTGACTATCGGATTCCTCCGGTAACTGACTTAATACATGAACCTGGGTATTATTAACTATACGTTTTACTAATGCAGAACTAATACTGTCCCGGCGTGAATAACCAAAAATCCCCAGAATCATTATTACAGCAAGGAATATAGCAATTGGTGCCAGACATCCCCATACACATCCCCGGCGACTACTGGTAACAACTTCTCCAGACTCTTCCTCCACTTCTTCTTCATTTTCCTCTGGGTATATCTCTTGCTCAACGGGATTATCTACACCTCTATCTTTACCTGTTGTTTCCTGCTGTCCTTCCTGCACCGATTCTCTCCAGATTATGATTTGATATAAAATAGATAATGACTACATAAATATAATATTTAGCACATAAATAAGTCAAGTAAAAACGCTTTTAAGCAATATCAATGATATGAAGCTTTTGTCTGGCATATTGACTCAGGGATTTTGGGGGATCTGTAAGATAACCTACAGGTGAACATACAGCCTGTACGCCTTTTATATTTACATTAAAATTAGCGTGGGTATGTCCAAATAAGGCATGAGTGATAAGCGGCTCTTTTAAACATATTTCTCCTAAACCTACGCTACCCATAAAAGCACTAAAAAAATCCCAGGGAAGTTTATCCTTGTATTTTACACACTCTTTGAATGGAACATGGTGAGTAACAGCAATTATCCGGGAAACACCGTTTTTTATGGAATTTATCTGGTTCTGCAATTCATTTTCAAAATATCTGGCCATTTCTATATCGGATTTCCCCCATTTGGCATAATTTACGTCATTCCATACAGAACCCTGAAAAAACTTCTTCATATAGTATTTTATAGGTATGTTATGTTTGTCATTCCTGTAAGAATAGTCATACCAGCCAATAGTTCCGCAAAAACCGATTTTGTCAATAATTACAGGTGAATCACCCAGATGGTGAAAATCATGCTCAGAAGCAATAGCTGTTATAAGTTTATATTTATCATTGCTATCAATTTTCCCTGTAGTTTGTGACGTCCATATATCATGATTACCCGCAACCAATAGCTTTTTGCAATCTGAATCAATATGATGAAAAGCACCTAGTGTTCTGGAAAAAACCATAACATTGGCAGATATATCGCCACAAATTATAAAGACATCTAATTCAGCTTCCTTCACAGCTTCTGCAATATGCTTGATTATTTGACTATTTCCAGGAGAAATATCTGTATGAATATCTGAAGTTACACCAATTCGCATTGTATTCAACTTTCTTATTTATTATGATTAGTAATGACAAACGATTTTGTGTAGGTCGGGTTTTGCAGACTCAACCCGACCTACATAATAAATCCCATAATCGTTAAAAAATGGATATAATTTAGTTGTAATTCCTGCGAAAGCAGGAATCCAGTCTCTCGGGATTGTGTTTTTTATGGATTCCTGCTTTCGCAGGAATGACAAATTTTGTAATTTACCATCATTATAAAGGTATTTTCTAAACACATTTTTCATTTTTTAACGATTACAATCCCATATATTTAAATCAATAATGAGTCGTATAAAACAATCATTTGATGAATATACCACTAAATGGATTCTAATTTGATTCTTTCTCCATCCTGCTTAGCTGATTTCATTGCAGACTCAATAAAAGCCACAATTTCCAGGGTTTCGTTAATATCCAGGGGTGATTCACCTGTCTGGAACATTTCCACTATGCGTTTAAGAAGTTCCCTGTAAATAAAACCTGCATTTATAGTAGAAGCAATAACTTTCTTTTCACAGAAAGCAGTAAAGCCATAACTGTGCGCTCCTGCTCGCGTTGCCCTGAGTGCACCGATCCTGCCATCTTGCCATGCTCCTGTTACAACATCCACATCGGAGGTGCTGACAGCCCATACTGATGTGCAGCCTGTTCCCATAAGGGCATAGAGGGTTTCCAGACCATGTATACCGTAGTTAAATAAACCTGGGTTTCTTGGATGTTGAGATCCCGGACTGTAGACATCTGCTCCTACTACCTTTCCATATTCATCAGCTTTTTCAATAATATCCTGAACTTCCAGGCCGTATCTTAACGAAGATGAAGAGAAAACAGGAACGTTATTCTTTTCCGCAAGTTTTGCAATTGCTTTAGCGTGTTCCATAGAACAGGTAAATGGTTTGTCAATAAACATGGGAATTCCGGCTTCTAAAAAGGGTTTTGCCCTGTCATAATGGACACTACCATCTACAGATTCAATTAAAACGCCATCTATTTTACCTATCATTTCATCAGGATCATCAACCAGCTTTATACCATACGATTTAAGTTGTTCAGTAAACCCTGGTACTCGCTCAGGTGACATAAGCGATGTGCCAGGACATCCTATAACGATTTCCGCACCTTCAACCCACTGCTCCCCGGCTGCATCAACATGGTTAAGACGTTGTGTAAACGCTACTACATGGGATGTATCAAAATCAACTATACCTAGCTTAATCATAAATCTAACCTTTCGTTAATTTCAGGCATATCTTGATGATAACTATAATAATATGCTAATTCTAGCATAATGTCATTAAGTAATCCATGAAATTCTTATCTGAAACACCAAGCATAAATTTTACATCCCTGTGTTATTGCGAAGGACGGAGTAACAAATAAAGTTTTTAGTCTGTATCAGAAGTTTTGGTTCATCCAGTTTGAGTGTGGAGGTGTAAAAAACATTGTCCAATTAAGAAAAAAATATGGCTCTTCCGGGTTCAGTGTGATAATAATTTGAAATTCTCTCAGCTTGTCATTCCTGCTTCAAGCTTTTTGAAAAAGCTTGAGCAAAAAGGAATAAGAGTTTCGCAGGAATGACAAGCTGAGAATATTTTCAAATTACTACCATACTCAAACCAGAAGAGCCAAAGTTTTCACGGATATAAATTTTATGTTTGGTCTGAAACAGCTTTACTTTATTAAAAATGAAGGTTATAATAGGGGTAATAATGCTGAATATTTCAATGAATACATATCAAGAATTCCAGAGGAGGTGTTATGAAAAGTAGGGAAAAAAGGTTGGGTGGGGTAACTATCAGGGCTGTTCTTATCGGTTTGCTCTTTGTGCCTATAAATGTTTACCTTGTTGTGCAATGGGAAACCGTGTGGGGTACGCAGTATCCTACAACCATGTCTATATTTTTCAATGCTATATTTTGCCTTTTCCTGGTAACGGTATTGAATCTTATCGCAAGGAAATATATACCCAAAAGCGCACTTACCCAGGCAGAATTACTCACGACCTATGTTGTTTTGATAACTGCGGTAACTGTAAGTGGTCACGATTTTACCCAGGGCTTATTTTGCTCTGTTGGAACGGTAAAATGGTTTGCCACCACAGAAAATGAGTGGATGTCAATCTTTGGTAAACACCTTCCTGAATGGCTTACTGTTACTGATGAAAAGGTATTGCAGGATTTCTTTGAGGGTGAATCAACCTTTTATGATAAAAAACACATTATGGGTTGGTTAGAACCTATGCTCTGGTGGACGTTCTTCCTTACAACACTCGCCGTAACAACCATATTCATTAATGTTCTGATAAGAAAACAGTGGATTGAACGGGAAAAACTGACTTATCCCCTGGTTCAGCTTCCATATGAAATGACAAGGGAAAATTCTGCAACTTCGTTTTTTAAAAACCGTCTCCTCTGGATTGGATTTGGTATAGCTGCGGGTATTGATATCCTTAACGGATTAAATTACCTATACCGGGTTTTTCCAGCAATACCTTTACGTTATAATCTGGGAACCCAGTTTGTAGAAAAGCCCTGGAATGCAATGGGCAGCTTCTGGGTTCAGGTCAATCCATATGCTATTGGACTTGCCTTCGCTATCCCACTGGATTTGCAGTTTTCCTGCTGGTTCTTATTCTTGTTCTGGAAGTTCCAAAGGATTATGGGAAGCGCAATAGGTTTAAATCTTCCTGGATATCCTTTTGAAGACCAGCAGATACTGGGGGCATATCTCGGTATAGCCGCAGTGGCTATATGGATGGGGCGAAAACCATTATGGCAAATTTTAAAACGCATTATAGGCCTGGCTTCAGAAGTTGATGATTCTGATGAACCCATGAAATACAGAACAGCCTTTGTAGGTACTATACTGGGCATAGTATTATTAGTTGCTTTCTCTTACAGAGCGGGGATGTCTATTGTTTTCGCTATTGCATTTTTCCTTATTTATTTCACCATAATATTCTCCTTTACCCGCATGAGGGCAGAACTTGGCCCCCCACTTCAGGGTATACATTATTCCGGACCATTACAGCTTATGGTAGCGTTACTTGGGAGTCGAGGTATATCATCCCAGACATTTACAGCCGCTGCCCCTTACTGGCCCTTGACAAAAGAGATAAGAAATACTCCTACACCATTTCAGTTGGAAAGCTTTAAACTTGCTGAAAGATCCGGCATTAATACAAAAAAGCTCTGGAAAGTTATTGCTGTAATCACCTGTCTGAGTGTTTTTTTGACATTCTGGGCTTTTCTTCAGCTTAATTACAAATGGGGCGGGGTTGGAGCATGGCGAGGTGTTTCAGCATATACCACAATGGAAAGATGGATAACCAATCCGGTTGAAACCAACTACAACTTTTTAATTGCTACCGGTGTCGGGTTTATTTTTGTTGTTATTAATACTTTCCTCCGACTCAGATTCCTGTGGTGGACACTTCATCCCTTAGGTTACCCCCTGGCCGGATATTACCATTTTGAAAAGCTCTGGTTTCCTTTTTTCATTAGCTGGGCAACAAAGATGATAATATTGAAATATGGAGGGATTAAACTATACAGGAAGGCCTTTCCGTTTTTCCTTGGACTTGTGTTAGGAGAGTTTGTTATTGGAAGTCTTTGGGGCATAATAGGACTTCTTACCAGCAGACCAACTTATGCCTTTAAGAGTTGGTAAAAAATCAGGAGAAATAAATATGACAGAAATAGAACGTTGGGGAATGTTTGAAATCACCTTGAATGGGCCGACTGATGGAAACCCATTTACAGATGTGGAATTATCAGCAACATTCAAAAAAGATGATTCTTTATTTGATGCAGATGGGTTTTATGATGGTGATGGTGTATATAAAATCCGCTTTATGCCAGATTCTGTAGGTGAATGGAGTTATAAAACGAAGTGCAATATTCAGGAACTGGATGACATTAAGGGTAATTTCCAATGTATAAATCCTGCTGAGGATAACCACGGCCCTGTTTATCCCTATAAAACATTTTACCTGGCATATGCTGATAATACACCATATTTTCAGATAGGTACGACGTGTTATGCCTGGGTTCATCAGGGTGATGATATGGAAGAGCAGACTTTAAAAACCCTGGAAAGCGCGCCATTTAACAAGATGCGTATGTGTATTTTTCCCAAAGATTACGCTTATAACAAAAATGAACCGGTTTACTATCCCTTTGAGGGAAAACCTCTTAAAGACTGGGATTTTACTCGCTTCAATCCGGATTTCTGGCGACACTTTGAAAAGCGTGTTCTGGATTTACAAAAACTTGGTATAGAAGCAGATATAATTTTATTCCATACTTATGACCGCTGGGGTTTTGAGGAAATGGATGCAGAAAGCGATGATCGCTACATAAAATATGCAGTAGCCCGTCTTGCGGCTTACCGGAATGTCTGGTGGTCTCTGGCTAATGAATTTGATATAATGCCAGCTAAAACCGATGAGGACTGGGATAGATTCTACAAGATAATACAGGATAAAGACCCCTACCAGCATATGCGGGGTATACATAATTGCAGAAGGTGGTATGATCACACCAAACCCTGGGTTACCCACGCCAGCTTACAGACATCGGATATGGCCGGAGGAATTCGTTACCGACAGCAATACAAAAAACCTGTAATATATGACGAATGTAGATATGAAGGTGATATACCCCAGGGATGGGGAAATATAAATGCATTAGAAATGACACAAAGGTTCTGGCAAGGTGCTTTATCCGGTTGCTACGTTGGTCATGGTGAGACATACAAGCACTCGGAAGATTTGCTCTGGTGGTCAAAAGGTGGTATTTTAAGAGGTCAAAGCCCGGAACGAATTGCTTTTTTCAGGGATTTTATGGCTTCCGCACCCCCGTTTGATGAATTGGAACCTATAGGGGATGACAAAGGTCATTATGTTTTGGCAATACCCGGTAAATACTACCTTGTTCATTCTACCGATCCAGAAGGTATAACCATACAGCTTACCGGAAACAAGCCATACAGAATAGATGGTATTGATATATGGAACATGAAGTTAAAAAACATGGGAAAATCACAACCGGGACAGTTTAATATTTCAGACCCACGTCCTGATTATGTATATCGCCTAACAAACTGATAAAAGGGAATTTTTATGGTTCAAATTTATAACCAACACCCCTGATAGTTTTTATTAAGTCACCATACTTGCCCAGTTTCTTTCTCAGGTGGGCCACATGAACATCAATAGTTTTTGATATAACTATTCTGTCATCCCCCCATATAGAGTCAATAATCTGAGCACGGGTATAAACTTTACCAGGCCTTGATCCTAAGGTTTCAAGGATTTTAAATTCAGCATAGGTTAAATTAACAGCTTCACCGTCGGCCTTGACTTCAAAACTTTCAAGATCGGCTACAAGCCCATTAAATTTCAGTTGTTTGTTATCTGGTGTCTGATCAGACCGTCTTAATACCGCCTTAATGCGTGCTATAAGTTCCCTTACACCAAATGGTTTTACAATATAATCATCAGCACCAAGCTCTAATCCCAGCACAATGTCAAGTTCGTTGCTTTTTGCCGTTAGTATAATAATAGGTATTGATTTTGACTGATTATCCGAGCGCATATATTTGCATATGTCCAGGCCATCTATGTCTGGCAGCATTAAGTCCAATATGACTAAATCCGGCTTTTCGCTTTCCAGTGAATTCATGAAACTGGATCCATCGTAGAAAACCGCCACATTATAGCGTTCTTTTTTCAGATTATGGGCAACCAGGTCAGCAATATCTGGTTCGTCTTCAACGATATGGATTTTTTCCATTATATTCTCTCTTTCTCTTCATATAATATAATTATATAATTTTCTCAGGAAAGGCGTGTCCAGAAGCTTTGATTCTTAGGTCATTATAACAACAAATGATTAAGAAAGGGTAAAGTTAAGACTAATTTTTCATATCATCAATACTGGATTTTCCAGAGGAGCAAAAGCCTGTAACTACATAGGCCTTAATAATGATAGAATTGTACCCTATAGCTAGCCTTTGTAGTCCACAGCCATTATGTATGATGGGTTAAAAAATTGGGCTTGTGAGGATGATAAAAAATAGAAGCTCTAATACTTTATAATAAACGAAAATAACCCCTTCTAATTTTAAAATTAGAAGGGGTTATGTTTCTTCCAGCTATTAAATAATTACTGGATATAAATGGCTCCCCCGGCAGGACTCGAACCTACGACAAGGTGGTTAACAGCCACCCGCTCTACCAACTGAGCTACGGAGGAACATACGCTTCTCAATTAAGGCAGTATTTAGTATATCACAACATATTTACTTTGTAAAGTGTAAAAAAACATTTATTTATATCATAATTTATCTTTTAACATGCCCCACGTTGAAGCAAGTTTCCCGTTATATTCAACTGCCTGATTAGCCAATTCATCCGGTATACCAATAAGGGAAATATAGTCAATTTAAGACTCAACACCAGCGACATTTCCGGGATCAAGTCTGAAGCCGGTTATAGTTCTTTCCTGCCATCCACCCCGCTCCATGACAAACTCCAGTTCCTGAAAATCATCAGAGGCATTAACCTGGAAATTCTGACGTTGAGCTTCAGCATATACCCCATCCTCTTCGGTTATGTAATATACTTGCCATGTGCTGGATACGTTGGTTCGAACACCAACATATATAGTATCGTATTCGCCGCCATCAAAGGGTATAATATCCGGGATAAATCCCTGCCAATTGCCATCGGGGAATATATAAGGATCACCGCCTGTAGATACAAGTCTTAGTATCGATCTCGTTTCGCCTTTCTGGTCTTTTACGTCGTCCAGTTCTGGCACTTCCAACTGGTTAGCTCCCTGCCACATCTGTATGTCTTCATCTTCGTCAAAAAGCCATTCAGGTGGTAATTCATCTTGACAATAACCCTTAATAGAAATAAAAAGCAAACTCAGGGATAATAGAAAAACAAAAAATCTCATAATACTTAAACCTCCTGAAATACTGCATTAAAAAAGCGCAGTTATTAAACTGCGCTTTTTTATTTTACTTTTTAATTTTTGCCCACGTCGTGGCAATTTTGTCTTTACTGTCAACGGCGGAAGCGGCTAGAGGTTCCAGGGATATATAGTCAATCTCTGCAACTACTCCTGCTACTGTTCCCGGGTCTATACGGAAATGGTTTACTGTATGATCCTGCCATCCACCCCGCTCCATAACCATTGTAACATCAACAAAATCATCGCTGGCTTCCAGTTCAAAATTCTGACGCTGTTCTTCACCCCATGTGCCATTTTCTTCTGTGATGTAATAAACCTGCCATGTTGAAGCCTGGTTTAATTTCAACCTCATGTATATGGTAGTATAAGCTGCACCACTAAAAGGCTCCCAGTCTACAACATTCCATTCACCACCAGGGAATAAATAGGGATCTCCACCTGTGGATTCAGTTATTAATACACCATTTTCGACTGAATAATTACACTGATTGACAGCACTCCATGTATCAATTTCCTCCGGATCATCAAAGGTCCAGCTTGGTGCTGCCCACAAAATACCAGTAAAAACTAACAAAAAACTAATTGAAATAATTAGAAATAAAAACCTCCTCATGACTTTTACTCTCCCTTCTTAAACTTTTAAGCGTTTGTTCGCAAAACGCTGTTTAAAATCAAAACAGGTTTAGCAGCTTTACCTGTTCTTGCTGCCCCAACACCTGTGAGGCAGACCGCTAAATTACGAGCGGCTTCGTATACATCTTTATTTATACTCCTCTCTGGGTGGACTGAAAATATCCAGGGCCAGAACCGGTTTATCGCCTGTTACAACCTTATGCTTTACATTAGGTGGGATTAAATAAGTCATACCGGGTTTTACAAGTTTAGTTTCATCACCTATGGTAAATTCCGCCTCTCCTTCAAGAAACATACCCATCTGTTCATGAGGATGACTGTGTTCTGCCAGTTGTGTATTTGGTTCAATATCAACAAATGACATCATTATCTTCTCACCATAAGCCACACGAAGTTTTACCCCTTCGGCCAGGTTCCTGGCCTGTTTGAATTCAAGCTTATCAATATCAAAAAACAATTTTACACTCCTTATAAAAGCTTATCAGGAACTATATTGCCATGGTCATCAAAAATCATATCTTTCAAATTGTCTACAATTTCCAGATCATTCCTGTTTTTTGCCATATCTATAAGCGATTCGGATATATCAACCTCATCCAGTCTAAGGGTGTTTTTTATTCTGACAATTCGACTTTCTTCAGGCTTCACCATTCCAATAGTCTCAAACATTGCATCAAATACCTCTTTATCTGAGTCAAAATGAACGGGTATTCTTATTTTCTGGACGCCCATAGATGTAATAAAATTCATATAAGTTGCTTTGTAATCAATTTTATCAACAAATCTTTTGGTGGTAAAATCAGCAAAACCAATTCCAGCGCCGTTTCCCATGCTCTTATCGGTTAAATCCCGAAGATATATCCTTGTAATCTTTGGCGTGGTTAGCTCTTCTTCACCAAGCTGCATCATCCTGCCTATAACTTTTGTATCCATACCTGTGCCGCTGATCTCTTTTCCTGCTTCATCCACAATGAGAATATCAAGTTCATCAAAAGGTAGTTTCGCCGCTTGTTGTTTTGCCTTTTCCTGAATTTTTTCTTCCCCGGATATTAAATTATCAGCCTTAAACGCTTTGATAATACACGTTTCATCATAAGGATTTTCTACCATCCCAACGCCAAAAGCTACTTTTCCTGTATTTAATACCACATCAGCTACACCCCGAAGCACACGTTCAAAACCATAATGCAAAGCCGCTTTATGGTATGTGGCTGCACCATCACGCTTTCCAAGACCTATGGCCATCATCTTAACAAGGCCACTTTCGATTTTACCTGTAAAATCCGTATGTACCTTAATTCTGTTTACAACTGCTATATGATCTGCTTCATAAGCGTTTTTATCTATATAAACCGGTATACCGTCTTTATTAGCTCCCAGTTTGCAGGTTTCCATAGAGGATTTAACTGGAGCACCGATGCTATCTTCTGTAATATTGTAATGCTGTAAGATCATCCTCTGACCCTCAGCCGTCGCTCCCCCATGACTTCCCATAGCGGGTATTACAAAAGGTTCAGCACCGATTGACTTCAACTCGTGAATTATCGATTTTATTATTATATCTATATTAGCTACCCCTCGGCTTCCGCCTGTTATGGCCACTGATTGTCCGGGCTTTATGGATGACATAACACGGGATTTGGATAGCTGATTATGTATTTCCTGAGGTATATTGTCCACAGGAGGTATGGAATCAAAATGTTGTTTTATTCTTACCATTCGAGGATAAGGCATATAATAAGGCCTACAAAAATTAAATTGCTATAGATTTTTTGTAGGTTTTCCTCCTTCCATGTAATTCTATATTAGTCAATGTTTCGGCCATTAATTTTCTGCATATATCCGGGTGTCTTGCCTCCAATATTATTATAATGAAATTCCGCATTATAGCCATAGAATCATACTGCTCTTCTGCCATCCTCGCTATAATAACATTTTGATCCGAGGATATTTTTTCTCCCTGAAAATACAGCTCCCCAAAGGAAGCAAAGGCTGAAATAGCCTGAGAATTTTCTGGATATTCTATAAGTATAAACTGGGTAGGTTGTTTAGTTCCATATGCATACTCAGCAGTTACCGCTTTTGTTTGGTCTGAAAGGCATAATTCACTGGATTCGGGTATATAAAATATATTATTCAGACATATATTCTGATGGAAGTAATGAAGACTATTAGGGACTTTTTTTTCATTGGGAAGAAAAGCCAGAAGCTGAGGTTTTGATCCTGTGGATAAAATTCTTGAATCAACTTCACGGGCAAAAGAGATTATATCCTTTTTTAGCTGTGGGAATTCTTCCTCAGCTATGATCCTGACAAGGAATTTATCCTTCCAAAACTTCAATAATCCATGGTTAAATACTGACTCTTGACCTATATCCATACTCTCACCTACTGTATCAAAGGAATATAAGCCATAAGCATCCTCGCTGTTGGTAAATTCGTATATTTCAACCAGTATTTTCAGAGATTTTTCATTTTTATATTTGGCAATAGCAGCGCCTATTACTCCATAAGATTGGTATAATTCTCCATCTTTGCCAGCATAATCCCAAATATCATCGGGTTTTTTCATTGATTTATTCTGCTCTTTGTGCCATCCATCTTTTTGTATTATTACAAAAGATGAAAGATCGCCGCCTTGTATCTGCTGTTCTTCTTTTTCTTCAGGTGAGCAACAAATACAAAAAATAACAGGTACTAGAATAAACAAAATAAATCCCACTGAATTTTTGATACTCAGAAGCATTAAAAACACCTCCATCTGCTATTATGCCAGAAAATATGTAACCAAGTCAACCACAATTTATTTTTAATCGTTGAATGTGTATGAATTTTGTTATACAATTTTGTTTAAGGTAATCGTTAAAAGATTAATATCACACTAAACCCGCAAGAATCACATATTTTTCAATTTCTTGAAGGAATATCATTTTGTATAGTAGAAAATTTGCGGCACTATTTTTATTCATAACCATAATTTCATTTCAATCATTATGCCACGCTGATTCATATACTTCCCTGCAAAAGCTTGATCCAGTTCTAAAAAAATTTGTTATAAAAGATCCAACTCCCGCGGTATTATCCGCTCCTGCCGTAAGATCGGGACAGGATGATTATTTTAACGCTATAATAAAATTTAACGGTAGTCCTACATATCTGGGACATTATGGCGTTAATATCAGAACCATTATAGGAAATTTTGCCACTGCCGATATACCCATAAATTCAATCCGGGAGTTAATCAAGATTCCCGAAATTATACATATACAGGTATCTCGTCGAATGATGCCTAAACTGTTGGATAAAAGCGTACCGGATACGCGTTCGGATCAAGTCTGGCAAAGCAATCCGGCTTATACAGGTAAGGGTGTAATAGTTGGAGTAATTGATCAGGGGGTTGATTGGTCTCATCCCGATCTCAGAAATGAAGATGGTTCATCAAGAATTCTATATCTTTGGGATCAAACCATGAATTTATCTGGAAGGTATCCCCGCGATTTTGGGTACGGTACAGAATGGACTAAAGAACAGATTGATAAAGGTCAATGCAAATCAATGGATGCTACCAGTCATGGAACCCACATTGCCAGTACAATGGCAGGTAATAGCAGGGGAAAAAATAATTTTAACGGGGTAGCACCAGAAGCTGATATAATAGTGGTAAAAACAAGTTATTTTGATGATGCTGACGTAATTGATGCGGCAAATTACATATTTCTTAAAGCCGATGAAATGGGCAAACCAGCGGTTATTAATATGAGCTTTGGTAGCCAATGGGGGCCTCATGATGGAACATCATTCCTGGATCAGGCTTTAAATGAATTTTTATATGAATCCGGTAGAGCAATCGTAGCCTCAGCAGGTAATGATGGTGGAAGCCCTATACATGTGGGAACAAATTCGCTTCGTCGAAATGTAGGAGAAAATTATCCATGGACTGCTATTCAGCCCTCAATAGGAACCCAATCAATATTAATTCAGATCTGGTACAAACCTGAAGATGACCTTTCTGTCAGGGTTCTACTCCCTGAGAATAATAAGGGGGATTTAAGCGATCTGGATATAGGATGGGTTGGGGAGGAGCAATATCAGGAATTCAAGGTTTCAAGGGGGCCATTAAATGGTGCACAGGTATTGATAGATACAACTTTGATGGCTTCACCCTTTCTTTACCCCAATTTTAACGGCATTTATATACATATAAATACCGACGATAATCTTAATATACCTTTAGATGATTATATATACGCCATAGAATATGATGGGCCTGGTTTGAAAATTGATGCTTACTTGGTATGGCAGGGATATTTTATAAATAAACTACCCGATTCAATATCCCATCCCAACGAATCTTTTTTATTGTCTGGAGATGGTAACAAGACAATTATTTCACCTTCCAGCGCATCTCAAATCATAAGCGTTGGCTCTTACATAACCAGATCTGAATGGATTGATTATGAAAACAGGATTAGGGATGAAAACCTTATTGTTGGAAATCTTTCAGCATTTTCAAGCCGGGGGCCGCTTTTGGATGGTTCTCGGAAACCTGATATAACAGGGCCTGGAGAGATGATTGTGGCAGCTTTTTCCTCAGATAGCTGGAACACCAGCAAGCGCATATATAAGAACGGTGAGTATATATCATGGCGAGGTACAAGCATGTCTTCACCCCATGTAGCTGGTGCCATTGCCTTGCTTTATGAGCAAAATCCAGAACTTACATCAGGACAGGTGAAAAATATCCTCAACAGGACAGCATTAGACCAGGGGCCGGCAGGATGGGATAAAGCCTGGGGATATGGTAAGTTGGACACTTTGGCAGCAATAGGTATTCCTGCTAGACCCCGTAATTTTAGATTGAATATTGATGATGGTGCTGTTACTGTAAGATGGACAGTCAACAAAGAAAGCGATATAGCAGGATATAAAATTAATATTGAATATACTAAAGAAGATAACGAGATTGTAAAAGAAACTCTTGAAATAGCACATCCTGTGTCCAGTTATAGAATAAGCGAATTACCAAAAGATGCGCAAATATTTATATCCATGACAGCATATGATTCTGATGGTAATGAATCACCGGTCACCGATAGGCTTTATGTTATACTTGATGAATTAACCGATGATAATACTCCCCCTCAGCAACCTCAGGATTTGACCGTAATATCTATCAACAAAGCACTGGAATTTTCCTGGTCTGCAAATAAAGAACACGATCTTTCCAGATATAAAATATATTATGGCAAAAATCCCGGTGAATATGAAAACAATATTTTTGTTGGTAAATCAGACAGCTACCGATTGGAAAACCTGGAAAATAACGTCAGATATTATGCGGCAGTTTCAGCAGTTGATACTTCGGGAAATGAAAGCGATATGTCAAAAGAAGTATCTTCTGTACCGCGTTTATCACCCCAAACAACCATGCGTTACCAGTCAGGCTGGCCTGTATCTGTTAATCATGATTTGTATTCATCACCGGTACTGTATGATGTAGATAATGATGGCAGATTAGAAACGATTATCTCAAGCCGGGATGGCAAAATACATCTGGTTCGCTACAACGGAAAATATTTATCGGGTTGGCCTAAATCCCTGTCATCTTCCTCTGTCTTAACACCGTCAATAGGCGATGTAAATGGAGATGGTGACATTGATATAATAGCAGCATCTTCCAATACATTATATGTATGGGATATCAGGGGCCGGCTGTTAACTGGTTGGCCTGTAAATTTTGAGAATATTATAATATCCTCACCGGCTTTGGTTGATCTTAACTCAGATGGTGATCTTGATATAGTCATAAGCCTTAAAATGGGTGCTATATATGCTTTTGATGGGTATGGAAGAACTCTGGATGGTTGGCCCATAATCATTAACGGTCATATTAATTCCTCAGCCGCTGTAGGTGATATTGATAATGATCTGCAACCAGAGGTTATATTCAGTTCTGAAAATGGTATGATATATGTGTTCCAATCCGATGGAAGATACAAAAACGGTTGGCCGGTGCGTATTGGTTCATCTATCAAAACATCACCATCTGTAGGTGATCTGGACGGCGATGGTGATCTGGAAATAATACAAGCCGATGACCGTCAACATGGTCGAGTCTACGTCTATAACTATAGCGGTAATATTCTGGATGGTTGGCCCGTCAACGTATGGGAAAAGATTGATTCATCCCCGGTTCTGGGTGATGTTGATGGCGATAAAACCACACTGGAAACTGTCTTTGTAACACAACATGGCTCTATATATGTAATCAGAAACGACGGCTCTATTATGGAAAATTGGCCTGTATCAATTATGAATACAATTACCTCATCACCATCACTGGGAGATATAGATGGTGACGGTGAGACAGAGATTATAACGTCGTCGAAATATGGTTATGAAGGCCTTGTATATGCCTTTGATAACAGCGGTAATAGGCTTGATTCAAGATGGCCCCTCTACACACAGGGCGGCATAATCAATTCTTCCCCAGCCCTGGGAGATCTGGATGGTGATGGTGATATTGAAATAGTGGTCGGCTCCAGCCGAACAGCCAGTGACACAGGCGGTTATATACACGCATGGGATTTAAGTGGTCGTCCAGACAAAGCAAATATTGTCTGGGGAGGGTTCCGTCATGATCATATGAATAGTGGATTTGCCAGCGACATGGTTCCCCCTTCCTTTGTTATAGTGCCTTTACAAAATTCCGCATTAAGAAACTACGTTAATATTTACATAGTATCATCCGAAAATTTACTCTCAAATCCCGAGATCAGTATCTATTTTCAAACAGAAGGTAATTCAGAAAAGCAGACTATACTGAATTCTTTGCCCTTGAATTATCTTGATCCCGAATCAGGAACATACAGCATAAATTTCAATATAGTTCAGGATGGTAATTATACATTCACTGTTGCAGGTGTGGACACAAGCGAAAATTCCGGAAGCTCTACCAGAACTTTAACCCTAAAAACAGGTGATGAAGAAGATTTAGCTCCTGAAAATAACAGACTTCTGGCTAATTATCCAAACCCATTTAATCCCGGTACCTGGATACCATATGAATTAAATCAGAACTCAGATGTAACTATAGAGATATATAACAACTTCGGACAATTAATAAGGTTTTTTGATCTCGGTTATAAATCTGCCGGATTCTATTTAACAAAAGAAAATGCGGTATATTGGGATGGCAAAACTGAATTAATGGAAGAAGCGGCTGCGGGAGTATATTTTTATGTTATGAAGGCAGGGGATTTTACAAGTATTAGAAAGATGCTCCTGGTAAAGTAAACCGGGGGTATCTCACTAAAAAATTAGGTTCTTTCGGGTTTAGAGATAAGAAACTTCTTTATACTGTCATTCCTGCGAAAGCAGGAATGACTAGATTAGAGAATTTTTAATTATAACCACATTAAACTCGGAAGAGCCAAAAATTATAAAGCTTGAAAATATAACATAGTGTGTTTTTGGGGGAATATGCTATCTAATACCAATGGAGATATTCCCGATAATTTTGAAAGAAGCTCAAGTTATGAAAAGACAGTTTAATACCGATTGTGAAGGTCCTATAACCAAAAACGACAACGCCTTTGAAATAGCTCAGAAGTTTATACCTCATGGTGATAAATTTTTTACGAAGCTGAGTAAATACGATGACTTTCTGGCCGATATAGTCAGGAAACCTGGATATAAAGCCGGTGATACTCTAAGGCTTATTTTGCCCTTTTTTAAAGCTTATGGTCTCACTGATAAGGACATCAGAGATTTTTCCCTGAGGAACATACTTCTGGTTCCAGAAGCTCATAATACAATAAATTACATCAGTAGTATAATGCCATCCTTTATAATCAGCACCAGCTACTGTCCATATATCAATGCTTTGTGTGATTTAATAGGATTTCCTTATGAAAATGCATACTGCACCAAATTAAATATGGATGTCTGTGTCATAGATGATGAGGAAATTTATTACCTTAGAAAGCTTTATGATGAGATTATAGATTTACCTTCAATTGTACTTCCGTCCAAAGCCATAAGCAAGTCAGAACTGAGTGAAGACACAACAATATGTATAGATCATCTGGATGAAATATTCTGGGATATATTACCACAGACACAGGCAGGAAAACTACTGGAAATCGTGAATCCTGTTGGGGGGTTCGAGAAAGCCCAGGCCATAAAAAACAGCTGTTCAAAAACAGGCCTTACACCCGGCGATGTCTTATATATTGGTGACAGCATTACTGATACTGAAGCAATGAAGCTTGTCAGGGAATCAGGTGGTTTAGCTGTGGCCTTTAATGGAAACCGTTACGCCATAGAATCGGCTCAGATAGCTTGTACTTCATCGGATACCCGGATAATATCTCTGCTTGCTTCTGCTTTTGAATCCGGGGGTGTTGATGCTGTTTTTTCTATTGCTTCAGGATGGATGACGAATCCCGATAAGAATAATCTCATAGAAAAAATATGTGGCAGATCAATGCCGGTTTCTAATGATGTAAGATTATATATAACTGCTGAATCCAGTATAGATGAAGTAATATCATTCAGTGAAGATTTTCGTAAAACTGTAAGGGGTAAAGCTATTGGGAAATTAGGCTGATAACACTTGAAATATGATCAATGCTATGAGATAATGATATTTGTTTTTCAATTTACACCGGAGAGAAGTAAATATGAATAACAAGATGGCAAATACCGTTGTAGAAGTATGCAACGAATTACCCTTTGTCAATTGGGATCGATTTATAGACTGTGGTAGTTCCGTATTAGTTTTTGGATGGATAGACAGAGATCAGGATAATTATAAAGATTTTATAACAGTTGAAATCTTCCGTCGGGGACATGTAGAATTTACCACGTCTTCAGCAAAATACAGCCAGAAGATATCCGATATATATGTTAAACACGGTCGTCTTTTTCCGGGAACTCATTTACCATGTCAAAGATTTGAAGACTATGACCAACTTGCTGATGTAAATAATGTTATCAGGATACGAAATAGGCAAGACTAAATTTTATATTTCGTGGGGGATTTTCATGAAGACTGCTAAATTTTCCATCACAATTCTAATGATTCTTTTTGCCGGTATAGCCCAAGCCCAGGAAACCTCTGAAGCTATTGATTTCTTTATGTATGGAAGACTTCAGGAATCCCTTATAAGAGATTACTATCAGTTTGACGATCCAGGTTCTTTAAGATTGGAATACTGGTATGAAAATTGGGCAAACAGCGATTATCATTCTTCAGAATATAAAGACCATCTGCATATAGAAGGAAGGATACCATTATACAGGCGTGGAATTTTCATGCTGGATCTGCCTTTGCAGTATGATCTTATACCTGTATGGGCGGAAAAGGACCGGACATTATTCGGTAAAAATCTCAGTTTCTTGAATATAGAGATCCTTACTCGATGGACTATAGCTCAAGGGCTTAAATCAATGTTAAGCATTGGCTATAATGTAAAAGGTGATGGTGAAAAATTCGGTACATCGGAGGGAAGAAAAATATCTCTGCTGAGAGGTTCTCTTTCTTACGAACCCGCTAATTATTTATCTATGGCGGCAGGAATAGACCTGGACAGATACTTCTATGACACTGATGAAAATCCCGGTTCGTATGAATTATCAGATCGTCTTTATTTTCTGCCTATTGCCATGATAAACTGGCATCCGGGAAATAACTTTTTGCTGATGTTGGGTTATCCTTATTCCGGTTTGCACCTATCTTATGAAGATATTATAAAGACGGAATTAAGAGCATCTTTACATCAGAATATAGATTTTGGTATAAGGGTTAAACCTGTTGAAAGACTTAATATTGTTCTTCGTTTTCTTTACAGACCATATTACGGTGTCCCTGTAGAAGGTTATGATCTCTACCAGAACATATGGTTAGGAGATCAGCTTGAATTTACCGAAAAAAGCTTTGTTTTGGAGATCGGAAGGGAACTCAACCCCGCCGCCCTGGCATCTATCGGTATTCGCTACACACCCGAGGATGAAATAGAGATTAAAGACAAAGAAAATAATGAAATATGGAAGACCGATATAAATTCCCGTCTAGCCTTTGGGGTAACTTTTACAGTGGATTTAAATGCCCTTATTATGAAACAGTAACAGCTTCCTGCCTTAATTACATGAAAAAATATGAATTATAAAAGATGTGTTATACTACTTTTCGACGGAGCAAGGTATGACGTTTTTAAAGATTTGCTTCATAGCGACAGATTACCAAACATACAAAGATATTTAGTAAATAACGGCAGTTTCCTTAAAGGTTATTCCAGCCTATGCACCACCACAGGTCCTGCCCATATCCCTTTCATATACGGAATTTATCCCGGCACAGCCAACGTTCCGGGAATAAGATGGTTCGATAAAGCAAATATTAAAACCAGGTTTTTCATGAAAACCGGTTTGCGGTCATATGTAGGCCCCGGCTCTTATTATATGGGACATGACGTTTCCAATGAATATAAACCCCTGTATGAGTATTTCACTAAGCCAGTAGGCATATTCAGTTCTCTGGATAAAAATCACAACATAAAAATAATAGGTCACAAAAGACACAGAATACAAAAAGCCTTATATTACATATATGCCCATTATACCCACAGATGGGGATCCGTTGATAAGGCAGCATGTCGTTCAGTCAGAAAATACCTGAATCGCGGCGTCGATTTTGTATTCAGCGTTTTTCCCGGAATAGACGAGATAACCCACCTCAATCATCCCCTGCATCAAAAAACTCTGGAACAGTATCAGGTTTTGGATAAATTCGTAGGCAATATGTTTAATGACCTGAAAAACGAAGGTGAAGAGGATACTTTGATATTTATGGTGAGTGATCACGGTCTTTCCCAGACTCATAAACATATCTCAGTTGTGGAGCTATCAAAAAAAGAAGGTTATAGTCCTGTATATTATCCCAGGATATTCAACAATAAATACGACATAGCCATAATGGAAAGCGGGAACGCTATGGCCTTTATATATTTTATGAAACCAGTAAGAGACAAGCCTGCTTTTTATGATGAAATTATTAGTATTGACAAAAATAAGATATTTATAGAAAAGATACTTGATCAGGATGGTATCGATATTATAGCTTACAGGCTGGAAAAATCAAAAATCTGTGTAAGAAATAAACATGGACAACTGGAGATTACCTACAAAGATGACGGAAATTTATCATTGAACCCCAAAGGATTTAATCCTTTGGGGTTCAATGTAAATAAAGAAAATTTATCTTTAAAAGATTCCTTATCAATTACCCGGAAAACCCTGTATCCCGATTCCATAATCCAGCTAAAACAGCTATTCAATTCAGAGCGTACCGGCGATGTTGTAGTTTTTGCCAAATTGGGTTACGATCTAAGGGATAAGCATGAATGGCCTGAACACAAAAGCTCTCATGGTTCACCACTAAAAGCCCATATGGAAGTTCCTATATGCACCAACCTTAATTTAAAATCCGGTTCATGCAGGATTGTAGACATATTTCCTACTGTTCTTCAGCAATTTAACAGAAAAATTCCTGAAAATATAGATGGCAATGCAATAGAATGAAAACTCAAGCATCGGATTCATCAATTATATTAAAAATGCTGATTGGTTGCGGTGTTGTTTTTGTTTCTATGACGTTTTTCATATTTGCTTTTTTCCGGCAGCGTTTTCTGGATTTATGGTTTTACTTTGTCTATATGACTATCGCCTGTACCATATTACCCCTTCCTACCCCCCAGATAGTAATGGATTATGGACAGCGATTTGGCCCAATTACCGGTGCAATGATAGCTGGTATTGGATCATGTATCTCCGTAACTATTGATTATATGCTGGTAATACTGGCCTTTCGATATGACAGAATCGCAAAAGTAAAGACAACAAAAATTTACAGGTATCTGGAGAACCTTTTCCGGAAAAGCGCATTTATAACCCTTTTCATAGGATCTTTTACCCCTATTCCTTTTGAACCTATTAAGCTCATGGCCTGTGCCATAGGGTATAATATAACCAAATATCTATTATCTATTTTCTTAGGACGTACAACTCGATATTACCTCTTGGGTTTGCTTCAAAAACAATTGCTGATTCCCAGACTATATCTTTATAGCAGTATTATCGTAATCGTGCTGATAGAAGTATTAAGAAGATTAGTAACAAAATATGTTCAGAATTATAAACGAAAGAAATTATGATAAAACTAATACATAGTTGACTAATAACATTGATGTTGATAATATATCAATGTTACAGGAATTAAATAATCCTTAATCAATTATAAACGTCTCAGTTAAAGGTAGTATAGATGAAAACAAAAATGGATTATGAAGATATTCGCAAATCACCATTTATAACATGGCTTGCAGAAGTCTATAAACGCTCGGAAAGGAAAGAAAAAGTTATTGGAATAGAGCTTGGAGTATTCAAAGCTGCCCATGCTGAATATATAATGGAATCTATTGACATAGAAAAGCTTTACCTCATTGATCCCTATGAAGCAGGATACGAGGGTGAAATAGCGGATGACATACCTGAAGCCAGAGACTTTGCAGCCAAACGCATGTCCAAATATGGTGAGAGAATTCAGTGGATGTATAACGACGGTAATGAGGCTTTAAAGAAGCTGGCAGTAAAAGGTGTAAAAGCCGATTTCATATATATTGATGGTAAACATGATTACACGTCATCCCTTTCCAATATAAATCATGCTGTTGCTCTTGTAAAAGACAAGGGATTTGTTGCAGGACATGATTACCTTATACGTAGTAATCCACCTATTGAAGTGAAAAAGGCCGTTGATGATTTTCTAAAGGATAAACCTTATAAGTTCTTCACAGCAGGTTCACCTATACCCGATTGGTGGTTTAGAATTTCAAGAAATCTCTGGATGAGAGAAAAAACAAGAATAATGCTTGGGATATTGGCAGAAAAAGATATGAGTTATCTATTACAAAGAGCAATGATTAATAATGGAAACGATGGCCAGGGTGTAATGCTGGATTTAATGTTCTATCTGGATAACTGGTTTAACCATGATAACGAAGAGAAAACAATCGAAGGTAAATGTTGAAGCTTCATTTATTATTTCGCTGATTATACATTTTGTTTTAGCAATAATTCTGGCCTTTGTCGTGCTGGATTTTGATGATACCGGTGCAGATGAGTTCGTCGCGGTGCAGATGATAAATACTGCGAAAAATATCGCTCCACCCAGAAGACTGGAAACCCGGAATTCCATAGCAAGACTTGGTGATCCAACAGAGCGCAAGATAGATAAACCCAGTTCTCCCCGCAGGATGGAAGTTGCAGGTATTGATACTGCCTTTGTTATCAATGATCAGGTTCCTGACACATCCCTGGATCAAATGGATGAAATATCTACACATGCCCGGGATTTGAAATCCCGTTTTGATATGTCTGTACCAAAGCCCACCGGAGCAGTAATAAAAAAACCAGGAACCGGAGAAAAAAGATCCCGAGGTAAGGGTACTGGTGCTGGTTCTATAGGACTTCCTGACGGCGCAGGAATTTTTGAAACTGCTCTTTATAATATTGCCAGAGACCTTGTAGGAAAAAATAAAACAGGTCGTGAGGATATTGTTTTTCTGGTAGATGCCAGCGGTAGTATGGAGGAAAATATTGAAGCCGTAGCCAGGTATATTAGCAAAATGATAGAGGTCTTTCAGGAAAGTGATCTTGATTATACAATGGGAATTATAAGCTTCAATCGTGTGTTAAAAAATGATAATATCGAAATTTACGAACAAACATCCCAAACCAATGAAATAAGATCAATACTCCGATCAATCCATTGTGATGGTGATGAAAGAACATTTGATGCCATTGAAGTGGGTTTAAATCAGGTGGATTTCCGGGAAAATGTTGATAAAACCTTTATTCTGGTTACCGACGAGTCATTCACACCAAAAACCTCAACCAGACGAGAGCGCAGGGATTTAGACCTTAAAGAAATGCTGGAACTGGATTTTAAAGATATAATACAAAAACTCAATGCAAATAACATAAAAACAAGTATATTAGGTATTGATGACGATAAGCATAAAGAATTAACAAGGGCAACCGGTGGATTATGGTTTCAGATACCAATGCAGGATAATATGCCCTGAAAAGGAGAAAGATATGGTATCAAAGGATGGTTGGATTCAATTATTCGATGGTAAAACTCTAAAAGGTTGGAATGGACACAGCACTGACGGCAAACATGATTGGCTAACGGCTGAATCCGTCTCATTAAAAAGTGATAATCCCAGGTTATTTGAAATAAATCCCGGTTATGGAATCATGGTTAATGGACATGCTGGGAAAACTGCTGACCTATATACTGATTTTTATCATGGTGATTGTCAGTTACATATTGAGTTTACCGTTCCAGAGAACTCCAATTCCGGTGTATACTTTATGGGAAGATATGAAATTCAGGTGCTTGATAGCTGGGGAGCTACCGAACTTAGCTACAGCACATGTGGAGGAATCTATGCTCGTTGGATAAATGAAAAATCCGTAGGTGGTACACCTCCAAGGCTAAACGCAAGTAAACCACCCGGAGAATGGCAAACCTACGACGTTATATTCCGGGCCCCGCGCTTTGATGATAATGGCAAAAAAATATCTAATCCCATATTCCTGTCGGTTATTTGGAATGACCAACTGGTTCACGAAAACATAGAAGTTGACGGCCCAACCAGAGCATCTATGCTGGATGATGAAGCGCCCACAGGCCCTCTTATGCTTCAGGGAGACCATGGACCTGTCGCTTATCGAAATATTCGCATATTACTTCTGGAATAGTTTATTTTTGGCTTTTCCGGTTGAGTATGGTAATAATTTGAAAATTTTCTCAGCCTGTCATTCCTGCTTTCGCAGGAATGACACCATATAGAAGTTTCTTATCTTTAACACACTGAACCCGGAAGACCCAAACTTTATTTGTTACCCCGTTCTTTGCAATAACACAGGGACATAAATTTTATGCTTGGTGGCTTTTCCGATTCTTGACATATTATCGAGATTATGATACAATAATGATTGACCAGTCAGTCATTAAAATCGTAAATAATCTCATTATATCAGTAATTTTGTAAACCTCATTAAATAAAATCCGTCATAATGACCATAGGATACTATTATGCAGCTTTGAAAATAAAGGAGTTGTAATATGACCAGGACTGTCTTATATGTCTGCTTTGCTATGCTAGTCTTATCTTTCTCTACCCAGAATGCTTTTTCTATTTTGTCTCTAAAACCAACAACAGAAGTGGAAGATGTTAATGAAAATTATCCTGAACAGGAAAAACTTGATATTGACTTCTCACAGCCACTTTCCCTGCGCGAATGTATTGATATTGCTTTGAAAAATTCCACAAATGTAAAGAACGCTAATCTGGATCTGACAGTTCAGGAGATGAATGTAAAAGATGCTTTAACAGGTTATTATCCAATGATTAATACATCTGGATCATACAGAGTTACGGATGATGTGGATTTTGGTTGGGAAAGAGAAAATTATGACGCTTTAGTTTATGCAAATTTTACAATCTGGAATCATGGCCAGAGGGAAGCTTCATTAGCCCAGGCCAGGGCCAGACGTGATGCAGAATTCAGCACCTACAACAGGACAGAGCAATCATTGGTATACAGTGTGATAAGCACCTATTATGATTTCCTGGAAACTGAAAAGATGATAAGTGTTGACCAGCAGTTATTGGATTTATCAAATCAAAATGTGGATAAGATAAAAGCCCTGGTGGAAGTCGGTTCCGCTATAGAAGCAGATATAGCAACCGCAAGAGTCCAACAGGCCAGTGATGAATTAACCGTAGTTAATGACCTTAATAATCTGGAATTGGCCGGGGCAGACCTGGCCGTGCTTATGGGAATAGAACCAGACGTAAGTATAAATCTTCTGGACGATCCGGATTATGAGATATATATGGATACTGGTATTATTGAAATGGATGAAATAACTCTTGAAGAAGCGAAAGCTACAGCCCTTGAAAATCGTCCGGAAATAGATGTACAACAGGCAAATATCGATGTTCTGGAAACTGCCCTTGATTTGGCCCAGTTGGAACTCTGGCCCAAATTAACCGCAGATTGTGGATATAATGTTTTTCTGGATGATTACCTGCGGGAAAGGGATGCTTTGAAGAACCATAGAAATTGGAACGTTTCAGCCAGGGCCACATATCCGGTTTTCGATGGAGGCAGAAGCAAAAGAACGGTAAGAAGAGCAGAGATCGCAATGGCTAAAGCTCAGGAAACAATGGCAGAATTAAA
The DNA here is from genome assembly GCA_014730235.1 of Candidatus Poribacteria bacterium. Classification (GTDB taxonomy): domain Bacteria; phylum Poribacteria; class DTPJ01; order DTPJ01; family WJIO01; genus WJIO01. The sequence goes on from WJIO01000428.1 coordinate 25,746, forward strand.
AAGAAATATCGAACTGGAAGTATACCAGGCATATCTTAGTCTACAAAGAGCCAAAAAGGCTATGGATATCTCAAATGTCCAGGTTGATGATGCAGAAGAAAGTTTAAAAGTGGCCCAGGGAAGATACGAACAACAGATGATAATATTACTGGAATTACTGGATATTCAAACTCGTTATGCCAGTGCCTTAACAAATCAGGTCAGAGCATTTTATGATTATAAAGTAGCCGCTAAAACATTGGAAAGAGCCATGGGAGTTTTGAAATGAAAAAAAAAATAATTATTATAGTCTGCGTGGTCTTAGTTCTTGGTGTAGTTGGTTTTTTTGGCGTGCGCCAGGTACGGAGTAAAAACTCGGATAACCACCAAGGTCGTATTGAGATAGCCAGAAAAGGCCCTTTTGTCATAAAACTCAACGAGCGCGGTAACCTGGAACCCCTGATAAAGGTCGAGGTGCGTTCTAATGTCGAGGGTGAAATTGCAAAACTCCATGTGGACGAAGGTCATGATGTTGTAAAAGGACAAAAGCTTTTACAAATTGATGAAAAGCAGATTCGGGAAGAATACAATCAGGCCAAAGCTAATTATGAAGCCGCTGTAGCTGAAATGGAAAGAGCTACAGAAAGTGCCGCTTTAAGTGCCAGCAAGTTAGAAAATGATATATTATTAGCAGAAAATTCACTGAAATCATCCGAAGCAAATCTTGAAGGTACAAAAGCCCGTTCAATGCAGCAATTATCTCAAGCCCGTTTATCAATAACTAGCCTGGAAGATCAACTGGAACAGGATAAAATAGCCCTTCAAAGGGCAAAGCTGGCTCTGGAACAGTCCAAAATGCTGGAAAAATCAGCCAAAGAAAAATTGGATCTGGCCAAGTCAGAACTGGAACGTAAACAGGAGCTTTACCAGAAAAAATATGTCGCCTTACAG
>WJIO01000429.1 GCA_014730235.1 Candidatus Poribacteria bacterium
ATATGATTCTTATAAATCAAGTGATGAAGAACTTATTGCCCATACTATTATCTATTCACCAGAGACTCAATTCCTTCATGGAAAAGATTCTATTTCAAGTTTTGATTCCCTACTAAGCCATTTTCGTGGGATTAACCTTCTGGTTGATTTTTGGGCATCTTGGTGTCCACCTTGTAGATATGAATTTCGGTTTGCTGATTCTCTATATGATTTTCTACAAGATCACAATTTTCAGATGCTATATATTTCAACCGACGAAAATGAAACCAAATGGCGTAACACAATCCATAACTACGATTTAAAAGGGTTTCATTATAGAATTTCTGACCCTGACTTGAAACGTGAGCTTAGGAGAATTGTACATTTTCTCCCAACATATATGATTGTTGATAGTACCGGTAATATTGTTGAGTTTGATGCAGAAAAACCACACACAAAATCCAAATTATACAAACAGCTACTTGAAGTAAAACTCAGATAGGATGTAGAACAACACACTAAAGCCGACCGCTTAACTTAACTACATACCTAAATTTTGATATCTAGATATTAGAACCTCTATCTATCCAAGTCAAGAGTCATAATTGGTCATGAGTTCAAATTCATGGAGACATCATTACTTACCAGAATTTTACCTTCGAGGATTCACAAACGACAATGGTGCATATTCCTGCGATTTCGGACACCTGTTCCCGCCGAAAGCGGACAGTCAGTCCTGAGTTATCCGGACATCCGTTCCTGAGTTATCCGGACAGTCGTTCCCGGGCAAAACGGACACCTGTTCATCACACATTTTCGCAGTCACTTTCATGCCTAAATTTAGTTGTTTTTGTATTTCGTTCTCATTGATTCAACACCATCAAGTTCGATTCTATGTGAACTATGTACCAGTCTATCGAGGATGGCATCTGCGATAGTTGGTTCTCCTATGATCTCATGCCATTTGCTTACAGGCAGTTGAGAAGCAATGATCGTTGATCTTTTACCATGCCGGTCCTCAAGGAGTTCCAGCATCATCAGTCTCTGGATATTTTCCAGGGGCTTAAGACCAAAATCATCCAGTATCAAAAGATCCAACTTCTCTATCTTATTGATTTCTTTGATATAACTGCCATCTGCCTTGGCCATCTTCAGTTCATCAAACAGTTTTGTGCAGTTTCGGTAATAGACTTTGTGGCCATGTTGACAAGCCTGTTGACCCAGGGCAGAGGCGAGGAAGCTTTTCCCCAGACCGGTGGATCCGGTTATGATTACATTCTGTCGCCGGGTGATCCAGTCACACGTGGATAGTCTTAAGATCACATTCTTATCCAAGTTTCTCTTAAAGACATAATCAATCTCCTCCATGCTGGCTTGATAGCGGAACCGGGCCTTGGCCATCAATCGGTGAAGCCGCCGGTTGTATCGGTCGTCCCATTCTGCTTGTACCAGATGAGCGATGATTTCATCGGTAGTAAAATCCCGGCCCTTGTTCGATTCAGTCATCTCCCTGTAGGCCCGACTAAAGCCGCTAAGGCGCATTTCTTCAAGTTTTTGCATTGTTACTGTTAAGCTCATAATCACTCTTTTTTGTTATTTGTAATGTTCTTTTCCCCGGATATTATCATGGAGAGGAAGCTTCATCTCAACCGTTTTTTCTTCTTCCAGCTTGTGGATATTGTTCTTCAAGGCGTTTTCCAGGAACCTGTAGGATATGTGGTTAAACTCAATGGCTCTGTGGCAGACTTTCTCCATATCGGCCGGATCATATTTCTTACCAAGCTGTAGGACTCCCATACAAGATTTAAAAGCTTGCTGTGGGTGTTCCTTGCTTTCCAGCAGAAGGTTTATGAAGGTCTCCACTGATCCGCCGATGTTAGATGCCCACTTGATAAACCTATCTGTATTCCATCCCTCTACGAACTGGTGGGAGGCCGGCATATGGCTTGGTTCAGTTGTGTACCCATACTTCTTGCGATCTCTTGCGTGAACAGCGATCCGTATACCATCCTTGAAGATCTCCACCATTCTGGAGGTATATTTCGTTTTGACCTTCTTTCCCGTGTATTTAAAGGGAACACTGTAATAGTGCCGGTCCTCCTTCAAATAAACATGATGGTTGTATTCGACTTTCGATACCTGGTATTGCTTGATCTCATAGCGCTCAGACGGCAAGGGCTTCAGGGCATCCTTCTCGATCTCATTAAACAACTCTCTGCGACTGATATCCCGGCGTTGGAACGGCGCATTGTTCACTTTCTCCAGCTCCTTCCATATAGCCTCATTCAGTTCCCTCAAAGAAAAGAACTGATGGTTACGCATCACAGCAAAGATCCTTTGGTATACGATCCGAACTGCATTTTCAACCAAGGGTTTATCCTTGGGCTTTACCGGACGGGTTGGTAGGATTACCGTGTTATAATGCCGGGCCAGATCATGATAGGTCTCATTCAGCAAAGGTTCATAGTTACAGGCCTTGGTCACCGCTGATTTTAAATTGTCAGGACATATTCCATTGGTCACCCCACCGTAGTACCAACATGAGTTCTCATTTACCCATATCCAGTCCTCCAGCTTCTGGCTGTTTAAGGCTTCAACATAGATCAGCTGACTGGCGCCCAGGACCGAGATAAATATCTCTGCCTCGTGAACCTCTCCTGTTTCAATGTCATAGTAGTGCATCTTCTTACCGGTAAAATCTGCATAGATCAGATCACCGGCCTTATGTTCGATATGCATGGATGGATTTAACTTGCTCTCCCACATTCGATAGTAGTGACAGAAACGAGAGTAGCTGAACCCATCAGGATGTTTGGACTTGTATTCTTCCCACAGCAGATACAGGGTAACACCAACCCTGGAGAGCTCTCGTTGATACTGTGGGAACTCCTTCGAAAGAGTTTCGTAGAGTGGGTTGGAGGTCCGGTTGCCTTTTTCAAATATCTCAACAATATCCTTGTCTTCCATCTGTAAAATATCCCGGTATGTGAGCCCCGAACGCTTAAACTCAGCAATGTATTCACCCACGCTGGTTTTGCTTATCCCTACTGCATCGGCAGTCTTACGGATGCTGAACTTCAGCTCCAGGTTTAATCGTAGTACTTCTCTTATTTTTTCCACGTCTGTTCGCTTTCTTGGCATGTATTATCCTCCGTTTGGTTTGGTTCAAAAACCAGCAGAGGTAAGAAAAACTCGTGGAAAATGTGTGCTGTTTTGGATCTCTAGGGAAGTGTCCGTTTTCAGCAAGAATCACTGTCCGTTTTCAACAGGAATCCGTGTCCGCTTTCAGCAAGAATCGATGTCCGTTTTCGTCAGGAATGAGTGTCCGTTTTGGTCAGGAATGAGTGTCCGTTTTGGTCAAGAATATGCAATCAGAATCTATTTTTCTACATATACCAATTATTTATGAGTCATCCAGCACTTGATATTGAAAATTGGGAACTTATAAAATTTGAGAAAAAATTTGAATTCCCTGTTAGGAAACAAGTTCTATACAATGCATTGAAAATTGATGCTAGAAAGTTTTATTTCTTCTTGAAAGAGAAATTTGGTGAACCAAATATTAATTACCAACAGGTGAAGAAATTATTTCTTGAGAGACGTATGATAGGGTTTGGTGATTGGTGTTATGTTTTTGTCACCCATGACAACTTAGTGATTGTGACAGGTGATGACTTAATCAATATTGCAGTTTTATCAATTAATGAACCACCTGTAGAGATTGACTTTGAGATATTTGGTCAGCAGCTCAATAATTATTTGGAAAATTTCGATTTGAATAAGTATGACAACATCCAATATGATATCTATGTGAATTATGGATTTTTCCTAAATGAATTGATACAGGAATATATAACAAAGGTTAACCAAAAGATACCACTCGCTCCAAATGAACTTGAATTTAGGCTTGATGAAATGGACTCAAATGATCCTATGATTAAATATAAGCATTTGGAATATGCAAGGGACTATAACGGATGGCTCAGAGCCACTCTGGAACGTGCAACCATTTCGTTGCAAATACAAATTCTTATGCCTATCCATTTTGAGTCATTGGTTGACTTAGCTTTCAGAATTAAACTTAAGGGGAAATATTATAATGAGAATAAAAACTATGGAGATGAACGCAGGAAAAAGAACATATTTGAGTTTTACGAAGGGCTTAACTTACATGGGAAACTTGAAGAAATCCAGAAAAAATGCTTTAGTGTGAATAAAAATAAAATGACTGCTTTGATTAGAAAAGCAAAAAACTACAATTTCCGTAGAATGAGAAACAAGCTATTACACGGGAATTCATTATTTTTAAAAAACCTAAATCTACATTATTATTTTGACAGTAAATATGTGATAGGGTTTCCTGATAGACATAGGGCAGAAAGAGTAATTTCTGAGTCAATTAGTCAAACCCTAATAAATGAAAAGGTAGATAACGTAATAAAATATTATACTAGACTTAATCAACAGTTCCTAGAAGTTTTTGATGATAAGGGTAAATTTAAAAATCTAGCAAGTGGGATAGTTTTTGGACACAATCGGAGGGGTGGAGGTTCAATAGGAGTAGGAATTTCAAATTCGAACGATTTGCTATTACCAACAGAATAAGAAAGTGTAGCGATTCATAAGGAATATTTGGGAAATCTATTCTCCAGGGATACCGTAGCCTGCGAAATCAACTAAGTAAACATATCCAACATCTCTTGCATTTTGACACCACTGATTTGAGTAATTTGTTTCATGATCTTGATCAAATTTAACAGTGTCCTCATATTCCCAGACTACAATTTCATTAACCACGTACCCTCTGCAAGACCGATATTCCAATAATTGACCTGCATCTCTAGATAACCGACCTATTGCTCTAGTGGAGCCTTCTTTAAAAAGTTCATGTATATCAAAAGGATTGCCATTATTGGGAACCGTTCTTCGTTTCACAAAAATAAAATCTCCACTATTAACATTATCTCTAATAAATCCATTAACCCCGTTTCTATAGTTGTAAACGTTGGCAGCCCAACCAATGAATAGTTTCTTTATTTCTGGATGAACAGGAATTCCTATTTGAACTTGATTTTCTTCTGGAATGGCTAAAGTTTCATTTTTGAGAAGAGCATATTCTCTCCTATGCCTGAATACCAGCAGCCTGTATTTAGCACGAGTAAATGATACAAATGCAAGTCGTTTTTCTTCTTCTAATTGTTCCTTAATATCTTCAGGATCTTCTAGGTTATCGATATTTAAAGGAAGATTTGAAAATGATGGTGGGATAATAACACAATCAAATTCAAGACCTTTTACTTTATGCATGGTAGTGAGGACAATCTCGGTCTCTATTTGATTAGGAGATACTTTCTCAAGGTGTTTCTCATATATTTTATATAACTGACCATCATCCTTATAAGTTAGCTCTTTAATAAAATCAACTAATTCTGTGAACGTATTATTTTCGTCAGTTTCATCAAAATATTCAAGAACTACTGCGTGCATTACTCTTAGATAGAAATGATTCCAATTTGGATGGTGCTCAATCTGTTCATTTATATAAGCACTAAAACTCTGCTTAAAATCATTCGGTATAGATTGTCCTATATTTCCTCTCAAATAGGATATTACTTCATGGCATTCACGAATCCTTGTAAATTCATATGGTAAACTCCCCTGTATGCGGATTCTAATATTTTGAAGGTCTTGACTTTTTAATTTTTGAAATCCTCTGAATACTTCATTATTAGTTCTGAAAAGAATTGCGATTTGCTTGTAAGGTTTCTGATTTACTCTTTCGTCCAGAATATCTGGAAGGATATTCCACCAGTCTATCCGTTCAATTGTTCTGTTATATACCTTTGCATAATTATCTAAGAATTCACCACCAGGTTCTCTTGTAGGATTAGGAATAAGGTGTTTGTGTTCTTCTGGAAGTTTAAGTATTTCTGTTGCTAACTCTAGAATTTTGGGGTAAGACCTATGATTATCGTATAAATAAAAAACTCTGGGGCTGAATATTGAATTGAAATCATCATAATATGGCCAAGGAGACATACTACCCCCTTCTTTAAGCCGCTCATATCCATAAATACTTTGATTTGGATCACCGATTATGAAAAGATAAGCCTGTGTAAGCTGCTGAACTCTATTTAGAAGATTTATCCTGACGTTATTGATATCCTGAAATTCGTCAAC
>WJIO01000430.1 GCA_014730235.1 Candidatus Poribacteria bacterium
AGTTTCAATCCCTTATAGGTATTCTATAAACAAAAGAAGACGAAGACGACATGGTAGAAGTATTCGCGTTTCAATCCCTTATAGGTATTCTATAAACAAACCAATTTGCAGACTCGTATATCTTGCCGGAAGGGTTTCAATCCCTTATAGGTATTCTATAAACCCATCAAAACAGGCATAAATATTAGGTTTTTGGCTTTTCTTTGATTCCATGAAAAGAGGGGATTTATATTAATCCCGATGAGTCCAAAAACCTATATACACAATAATATCATAGTTTCAGGCTAATTTCAAGTCATTTTGTCGAACCCCCGGCATTTTTACGCTACCGAAGGCCGACAAAATTAAAATCATTGGATTGTTTTCCCTAAAAAGGTTCTAAAGGATAAGACTTTGAGGAGATTTTTCGATACCGATCACCGACCTGTTAAAATACCGGGTGGTTCTCAGTTCGTAAAATATGACAGAATCTTTGTCCTCATCAAGGGCCTGTTTCAGAGCGGCTTTCAATCGCTCTAATCTGGCCTTTTCTATTTCCCCTTCAAAGACCGAGTTCTGAACCCAGTTAAGATACTGGCGGGATATTTTAAGGGCTTTAACCACCCTGGGTTGTTCCACATCGTAGACCATTACAACAAACATTATCATCTCCCAAAAATGTAAAACAGCATGCTGTTACCATGAAGCTATAAAGGGTTTATATTTTGCTTCGCCCAGAAGGTGCTTCTCCAGCTTGTAAAGCTCCAGCCGGATAAGCCTTTTATATGACACCTCTCGTTGAAGGGATGGATACTTTACCGTTGTCTTCATCTTCTGGTCAAATTGAGTCAGAAACGTTATTCTACCCTTATCTTTCAGCATGATACCGCCGGTCTCGTCCTGGAAGTCCTTTGATGAGATCATCTTTTTATTCAGGAGGGTGAAGATCAATCGGTCAACTATCAAGGGTTTGAAGATTTCAGCCACATCCAGATTCAGGGAAAACCTGCGGAAGTTTGTGGTATGCAGGAAACCGATCCTGGGGTCAAGATGGGTTTTGTATATTTCGCTCAGAACGGTGGTATAGACCATGGAATTTCCGAAGCTGATAAGGGCGTTTATCCTGTTGCGAGGTGGTCTTTTTGTCCGGGATTCAAAGGCAAATTCAGGGTCATCAACAATTGCGTCGAAAGCCCTGTAGTAATATTCCCGGGCATTGCCTTCTATGCCCATAAGGGCATCCACATCATCCATTTTCCCTGTCTGCTTCATCATTTCCTCTATACCTTTTGTCACATCAGAAAGCTCAGTTCCCCGACGGGCATAATAACTTAAAACCTTCGCCATGTTTTCCATGCCGCCCCGGACAAAGGATTTGGCTATCTCCAGACGGCTGGCCTGCTCTATGTAATGTTGAGCCTGCATTAACACCAGATGACCTGAATTCAGATGCTCCCGGGGGTAAAACGTGCCGGAGTAGTAACCGTAGTAGTTGAAGAAATGGACAGGTATGCCATTTTGGGACAGGAAATCCAGAAGCTTTTTGTTGATAGTCACCTCGCCAAAGACCATAATGTCCTGGGTATCCTGAATAGGTATATACTTCCTGCCTTTCTTCGTCTCAAAGTAGAGTGTATTGTCTTTACGCTTGAATTCGCCGCTGGAGGCCAGATATATTGTTTTTCTCATTTTTTACACCCAACAAAAATCCCGGTAGCCGCATGAAGAGCAATACTTGCACTTCTCAGGCTTCGGGGGTACATTTAAAGATACTATTGACTTAATTTCTCCGCATATTTTCTCAAGTTCTCCTTCCATCTCCGGGGTCAGTTCGATCTTCTCTTTACGCTTTTCGGAGGGAAAGCGAAGCTCCCCTACAGCTTCCAATCCAGCTTCCTTCAGCTTGGTCAGGTAAAAGGCAAGCTGCATGGTTGCGCTTTGTTTGAACCTGGAGCTTTTCTTTATCTCAGCTACAATGGTTTTTCCGTTATCATCGGTTATCACGTCCATCTTAACGCCGTCGAACTGTACCTCTTTCTTTTCTCTTTTATAGCTGGTTTCATGGATGAGTTTGCCTATGTCTATAAAGGGATTGTCCGAATCAGGCTCAAGGCCGTGGGCCATAAGCCATACCTCCCTCTTACAGATGTAATAGTACCATACCAGAGTGCCTGTGACGTTGAACGTTAAATTATCCATGTTGTATCCTCCGGTACTCGTTTAAACCCGGTGTCAATGCTGTAGTAATTTTCCAGAGCTTCTATGGGTAGTAAGAAAAAGTTCATGGATATGGGTACCAGTTCCGCCGCAAGCTCTTTAGGTAAGGATATTTTATATGAATGAAAATCGGCTTTCATCTCTGTGAAATTAAGCCTTTTTCTGTTAATATCCCGCTCTTTTATTACTTCCATCTGGTATCTTTCCCATAATTCAAGGGCTGAATCATCCACCTGGACGAAGACGTCAACCATATTGGGTAAGGATTCAATCAGAGCAAAGTCAGCTACGCACTTTTGGGTTTCGGAGCGAAAGCAAAGCCCACAGATGGCCTTCCATATATCCTTTGACTTCTGACTCGAAATTATCCTTTTTACATGGGCGAAGAAATCTTCCACCAGTTTATGGTAATCTTCCTCTGAATGAATAACAGAATCAAGGGCTTCCCTGGCTGCATTGATAGAGCCGGGGCCATAGACATATTTGGCAAGACTCTGTTTTTTGTCATTTACAATGTTATATACATGGACATCAGACCTTGCTTTTTTTCCTGAACGGTTACACCTTCCGGCCACCTGAACGATGGAATCAATGGGCCCCAGGTCACGAATAACCATATCAAAATCAAGGTCAACACCAGCTTCTACCACCTGGGTGGAAACAAGTATGGGGTTTTCGCCGGAAATCAAAGCCTGGGAAACTTCTTCCACCCGCTGCCTGCGATGTCGGGGGATGATGTTTGACGAGAGGTAAAATGTGGGCCTGTCAAAAGCCGTTTCCTTTATCTTTTCATATAAATATAACGAGGATTTTATAGTATTTGCCACCAGCATCAGGGATTTGTCATCCTGGCAAAGTCCCTCAAATTCCTGCACCATATCATCCAGAGATATTCCTTCCATGTTGGGCTTCAACTGGGTTCTTTGAAAATGGGCAAAATAACCTGAACTCCCTTCCAGAAGCTCAATACACTCTTCCTGATCAAAAAGCAGCGGCTTTGTAGCCGTTAGAAGTATGACGTAGCAGTTTAGCTCCCTGCATAAAGTCTTCAAGGAGTCGCTGACAAGCTGCCAGTATTCCACAGGTATATTTTGCACCTCGTCCAGAACTATTATAGAGCCTGCTATCTTGTGATATTTCTTCAGCCATCGGTTTCTGTAACCTATAACCGTCTGGAGAAGCTGGACAAAGGTAGTGACGATTATTTCCGATTCCCAGCTTTCTATGAGCATTAAGGCGTTATCTGTCTCCATCTCCTGGTCTTTCCGCTTATATTCCACGTTGGACAGGTAATGGTGTTTCAGCAGGTATTCGCCCATGTTTGATGGGTAATCTTCCAGCATGGAAAGCACATCATCAGTGACCTGAAAATTCTGATCAATTATGCTGGTAAATGGCAGAGAGTATATGATCCTGGGGATATACCCCTGAGTATCTTCTATCCGGGTTCTGAGCTTAACTGCCGCTGACAGGGCCGATAAAGTTTTACCAGTGCCGGTAGGAGCGGTTAGAGTCATGATATGATGGGAGTTTATATCAATATTCTCAACAGCAGAACAGACCTTGTTGTATATCTCGTTCCTGATGCCATTTATACCCTCAGTTGCGGATGGATCGATCCTTGGTGAATTTTCCCTGAAATTATCCACCAGAGAAGATGGTAGGTTTCGCCTCTTTTGAGGAACTTCAGCATGGGCAGCGCTTTTCTTATCTGCGTCTATGAGTATGGAATAGGTTAGCAGGAGATATGTGTATGCTTCCACGCATATATTTTCATTCGCGTCATGCTGCAAACTGAACTTCAGCATGTCAATAGTATCCAGAAAATCCATCCAAGATTCTGCAAAATCCCTGATCCGGAAATTGCCAGACGGATATAAATCATCATAAATTTTCTGAATGGCTGGATAACGTTTCAGTATATCTTCTACCTGAATTTCCATATTTTTCATATTGTTAAGCTGGTTTGGCTCAAGCTTATTTATCCATGCGGGATCAAAACCATCAGGCTGGATAATGTCTTTGTCCATATTCTCCAAATCACCGTGATGGTGGAGTATGCACAGGTAAGAAATAAGAGGTAGATACTTATCTACCCCATGATTTATTTTCAATTCTGCCTTGTTTGTAAGATAAGCCGTGAACAGGGCAGATATAAAGCCATGATAGTGTTTTGTTCCATCACGTTTTCTATTTAAAAGGTACTTCTGGAAATATGACGTAAACTTCCCAAAGTCATGTCCTATACATAGAACCTCCATCCATGATCTGAAGTTTTCATTCTCAGAAAACCTGGAAGGCATCTGAGATGCAACCCGTTGACCATGATTAATAACCTCTTTAAGATGTTGTTGCAATGTCTTTCGGCTGATAATTTCCCCTGTTTCATCCCTATGAATATGGGAATAAAACCGCACATCATTCATAATCTGTCTCCATAAAGGCTATATTTTTCCCCTTGATCCGAACAAAGGGCTTTGTCATTATGGCTCTGATGTTGCTAAGATTTTTTTCAAAGACAAAGCTGCCTGTGGCCCTGCTGGAACGGTCGGCGTTAAATTCTACAGGCATTATTTCTTTCAAATACTGGAGCATATTAACCCCGCTTTTAAACTCCAAACCTCTATCCGCTATTAGATCGGTGTTTATGACAGTGGCAAAATCCTGGTGTTGATCCGATTCCAGCACCTCTATGTCATCTCCATGTATGTCGTCCACAGATTCCAGTTCTGCGATGAATTCAGATATACCCATGTATGGGGGATATACATATTTATTTTCTCTAACTCGCTTCGCTAAGTTGTCTAATATCCCCTGATCAGAATGCCATATATATATCCTGTAGACCAATTCCCCCCATTCTTTTAATCCTGATCCTGGTATCAGGGATTCAAATTGCACCTGTAGGGGATTTCCAGCTCGAACTACAAAGTCACTGCTGGACTTTGCCCACAGGTAATTTATAGTATTCATTATCTTTCTAAAAGGGGAGATAATGGACAGGGCGATCCTGCAACGCTCTTTGCTGAATTCCCGATAATAGCTGTCCCTGGGATACCCCATGATTCCGGCCAGAAGACCGGTAATTACGGTACGCGGCGGAAAGGAATATGTAAGGGACGACGAATTGGTATAAAAAGCTCTGAAGTGGGCCATAGCTCCATGCAGATCCATTACCAGTATTCGGTCTATGTTCTGTTCCATAGGAACATACCTCCAGAACTAATCTATGATTTCCATTTTTTCGCTTAAACCAGCCGATGATATATCTTTTAACTTACCTTTGTTTCCGTTGCAGATAAGTATCAGATCATCATCTTGCCAAAACCTTATAGTATTTATCTTTTCTTTATTCTTTAACAGCTTTTTATCCAGTTCCGATATATCTAGGATAACTTCCGATACATCCCTTAATCCTTCTTCTTTATCGACTTTTACATATCTGCGTAAGTCTCCCAGAAGGGTTTCATCATCTTTATACTCCACTCGAACAATGAGTCTGGGGTACTGACCTATTTTGCTCCTGGTGGCCTGAAGGGGTATGGCTTTGATCAGTGCCTCTTCCAGCTTTTTTACATCGTCATCTTTCATATTTGTCTTTTCACCCCGACTGGCTGATACCACGCCATGAAAAGCTAGAAGAGAATAATATAAACGGTAATCCTTGCCCATAGCGCCGTATTCATCACCTTCGCCCTTGGTTCTTCCTGCGAAGGTGGAGGTTATGGTGTTGGAGTATACCGGTTCAACTTTGTTTAATGAATATCCCCAATTAAATTGAACAGGACCCGTAAAGGTAAACGAAGAACCTTTCTTTTCATCTTTTATTGGCATAGTAGCGCCAAAGGTCCTGACATCAATGAATCCTCTCAATATCTCCGCTTCGGAAGCTATTAACTTAACTATATCACTAGCCGAAGGCTTTTTGCCTGATTCCAATGCTTTTTCTATTTTGTCAGCTTGTTTGATACTATCATTATCGGAACTTTCCCGGGCTTTCTGGCAAACCCAATAAGCCAGGCGAGTTGTCGCATCTACGGTTTTTTCATCTACCGTAGCCACAAATATATTTTCACCTTTATTCTGCCAGTAATCTCTTATGTATCTCTTCAACCTTACATCAGTTACCAGATTGCGAGATGTCTCCACATCCATCCGGGGACGGTTCTCATCATCAGGATCACCATTAGGGTTACACATCTTGGCATCGTAGATAAACAGTATGTCGCTATTGTGGATCATATTCCTCTTGCTCCTCTTCTGTTTCATTTACACTTTCACCTTTTGCCCGTTGTCGTCGGTATGAATAACCGGAAAGTATGTAAAAAACATTTTCCTGATCGTCCAAAGGCCAGTCGTTAATGTATAAATCCAGCAGTCGTTTAAATGCTGAAAATATAGATTTATTATATTTCAACACCTTGTATTGCTTCAGCTTTTCGAATATCTCATTGGTTAGCCTCAATAGTCTTCTGGCGTCTATTCCCTGGTAATTAAGCTTTTCCAGGATAGGTTCTTTGCCCCCCTGCCTATAGCCAATCTCTCTGATAAGGTTGCCCATCAGGAACATGGCTGTTCTAGTATCGTCGTAGCCCATCTCGGTTACGAATTCCTGCATTCTGTCATCGTCCAGACCGATTGATTTCAGGTCTACTTCTGACATATATTTTCCTCCTTTCAACAACTCCAACTTCCTAAGATATAACATGAATAGGTTGCATTCCATTACTGCCATACTCATTTCCCACAAAGGGTTACCCTCTGTATTTATATTGAATATGGAAAATTTCTCAAATTTGTATATCCTTATGAGTTCAGTAAATTGCCTTATCATAGAATAATATGAAACTTCCCCACCGGAGAGAATATTTGAGTATAAAACCAGTAAATCTTTATATGCTTTAGGAGCGCCCTTTGAAATTCTTATAGGTGTCAAAAAATATATTTTGCCCAAATCTATATTCCAAGAGTTTGATTCTCTCAATAACTTTTTGCCTATAATACCAATATCGTTTGTCGTTTTCGTTAATGTTCTAAGTCTTATTGGGTTAACATCCTTAACGCATCTAAGGATCCTGAATTCGCTATTGTTTTCCTGGTAAAAGAGAAAATTCAATGTATAGCTGTTTTTATATGATTCCTGATATTTAAGATAACTTTGTAATAACCCATTAAATTTATTCATCCCTTTGAAATTCTTGGCAGCGTTAAAACTGAATATTACATAATCACCAAAACCATCTATATCTTCCGATGACATTTTTACATTGAATAAAAATTTTGGAATAACGTAGACTTGAAATCTACCCATGGCTGTTTTCATCTTGTTCTGTATAAAATTCTCGCCGGCAGAAAGATACATATAGCAAGGTTTACAAAAGCTGAAATTTTTACTGAAATCCTTCTCAAATCTCGATGAAAAGCTGATTTTATCCTTTATATAATATTTAAATTTTAGTTTTGCCACATCATAGGAAAGGTTTGATTCATTATGACATACAAAACATTTAGCCTGATAAGTGTCATCAAAATCAGGAAGAAGGTTTTCCTGCATCAGGAAATTTTTGTAATCTGTAGATTGAGCCAAATTTTCTCCGTCAAGAAAAACAGTATACAAACCTATCTCCGAATCTCCAAGTTGCCGTTGGGATTCTATATATTTTTGTGTTTCATCTGAGACAATCTGAGCAACATCCTTTGCGCTTATATCCTCATTTTGTACCATTTCCCTTTGTTGATATAGATTCATTTCTGTATTAATGCCGCACTTGACGATATCCAAAACATATCTATAACGTCTCTGTTGACCTGGTATATCACCCAGATCAAGGAAATAATTATTTATTATACAATCAAGTTTTTTCCAGAGTTCCCAATCTTCGTTAAGTTCATCCTTCAGAGACGATATAGATTGAGATACCAGGTAAGATAAATTGTCACTTGACAAACGCTTTTGAGTATCAGAACCTTTTGCATTACCTATCCATAGATATTTATGGGCTGTCTGATCATCTATCTCCTCCTCGTAAAATTTCAACTGATCTCCTGTGCTGCTGAAATCCATTATCGCTACATGCTGCTTTTTGTTTTTAACCTCAGCTTTTAGATCTTTCACCAGAAAATCAAGATACCTGCTTTGATCCCCTGCCATCAATATTTCGCCTATCTGGGCAATTCCTTCAATCATCTGCATTATCCCTTTTTAGAAATTTAAAACACCCAAAACCTTGTGAGTTCTTACTGCCTATACCTGCCTCGTGTCCTACCTTTATCAGTGCGGGATTTCCCTGAAGGGAATAGACTCCCCTCCAGGCCTTTATGACAGTGCCTTTATATTTCAGTATTTTTTCAGACCTTTTATCTACTTTCAAAGGATTTATTGTAAGAGTATAGCTTTCATCCGGTTCCGTTCCTGTAATAACGGCATATTTCTTTTTCAGGTTATTCTCTATAAGCTGTGAGAATTCATCCTCAAAGGGGGAATAATAGTATGTCTTGTTTTTGCCCTCCCCTGTTTTCAGGGTGCTGTAGACCGTTACAGGGGATAACATTCCTATTACTTCCGATTCATTGGGTTCTGTTTCTTCCGGCACGTCAAAACTGCTTACTCTCACAGGGTTAACGCCCAGGTTTAAATCATCCCGCACCATCATAAAGTATCCCAACTGCTGTATGAAATCATCCATAGGACTGCTTATGACCAGCTTAATCGGCGGCGAGAAGATTATATCGCTATTTGTCAGCCTGTATCTGCCGTTGATATTGGAAAATGTAAACATCTTAAAGCTGCGTTTGCCGTATGTAAATCCCGTATCATGAAGGTACCGGGCAAGCTCCGGGCTTATGTTGTTGTAGATCATCCCCTGTATAACAGAATTGTAGTGAATTGGCAGTCTGATTTCACCCTCAGAATCCAGAGATATTTCAATTCTCATTTTTACATTCCTGTATTTTAGATACGAAATGGTAGTATATAGCCACTTTATATAGTTGCATTATCGGTTGATTTAGTGAATAGCTTTAGGGAAGGTTTATTTAATAAACACATTCTTGCCGCATTATAAAAATTTCAGTAAAACAAATCAATATCCTTCGCGGATCGAGTATCACCTCAAGAAAGTATGAATTATCGTGATATTTATTTGAGATATGTTTCAATATCCTTTACGGATCGAGTACCACCTCAAGAGCTGGGCTTCCAGAGTCGCATGATAACTGGCTTTAGCATAGGCAAAAACGTAGGGGTCTGCAAAACACCCCTGACCCCTACGGCCAGAGCACCTGAAAAATGCCGTAAAACCGCATGAATAAAGGCTACGTAGGGGTCGCGTCCTGTTAAAGCTGCATTTAACCCTGTCACAGCAAGGCTTTATACCACTTTTCCACACTCTTTTCATGACTTGTCTCTGACCCCCGCGTGTTAAATAAAAATTGGTTAAATAAGGTTAAACTTATAAAAACTTATCCGGTTTGCATAACCTATTATAAAATATTCGCTACAAAAATTCAAGCAGAAAATCAGTCTAAAATTGTGCTGACACAGCGCCAAAGCCATAGGTGATACACTTGCCTACAC
>WJIO01000431.1 GCA_014730235.1 Candidatus Poribacteria bacterium
GAATATTGGCGATGATGAAAAAACCAGAACAGTAGTTGAGGCGGCAAAAACAAATAAAATTCCCATAAGAATAGGTGTAAATGCCGGTTCACTGGAAAAGGAACTTCTAGCCAAATACGGACATCCTACACCAGAGTCGATGGTGGAAAGTGCCATGAGGCATGTAAAGATAC
Source organism: Candidatus Poribacteria bacterium (assembly GCA_014730235.1). Taxonomy (GTDB): domain Bacteria; phylum Poribacteria; class DTPJ01; order DTPJ01; family WJIO01; genus WJIO01. The sequence goes on from WJIO01000431.1 coordinate 174, forward strand.
TGGAAGATCTGGATTTCTTCGATACGATCATATCATTGAAAGCCTCGGATCCTCTCATGACAATTCAGTCCTACAGGCTTATTGCTGATATGGTGGACTATCCTCTACATCTTGGGGTCACAGAAGCCGGAACTGCTTTTGCCGGGACTATAAGGTCTGCTGTGGGTATAGGAACACTACTGGCTGAGGGTATCGGTGATACTATAAGGGTATCCCTTACGGATGATCCGGTTCAGGAGATACGGGCAGGATATGAAATATTAAAGTCTCTGCGACTAAGGGAGTATGGCCCGACTATTATTTCATGTCCCACATGCGGAAGATGTAAGATCGATCTGGTTAAGATTGCGAAGGAAGTGGAACAGGAGATATCATATATAAAAAAACCTATAACAATAGCGGTAATGGGTTGTATAGTCAACGGCCCTGGTGAGGCAAAAGAAGCTGATATTGGCATTGCCGGTGGTGTAGGAAAAGGAATATTGTTTAAAAAAGGTGTCAGGATCAGGGGTATTCCAGAGGATAAGCTTGTAGAAGAGTTGGTTAAAGAAGTCAAAGCGATGATTTAAGTAAGTTCGATTTCCTTAAAATATCTGGCTCTTCCAGACTCAGCGTGGTAAAGATAAGAAACTTCTATATGCTGTCATTCCTGCGAAAGCAGAAATGACAAGCTGAGGGAATTTTCAATTATAACCACGCTGAGCCCGTAAGAACCAAATATCTCTAAGAATAGGATAATAAATGGATTTATCAAAAAGATTCTCATACGAAGGGCCCAGAACACCAAAACAAAACGAAATAGATGATGTAGTGGAACTGGCCAGATCAATATTTTTCAAAAGTGCCCCATCTTATAAAGAAGCCGTTGTAACATGGCCCATGTATCTCCGACCTGAACTCCGGGAAAATACTTATTGCATGTTTTATAAAGGTTCTCCTGTTGCCCTGATTATCAGACTGGTTCGGGATATGTATATATACGGTTGTCATCTTCGCGTCGGTTATATCGGCAGCGTATGCACTCATCCGGATCATCGGGAACGAAATTTAGCAGGCACAATCTTAGAAGCTTCTTTTCAGCGATTTGCAAATGACAATGTGGATATTGTTAATATTTCAGGCGCAAGATCTTTATACTATCGCACAGGTGCAAACCACGTTGGCCATCCTCAATTTCAGATCGATCTTAATGCAGTAAAACAATTCAAAAATACGGATGTTAAAATAAGAAAAGCTGAATTTGAAGATGCGGAGATTATACGTTCTTTAAATGAAGGTGAAGACGTAAGGATAAACCGCGATTTATTGGATTATGAGTTGGTACTGGAAAATGGTTGCTGTTCAGGTAGAAGATGTATATTTTATATTATAGAATCAGGATCAGAAATTGTAAGCTACATTTTGGCCAGGGATTCCAAACGTGACAATGGTAAATGGACTCAAAATATATTTGAATTCGCCGGTGATCGCAGCGTCATAATCCCGGCTTTAGCAGATATAGCCAATGACATTAAAATAGATGAAAATGCTTATTTCACGATACAGGTTACCGCTCAGGATGAATTAATCCCCATACTGGAAAGATCCGGCTTTACAATGTCCACAAATAGAGCCGGAGGTACTTTAAAGGTTCTCAATTTCCCTCGAACCATGAATAAGCTAAAACCTATTCTCAGTCAATATATAGATGCAGAAAATGTAGAATTTACCACCGGTAAAGATCGCTACGGTATATACAGCGATTCAGGCACATTGGAAATTGATGGTGAAGCCAATATGCTCTGGACGGTCCTTGGTTCCCCGCCTGGAAATCAGATTGAAAACATTAGAGTTAATGAATCGATGAAAAATCTGACTGAAAATTGTTTCCCAATACCTTTGCCGTCTTTAACACTTAACAATATTTAAACAACGGAGGTATAAACAGTGGAAGAACAAAAAAAGAAGCGATTCTTCATAATGGACGGAAATGCCTATATATACAGGGCTTTTTATGCAATCGAAGATCTTTCAACCTCCACTGGAATACCTACAAATGCTGTCTTTGGGTTTACCCGTCTGCTTTTAAGCCTTTTGCATGATGACCAGCCAGACTATATAGCCATAGCTTTTGATTCTGCCGGCCCCACTTTCCGTCACAAGGAATTCGCCGAATATAAGGCAGATCGACCAAAAATGCCGGATACCTTATCCCAACAACTCCCTACTATAAGGGAAGTGGTTGACGCTCTTAATGTATCTGTTATCGAGGTTCCGGGCTATGAAGCGGATGATATTATCGGAACTCTGGCCAAAAAGGCCGAAGCTCAGGATATGGAAGTTGTTATAGTAACCGGTGATAAAGACGCGCTGCAACTAGTTACTCCAAATATAAAAGTTAATCCCTACAGCTTTCGGGGGGTTTTTGAAAAAGGCTTTGTCTATGATGAAGAAAAGGTGAGAAGTCGTCACGGTGTAGAACCGGATAAAATTACTGACATTATGGGTCTTATGGGAGACAAAATAGATAATATACCCGGTGTTCCCGGTATTGGAAAAGTCACTGCCCCAAAGCTTATAAATGAGTTTGGCTCTCTTGAGGAATTGCTTGAAAATATTGATGAAGTTAAATCGAATAGCCAGAGAAAAGCTTTAGAGGAGTTCAAGGATCAGGCTCTTTTAAGCAAGCGTCTTGCGACGATTGATGTTGATGTTCCGTTACAGGTCAACATCCCGGATCTAAAAGTCAAAGATTATGAAGATGAGAAACTCCTGGAGCTATTCTTAAAACTTGAGTTCAGACAATTCATAAAAGATATGGACCTGGGACGTGATAAGGTTGTTGAGACAAAATATCATACTATCCTGGATGAATCAGATCTTGACAAGCTGGTTGAAAGTCTGAAGCAGGTTCAGGAATTCGCCATTGATACGGAAACAACCGATATAGATCCAATAAGTGCCGAACTGGTGGGTATATCCATATCCTATAAGCCGCATGAAGCCTACTATATACCTGTTGGACATAGATATATGAGCTGCCCTGAACAGATTCCCCTGGAAACTGTTATAAAGAAGCTAATGCCTGTTCTTGCAGACCCAAAAATAGGTAAGATAGGACAAAATATTAAATACGATATCCAGATACTAAGAAAATACGGCGCAGAAATTGAAAATATTTCCTATGACACCATGCTGGGCTCGTATATACTAAATCCATCTGCGAGGAGACATTCCCTGGATAATATGTCTCTTGAGTATTTTGGTTATGAGATGATACCCATTGAAACACTCATTGGTAAAGGTAAAAATCAGACAACCATGGATTCAGTTGATCTGGAAGCTGCCAGCAAATACGCATGCGAGGATGCTGATCTTACTTTACGCATAAAAGAACAACAGGAACCCGGTCTCCAGAAAAACGACCTGGAATCCGTATTCAGAGAGATAGAGTTACCTCTGATTCCGGTTCTGGCTGATATGGAGTTGACAGGGATAAAACTGGATACTGGATATCTTAAAGAGGTATCCACGAAAATGGATACACGTCTTAAGGCATTAACAGATAATATCTTTGAACTGGCCGGGGAAAGTTTTAACATAAATTCACCCAAACAGTTATCCTATATACTTTTTGAAAAACTCGGTCTGCCTCCGGGAAAAAGGACAAAAACAGGCTATTCCACAAACGAAGCTGAGCTGGAAAGGCTATCATCAGCAGGATATGAATTACCTGAAGCTGTTCTGGAATACAGAAGCTTGTCAAAGCTGAAATCCACCTATGTAGACGCTTTACCCGCATCAATTAACCCGGAAACAGCTAGAGTTCATACATTTTTTAATCAGGCTGTTACAGAAACCGGAAGGTTAAGCAGCAGTAACCCTAACCTGCAAAATATTCCCGTAAGGACGGAAGAAGGTAGGGAAATAAGACGTGCCTTTATACCAGGTGGAGAATGCAACCTTTTGTTAGCCGCCGACTATTCTCAGATTGAACTGCGCATGCTTGCTCATTTGTCCGGTGATGCAACTCTGGTTGACGCTTTTCGTAAAGATGAAGATATTCATTCCCGCACCGGTTCATTGATATTCGGGCTTCCAATTGACCAAATTACTCCTGAAATGCGCCGACAGGCAAAGACTATTAATTTTGGTGTTATATATGGCATGGGTGCTTTCAGGCTGGCCAGAGAACTGGATATCCCCCTTAAGGATGCAAAGACATTTATCGAAAGCTATTTTGCAACATATTCAGGTGTTAAAGAATATTTTGATGGAATTATCGAATTTGCCAGGGAAAATGGTTATGTAACCACCATATCCGGTCGTAGAAGGCGTATATCAGAGATAAAAAGCAGAAACCGAAATACCCGTGAGTTTGCCGAACGGACAGCTATAAATACCCCTGTTCAGGGTTCTGCTGCGGACATGATAAAAATGGCTATGATCAAAATAGCTGATTTCTTTAAATCGAAAAAACTAAAATCTAAACTCCTTTTGCAGGTACATGATGAACTGGTTTTTGAGGTCGCTGAGGAAGAACTGGACATGGTAAACGAAAACGTAATCAAGCTTATGGAAGAAGCCATGAAGCTGGAAGTACCTATAAAAGTTGATGTAGGTATAGGTAAAAACTGGCTGGAAGCCAAATGAACAGACCGAACGGCCGTCTTGTGAGCGACTATGAAGAGTAATAGAAAATCCAATGATGGTAATCATGGTATTATCGTCGGACTAACAGGTGGGATTGCATGCGGCAAAACAACTGTTTCGGAAATATTTAAAGAACTTGGTGCTGATATTATAAATGCTGACCTGATCGGTCATGAAGTATTAAAAGAAGATAAATCAGTAAAAGATAGGCTAGTTGCAACATTTGGTCAGAATATCTTAGGGGAAAATAGGGAAATTAGCAGATACAAGCTGGGAAATATCGCCTTTGATAATAAATGCCATCTGGACAAAATAAATAAAATTGTTCATCCAGCAATAATCAGAAAAATACAAGAAAATATATCTCAAAAAACTTCCTCCATCCAGAATAATATTTTAATAATAGAAGCTCCGCTGTTAATAGAAGTAAATCTAATAAATATGGTAGATGTGGTTGTTGTTGTTTATGCTGATGAGGATAAACAAATAAAACGTCTTAATGATAGAGGGCTTTCAGAAAATGAAGCTCTTAAGCGCATAAAATCCCAAATGCCAGTTAAAGATAAATTAAGATATGCCGATTTTGTTATTTATAACAATGATTCAATAAGTAATACCAGAAAACGAGTTGTAGAAATTTGGGGGATATTGCAGGACAGTCTAAAAGGTAATCAAAAAAAGCCTTGACGTTTCTTTTGTTGTGAATTATAATATACGCGGTGAGAGGGAGGATGTTGGACAGTTTTGACGTTGTAGGTCTTATATGGCATCCCTTAAGCTAAACCGTCCTACCTGCATCAACTACGATAGTCCGCGAAGATAAAAGGCAAGCACCTAGCATTTAACTTAGTTAGATCTTTTTTCCATCTTATCTCAGTATTCTGATCCACAATAGGCTTTCTGGTATCCATTTCCCATATCTGATCATAATGATTAAACAGAAATCCATCTGCTCATAACATTCATAAAGCATTCCATTATTATACTAAGATAAAGGATTCAGGTATAAATATTGATAAATAATCTTTATACCTTTGTCCGTATAGTTTTTGCTTCGCTCCACTTAGAATGACAGCTTTATATATGTCATTCTGCAAAGGCAGTATTTCTGTTTCTGAAAAGTTTTTTACTGGACTCCTGCCTTCGCAGGAATGACATGTGAATTGATGCAGGAATGGTAGGTAGATTGATGTAGAGATAACAGGTAAACTATTGCAGTGATGATAAGCAAATTAAGTTTTCTTGTTTAATTTGTAATCTTTGTTCTTTAAGACATTTAATTCAGAAGAGCCGAAACATTTGGTGTTTATTAGTTTAAAGTTAGTTCTTTGGTTAAAATAAAAACGGTCAGACCGTTTACAGAAAGGAAGTGGCGTTATGTATATTAACTTTAAAGCCAGAATCTTTATTAAAGCGCCAAACCGAAGAATCGAGAGTTTTCAACATTACTAACTTGGAGGGTGGCAAATCAATTAAATTTGCCACAAAAAGTATATGAGAGAAGGAACAGCACAACAACAATTGAAACCCAATGAACTAGACATTGGGGAACTGAAAAAAATGACAATTGCTGAGCTAAACAGCATTGCGCGTGAGCTTGGTATAACAGGTTACAGCAGTCTTAAGAAACATGATTTAATATTCAAAATTCTGGAAGCTAAGGCTACTGGTAACGGCCTGATATTTGGAGAAGGTGTACTTGATATAAGGCCCGAAGGTTTTGGTTTTTTGCGTTCACCTGCATATAATTATCTTCAGGGGCCTGATGATATTTATGTATCTCCATCCCAGATTCGCAAATTTAATCTTCGTGTGGGTCATGTGGTTTCGGGTCAAATCCGACCTCCCAAAAAAGGCGGCCCCGGAGAAAAAGAGGAACACTACTTCGCCCTTTTACATATTGAAGCTGTTGATTATGAAAATCCCGAAAAGGCAAAGGAGAAAATCCTTTTTGACAATCTGACACCCATATATCCTATGGACAGGATCATCCTGGAGCATAATCCCAGAGAGCTTTCCACAAGGATAATGGACCTTATAACGCCTATCGGTAAAGGTCAACGTGGACTTGTTGTTGCTCCACCATACAGCGGAAAAACTGAACTTCTGAAAAGAATAGCCCGGGGAATAACTACAAATCATCCCGAAATGATTTTGATGGTTCTTCTTATTAATGAGCGTCCAGAGGAAGTTACTGATGTAGAAAGATTCATCGGTTCCGATGGTGAAGTTGTCAGCGCAACATTTGATGAGCCACCAGAGCGTCATATCGAAGTATCTGATATGGTAATAGAAAAAGCCAAACGACTTGTGGAATATGGATATGACGTTGTTATCCTTCTGGACAGTATAACAAGGCTTGGTAGAGCCCATAACGCTGTTGCTCCTGCCAGCGGTAGAGTATTAACCGGTGGTGTTGAATCAACCGCCTTAACCCGCCCAAGAAGATTTTTTGGCGCAGCCAGAAATATAGAGGACGGGGGCAGTTTGACTATTATAGCCACAGCCTTAATTGATACAGGCAGTAGAATGGATGACGTTATATTCGAGGAATTCAAAGGCACAGGTAATATGGAAGTACGCCTGGACCGCTCTCTGCTGGAAAGACGAATTTTCCCCACTATTGACATAAAGACATCAAAAACCCGTCGGGAAGATTTGCTTCTTAGTGAAGATGAGATGAATAAAATCTGGCTTCTCCGTAAAGCTTTGTCCCAGGAAAACCTGCCTGAAGCTATGGAATTCCTCCTGGAACATTTATCAAAAACAAAGACTAATGAGGAATTTTTAGAGTCTATGAAGGGTTAAATAAAGTGGACTTATAATCAAATTTCTCTTATAATTATATTGGTAATTTTAGGTTTATCTGAAAGGAGAAAATATGAAACCCGAAATTCATCCGAACTATAATGAAACAACAATATCATGTGCATGTGGGGCAGTTTTTAAAACCATGTCTGCAAAAGAAGATCTGAAGGTAGAAATATGCTCCCAATGCCATCCTTTCTTTACCGGTAAGCGTAGAGCCGTCAGCTCAGCCGGTCGCGTTGAAAGGTTCAGGAAAAAATATAATCTACCTGATGATTCTGAAGAGAATAATGAGGAATAATCCCTCCTATGAACAACCCATCTTGTGCAAAGCCCAAGAACGTGGGAGGCCAGGCGGTTATTGAAGGTGTTATGATGCGGGCCCCTCGTTCTCTGGTTGTAGCCGTAAGAAAACCAAACAATGAGATTGTTGTTAAGCGCGAAAAATTAAAACCTCTAAAAGAGCGATTCCGACCTCTGGGATGGCCTGTGATACGCGGTGTCGGGGTGTTAATTGAATCCCTGGTCTGGGGAATGAGAGCACTTACATTTTCAGCCAATCAGGCTCTGGAAGAAGAAAACGATGAGAGTGATCAGGAAAAACCCAAGCAGGAAATGGGAGGACTCAGCTTAGCTTTTACTTTTATGTTGAGTATTTTGCTGGGAATTGGATTATTTGTTATTATTCCTGAAAGACTTGCAAGCCTTTTTTCTGGCATGTTTTCATCCAACGCGGAAATAATCTTTAATGTATCAGATGGATTTATCCGTCTGATTATATTTTTACTGTATGTCTGGATAATATCCCGCAGTAAATATATTGCCAGAGTATTTGAATATCATGGCGCAGAACACAAGTCAATTCACGCTTATGAAGCCGGTGAAGAACTCACAGAAGAGAATGTAGCCAAACACAGCCCACAACACCCGCGATGTGGTACCGCATTTTTGATGACTGTTATGTTGATGGGCATAATCGTGTTTTCCATATTTGGTAAACCGGATTCAATTTTTGTTCGTATAGGTTCGAGGTTGTTACTAATACCATTTATCGCCGGTATTTCTTACGAAATTATCAAACTTATGTCCAAGAAACAAAACAGTAAATTTATGCGGGTTTTTATGTTTCCAGGGCTTTGGCTTCAGAAACTTACCACAAAAGAACCATCTAAAGACCAGATACAGGTAGCAATTCGATCACTACAGGAAGTCTTAACGATGGAAAAAGCAACTCAGGAATAAATATGTTACAAAAGCTGGAAGAGATAAAAAATAGATATTTGGAACTGGAAAAAGCCCTTTCAGATCCCCAGATAATATCCAACAGTTCACGTTTTCAGGAATATGTCAAGGAGCATTCTGATCTTATTCCGATAGTCGAAGCTACAAATGAATACGAACAGGTTATAAAACAGATAAAAGACACAGAAGAGCTATTGGAAACAGAAGAAGACGAGGATTTCCTGGAATTAGCAAGAGATGAATTGGATAGTCTTACCAAGAGAAAAGATGTCCTTGAACGTAATTTGCAGCTTATGCTTATTCCCAAAGACCCAAATGACGGAAAGAATGTACTGGTAGAAATAAGAGCAGGTACAGGTGGAGATGAAGCTGGTCTTTTTGCCGCAGAATTGTTCAGAATGTATACTAAATACTCAGACCAGCACAACTGGAAAACAGAAATAATTGATTCCCATTCTACCGGTGTGGGCGGATTCAAAGAAATTATATTTGGTGTAGAGGGTAAAGATGCCTACAGACATCTTAAATATGAAAGTGGTGTCCACAGGGTTCAGAGAGTTCCAGTAACAGAATCAGGGGGCAGGATACATACATCAGCAGTTACGGTAGCCGTTCTTCCGGAAGCTGAAGAAGTAGAAATAGAGATAGAGCCAGAAGACCTTAGAATTGATTTTTTCCGTTCCTCAGGTCCCGGAGGCCAGAGCGTAAATACTACTGATTCTGCTGTCCGAATAACTCATATACCAACTGGAATAGTAGTCTCCTGTCAGGATGAAAAATCACAGCACAAAAACAGATCCAAGGCCATGAAAGTTCTAAGAGCAAGACTACTAGATCAAATGCAGAGAGAACAGGAAGCAGAAAGGGCCCAGGAAAGAAAAACACAGATAGGAACCGGAGACAGAAGCGAAAAGATACGCACTTATAATTTCCCCCAGAATCGTCTTACTGACCACAGGATCAACTTTTCCATCTATAAGCTGGAGGCTATTATGGAAGGTGATCTTGACGAAGTCTTTGAAGCCCTTATAACCGCAGATCAAGACGAAATGCTAAAACAGTTGTAAAAACTGGATTCCTGCCTCAAGCTTTTTCAAAAAGCTTGAGGCAGGAATAAGAATTTCCCAGGAATGGCAAATTCCTTGCAATATATTACAGTGAATCCACTTCAACATTTTGCTCTAACATGAGGATAAGCTAAAAATGCAGCGGGGGCTTATCCTCATGTTTTTATTAACCGGTAAGTTTTTATAAAATCAAGAATCGGAGGTAATAAATGTCTATAGTTGGAATGGTTTTTCTGTTTATAGCAGCAATAGTTCTCGGCCCCCTTTTGATAATATTTGGTTATCTGCACCTGAGAAGACGTTCCATAAATAAACATGAACTACAGGTAATTAGAGAAGATATAAGAAATATATATGCTGAAATAGAAGATATGAAAGAACAACTTGCGGATTTTATAATAAAAACTAACTAGTTAGTTAATTAAAGAAAGAGACAGAATTGAAGGACATGCTTCTTATAATCCTCAGCGTATCCCTTGCATCGGTAGCACAAATGTTGTTAAAGCTGGGGATGATGAAAGTTGGTAAAGTCTCCTCCCTTTCCAGTGCGCCATCCATGCTCATAAGCGCGCTTATTAACCCCCTTGTAATATCAGGTTTAGCCGTATTTGGCGTCAGTGCGCTTTCGTGGCTGGTTGTTTTATCCCGGGTTAAACTAAGTATTGCTTATCCTATGGTAAGTCTGGGATACGTGGCTGTTGTATTATTTTCCTGGCTTATATTCAAAGAAACTATAAGACCGGTTACCATTATTGGGTGTATATTTGTCGGGATTGGGGTTTTCCTTATATCCAGAGGTATAAATTAAATAAAGGTAATCGGATGAAAAATAACTCTCCTCGGAAACCAAAAAATCCATTTTTCGCGGCTTTCCTGTCTATTATAATTTGTGGTCTTGGTCAAATATACCTTCGGAGATACCAGAAGGGTGTTATATTTATATTCAGTTTTATTTGTGCCATTGCCATAATATGGTTTGCTGTTCAGGAGACTGAAATTAAGCTAATAGGTTGGGGTGAAAAGCAGCTAATTTTTGATCCCGCCAAAAGAGAAATAACAATTCGCAATTATACATACAAAGTCACTGATATAATGAAATTTACCGGCATAACACAGCTTGCCTTTACATGGATATTCAGTATAATTGACGCATGGGAAGAAGGCAGAAAAAAATAGCTGCTAGTCATATGACTAGCAGCTATTGGATTATAGAATAATCAGATCTGATTATTCTTTATTTTCTTCCTTTTTTATTACAACATACCATGTTCTGCCGTTTGCACGACGCAGTCTGATCATAACACTTTTCTGGTCTTTTGTTTCTTCAATTGCCTTGTTATAATCATCCATACTTTTAATTTCCGTACCTTCTATTTCCTGGATTAAGTCCCGTCGTCTTGGAGGATCTTCCACTTTTGCCGCTGGACCATCGGGATCTATAGATGTAATAACTACACCATATTCGTCTTCATAACCCAGTCCACGAGCGAGTTCATCAGTAAGTTCCTGAACTGATAAACCCAACCATTCTTCGGTTTCAGGGGTGACATCAGTACCTTCAGTCAGCAATTCATCGGTTCTTTCACCAAGTTTAACCCTGAAACTCTTTTCATCCCCATCACGAATGACTACAACACCGACTTTGTCACCAGGATCAGCCGCAGCAACCAGCCGCTTTAAATGAGCGCTGTCAATCACTTCCTGATCGTCGAATTCAATGATCAGATCTCCGGCTTCTATACCTGCTTTCTCAGCAGGACCGTCTTCACCAACAAGAGAAGCTACCAGAACGCCTTGTGGGTCATCCAATCCATATTTTTCGGCTATATCCATTGTAACTTCCTGGAGTTGTATACCAAGCCATCCCCGAACTACTTTACCTGTTTCTATCAATTGATCTTTGATGTTTAGGGCCATATTTATTGGAATTGCAAAGCCAATTCCAATATTACCTGGTATTCCTGAAGCTGTTGCAATGGCAGTATTTATACCGATCACTTCCCCTTTGATGTTTACTAAAGGGCCTCCACTGTTACCCGGATTAATAGAAGCATCGGTTTGTATGAAATCTTCGTATGTAGCAAGGCCTACGTTGGATCTGCCAGTAGCACTTATGATACCTGCTGTTACGGTATGACTTAATCTGAGTGGATTGCCAATAGCAAGAACCCATTGACCTACCTGAAGGTCATCAGACCTACCTAATTTAGCAGCAGGCAGGCCTTCTGCATCAATTTTTATAACAGCGACATCAGTTTCTTTGTCTTTACCTACCACTTCTGCGCTGTATTCGTGTTTATCCTGAAGACTTACTTTAATCTGTTCTGCATTTTCCACAACATGGTTATTAGTTAAAATATATCCATCAGAGCTTATTATAACGCCAGACCCCAGACTTCGCCTTCGCCGCTGGCTTGGTTCTCGAGGTCTCCTGGGTTCATCAGGAAAGAATCTTCTGAAAAAATCATCATCAAAGAGATCCCAGAATGGCTCTCTCCGGGTACTAACACGGGATGTTGTACTTATATTTACTACTGATGGTTTTACTTCTTTTGCTACCTTAATAAATGCTGCACTCAAAGATTCTGCGCTGGCTATTTCTGTGTCTGCAAGAGCTTCACCAGACGATATACCACCTGATTCTATATTTAAGAGAACTCCAAGAGTCAGCAATAATACAAAACTAAAAGATGCTATAGAGATTATCAATCTCTTTTTGTACATTGAAAGTGCCTCCTTTCAAAGAGAGATATATACACCAAAATTAGAAGAAAGTTCCCAAAAAAAAGATAATACTTTTATCTATATATTTCAAGTATGAAATGGGAATTTTAATATAAAAATTGCACAACCACAATATAAAACATAAATATGGGAGTTAAA
>WJIO01000035.1 GCA_014730235.1 Candidatus Poribacteria bacterium
ATGTAAAAGGTCCGGGTCCAAACGGCAGAATTGTCAGCACCGATGTGAAAAAATATGTAGAAGAGAGTAAAACCCAGGCCAAGAAGCCTGCTGAACCTGCTGTTGAGAAAAAACCAACCGCACCAAAACCCAAACCCGTATCTATTCCCGCAGGCGGTCAGGTTGTTCCATTGACAAATATCCAGAAGATCGTGGCAGAACGTCTGACTATGAGCTACCAGACCGCACCCCATATAAACATTCAGTTGGATGTAAACTGCGAGAAGATGATGGAAATTAGGAATATTCTTAAAGCCCAGGGGTTGAAAGTTTCATATAATGATATTTTAGCCAAGTTTACCGCTGTTGTTCTTAAAGAATTCCCCAGATTCAACTCGGTGTATGAAGATGATGGTGTGCACCTTCTGGAAGATATAAATATCGGTATCGCCGTTGCCGCTGGTGACGATCTGGTAGTTCCGGTGGTAAAGAACGTGGATCAGAGAGATATAGCCGTAATAGCCAACGAAAGCGCTCGTTTGATTGCCGCCGCCAGGGAAGGTAAACTCATGCCTGATGATATATCCGGCGGTACCCTTACCATTACAAACCTGGGTATGTTCGGTGTAAGGACGTTCTCTCCTATCATAAATCCGCCTCAGGTGGCTATCCTGGCTGTTGGCTCTATTGAACCCAGGGCAGTTGTCATACCGGGTCAGATAATCGCACAGCACATGATGACATTGAGTTTGTCCATTGACCACCGGGTGGTTAACGGTGCTCATGGCGGACAGTTCTTATCCCGATTGAAAGAACTTGTGGAAACGGCATCTATGGAAGTATTGATGAACAGACTATAACAGGGATAAGGGACAGTTAATATATGTAAATTGGGTTGAGTCTGCAAACCCAACCGCAAACTACCCTTTCCTGAATAGGAGGATCTGATTTAATGGTTAAAAAGCTTGACGTGCTGGCAGAATTCAAACCGACATTTATAGAACGGGATATTAAAATCCCCGTTTTTCAATATACAAAAACGTTAAAAGAAGAATTGGATGAAGGTAATATAACAGAAGATCAGTGTTTCGATATGCTGGATTGTATGCTGCTTATAAGAAACCTGGAAGAGATGATCGTTGAACTCAAGGAGACAAAAGGACGATACGGCCCTTTGCGTCAGTTCCTTTATGTAGGTGCTTCTCATGTTTCCATCGGTCAGGAAGCGGTCTCCACCGGTGGGATATCCGGTATTGCACCAACTGATTATATCACCAGCACCCACAGGGGTCACGGTGACAGCTTGGCAAAGGGATATTTCGCCATCAAGAGCATGAGCGACGATGAGCTTATTGGCAGATTCGAGGATGTGCCGGAGATGTGCGAATACCTGGAGATTGATTATTCTAATAAAGACAGGGATAACCTGGTAATGGAATCAATAAAACTCCATCTTTATAGAGCTATTACCGAATTATTCGGCAGTGAACACGGTTATTGTCATGGTCGCGGCGGCGGGATGCACATAGCCGATTTCAGCGTCGGTCATCTTGGTGCAAACGCTATCGTGGGTGGTAGTATTGGAATGGCCACCGGTGCTGCCATGTCAGCCCGATATCTGGATAACGGCAAAATAGTTCTTTGCTTTGCCGGTGATGGTGCTTATAACAACGGTATAGCCCATGAATCAATGAACTTTGCCGCCCAGGCCCAGTTTAGCAACGGCCTGATGCCTAAAAAGATGGGTATACCTATCATCTTTGCAATAGTTAACAATCAGTACGGTATGACCGGGCAGCAGCGAGGCGAGGTAACAAATATTGACTTCCTGGCTGAAAGGGGTTTTGGATATAACGAAGAGGCCATGCATGCGGAAGTTATCAACGGTATGGATATACTTGCGGTTATGGATGGAACAAAGAGAGCCGCAGAACTGGCCCGAAAGGGTGAAGGCCCCATACTGGTGGAATACTGGACTTGTCGTTATAAAGGCCACTCATTAAGCGATGATACAAAAGCCTATCGTTCCGATGAAGAATTTGAATCCTGGTCATGCGTTGATCCTTTGCTTTCCCTCTCAAATAAGATGATAGATGCTGGATTGCTAACAGCCGATGAATATGCTGAATTACGCCAGAAAGCCAGAAAACGTAATGAGGACATGGCTTTAAAGGCTTCCAAAGCACCTCTGCCTGATCCTAAGGCCATGTATTTCGGTTTATTCAGCGATACAACTTCAGAAGAGGTACCAGAAGAATATCAGGAAGTCGAAACTCTCAAAGAATATAAACATTTTGAACGGGAAGACGGAAAGATCACATACCGGGAAGCTGTTATTGAAGCCCTGGCTGAGGAAATGCTACGGGATAACAGAGTTATGATTTATGGTGAAGATATAGCCGAATATGGTGGTGCTTTTGGAGCAACTGAAGGACTGATTGACATATTTGGCAGGGGTCGGGTTTTCAATACCCCTATATCTGAATCAGCTATTATAGGTACAGGTGTTGGAGCCGCGATGACCGGAACTCGTCCTATCGTAGAATTGATGTATATTGACTTTATCCTGCAAACCATGTGTCAGACAGGGAATCAGGCTGCCAAATGGAAATACATGTCCGGCGGTCAGCCAACTATTCCCCTCACTATAAGGACAACCACCGGCGGCGGTAAAGGTTACGCCGGTCAGCATTCCCAGAGCCTTGAGGCCATAGTAGCCCACATGGCAGGTCTTAAAGTCGTTATGCCTTCTACTGCATATGACGCAAAAGGTCTGCTTAAGACGGCCATCAGGGATGACAATCCTGTGGTATTTATCGAGCACCAGAACCTTTACAAAGATCCGGTTGGCGCTTCTGAAGTTCCTGAATCAGAATATCTTATACCTTTAGGTAAAGCCGATGTAAAGCGCAGAATAGATACAACCATAGATGACGGCCCATGTGCAACTGTAGTAACCTGGGGCTACATGGTTCCCATAGCCCTGTATGCTGCAGAACAGATGGCCAAGAACGGTATTGAATTGGAAGTGGTAGATCTTAGAACCCTGGTTCCCATGGATATCGAAACAGTAATAGAATCAGTTAAAAAGACAGGTCATGCTGCGGTATTGTATCAAGCCTGTGAATTTATGGGCTTTGGAGCGGAAGTGGTATCCCAGATACAGCATGAAGCATTTGATTATCTGGATGCTCCGGTGCTGAGGATCGCTGCGCCTAATACTCCGCCGCCATCATCCCAGATCCTGGAAAAAGCTTTCCTTCCGGATCCTGACAGGATTGTGGCGTCCATCAAAGAGATGTTCTAATATAAGCTTTAAAATACAAAATTTTTATAGGGCGCTCTTGAATATTATTCAAGAGCGCCCTATAATGTTTGTGAAATAATACACCCAAGGAAAATGTTATGGAATTAAGCTGCAGTACCTGTTGTATACCGGAATATAAGCTGGATAAGGACCTGGAACTCTTTTCATCAGCCGGATATAAGTATTTTGAAACGTTCACCACATGGACTGGGGGAATTCTTGATGTTCATAAGGTTGACAAAAAAGAGGTAAAAAATAAGCTGGAGAAATACAATATTAAGCTTTCATCACTGAATATAGAGAACTTTGTGGCCGAGGATGAAACCAGCTTTAATGCACGATTGGAACGCCAGAAACATAATATCCATTGGGCTATAGAGCTTGGTTGTGGTAAGATTAATTTCAAAGGTGGAAAACGTACCGAAGCTGATATGCAAAACCTGATAAAGGGAACAAAGGAACTGGCTGAATATTGTGAAGATCTGCCTGTTGAGCTTTGCCTTGCCAACCATCATGGTAACAGGATAGAGAATATTGAAGATCTGGACATCATACTTTCCTGGATTGATCATCCCAAAGTAGGTATACTGGTGGACATAGGACATTATTTTTCATCCCAGGTTGATATTCCCGCATTGATAAAGAAACACGGCAGCAGGATAAAGCTGGTTCACACCAAAGACCAGATCGGCAAACAATCGGTTCCTTTCGGTGAAGGTGAAATAGATAATCAGGGATTGCTTAAAATGGTTCATGATATAGGTTACGATGATTTTATTGTTGTGGAGATAGAGGTTAAAGACAAGGAAAATACACCCCAGTATATAAG
>WJIO01000432.1 GCA_014730235.1 Candidatus Poribacteria bacterium
CCACGAAGCAATCTCCATTGTGCTAATTTACGATATTCAACTCTGTAAAAATAGAATTCTTAACTATCCGGAAAATTCAACAAATTCCAATTTAAAAACTTCCAGGGATTCTCGGATAACTACAGGATCACCTATTTTACCTGTTTCCAATACTGTTTTTAGCGGATCAGACATACCCAACACAGGGCAGAAACCATATTTGGATATATACATCTGGAAATCACCTCCGGTTTTACGACTTACACCACCAGTAGGCATTATGATTTTGTCGGCATGTCTGTCTCTCTGGTATGGGGCCAGTAAACCACCGAGATTTTTTGGGCCATAGACGCTGGAATTGAAAACTTTCACTGCATCCGGTTCAAAACCATCATCCCGCTCGATCCAGTAGCTAAATTCTGAGGGGCTGAAACCAGCCGGAGCGCAGAAAACTTTAGCTTTTCGGGCTATTTTAACAAAATCAATCTTTTCCCTGTATCCACCCATACCTGAATCCGGTGATACAACCATATCAAAGCCCATCTCGATGGCTGCGTCAAGTTCCTTTGGGTTGATGACGCTGCCTACACCTAAAAGCATGGGATCAGCAGGATCAGATTGTGCCCTTATAGCTGTCAATTCACTCATGGCCTCTTTTAACATATCTGCATCAATTCTGAATGTTACTTCAGCTACATATCCGGCTTCGTGTATTGCTGTTACTGTGTTTACCAGGTCTTCGGCTTTTTTGGCATGACCTCTTCCCATTACTACGACGATGCCTTTTTCCCTAAGGGCTTTATCAACTCGTTTTGGATCTCTCATATATTCTGGCATTTTCCTACACTCCTTGTCATTAATGGTATAAAAGAGTAGATTGGATTGAGACTGCGAAACCCAACCTACAAAACTTTAAATGATTAAAGTTTATTTAGTATATCTTTAACAAATATAAGGGTTGACTTTATATTTTTATCTATTTCGTCAATCTCTTTACCGCCTACACATTCCACATATAGGGGGCCATCGAACCCTCCTTCAACCATTATGGATAACACCAATGGGAAATCAACCAATCCCTCACCAGGGGTTACCATAACATTTGGTTTTCCGTCCTCAACCACGCAGTCTTTTATGATACCTGTAGTGATCATAGGGTTTACTTTATCCAGATCGGTTTCGGGCATCATCTCGCCCTTGGTGTAATAAATTATATTTCCCGGATCGTAACATATACCAAAGGCCGGGTTATTCACTGTGTTATAGGCTTTCATAAGGCCTTCCACTGTAAGGGTTATGCCGCCATGAGGCTTAAGGGTGATATTTACCCCTACATCCTCTGCATGAACGGCAGCCTGACTCATAAGCTCATAATACTTATCATAAAGCTGTTCGTTGCCTGTTCCGCAGTCCAGAAGCCATTTTGTCCCCAGGGCAGCGGCGTTGTCAATCAGTTTTTTGTAATCATCTACGGCAGCGTCAAGTTCCAGATTCAACTTCGTTCCGCCGATAAGCATCGAAGGCTTTAATCCAGCATCAGCCGCCGCTTTTCGGGTTGCGGCTACTTCTTCCGGTGTGCTGTCTGAATTTACCGGCACACCTCTTTTTTCATCGTCAATCTTGTTGGCAAAAACCGCGACGTCATTATATCCAGCTTCCGCTATGTGTTCACATGCTTCTGCAAATGTTAATGAACTTAAAGGTCTGGTAGTGCAGCCAATTACTAATTCCATAACTTTTTCCTTTCATTTTAAACTTCAGGTTTCCTGAGAACTGCTACAGTATCACCCCAGGAACGCCCGTATTCGTAGGAGATCACATCGGAATGTTTATCAAGAATAGAATGAACAATCTCACGTAATACCCCTATACCTTTTCCATGAATTATCCTTACCTCTGTGATTCCGAATTTTTTACATTCCTCCAGGTATTCAGGAACCAGGTCTTTCACATCCTTTGGACTAAAAGTATGAAGATCAAGAGTTCCATTTATAGGTATCTGGATTATTTCATCTTGTTCCATTTTATTATTTTCATGGTCTGACATGCCAAACTCCATTATACATCGAATCTGCTAAGTTATGACAAGTATATCATAATTTACTTGATCTTCAAGCTGAAATTTGTTAATTTTCATGACTAACTAAAGACAAATAACAATGGAGGCTAAATATGCCAGATAAAACATTGGAAATGCTTAAAGAAATAACCGAAGCTCCTGGCGTTTCAGGATATGAAAGGGAAGTTCGGGAAGTTATAAGGAAATACATGGAAGATGTAACGGAAATAGATCAGGACAATCTTGGAAGCATTATATGCAAAAAAGCAGGTATAAGCCAGAGTCCAAAGATAATGATGGCCGGTCACATGGACGAAATCGGTTTTATGGTGAAGTTTATCACCGATGAAGGATTCATAAAATTCAGTCCGTTGGGCGGCTGGTGGGCTCAGGTTATATTGTCCCAGAGGGTTATTATTAAGACATCCAAAGGCGATATACTGGGCGTTGTAGGGTCAAAACCTCCCCATATACTCAGCAACGAAGAACGGGGTAAAATGGTTAAACGGCAGGATATGTTTATAGACGTAGGTGCAGCCAATGCCGATGAAGCCAAGGAATTCGGCATCAGACCCGGCGATCCCATAATTCCTGTAAGTCCTTTTGAAGTTCTGAAAAATGAAAAGATGTACCTGGCCAAAGCCTGGGATGACAGAATAGGATGTGCGTTGTTTATGGATAGTATAAGACAACTGGTGAATGAAGAACATCCCAATACAGTCTACGGCGTAGGAACGGTCCAGGAAGAGGTAGGTCTTAGAGGAGCCAGAACCAGCGCATGGGCTGTCCAGCCGGATGTGGGAATTGCCCTGGAAGTAAGCATAGCCGGGGATGTTCCCGGAGTTAAAAAGGAAGAATCCCAGGATACCCTTGGTAAAGGGCCATCAATACTGGTTTATGATTCCAGCATGATACCAAATCTGAAACTGCGGGATATGTTTATTGATACGGCCAAAGAGGAGAATATTTCCATACAGATGTCTGTAATGGAAAGAGGGGGAACTGACGCGGGCGCTATACATGTAAATATGAAAGGTGTGCCCAGCATCGTAATAGGCGTTCCATGCCGTTATATTCACAGCCATGTGGGTATTATCAACAGGGATGATTATGACAATACTGTTAAGCTCCTGGTAGCTGTTATTAAAAGGCTGGACGCCGAAACTGTAGCTGATCTTAAAGTATAAGAATTGGCGAGGTAAAAAATGATAAAAATAGCTGAAGTATTTTCACCACACCAGGGCAGTCTTGCGAAAATGGTTAAGCAGTGTGGCATTGATCATGTGGTAGCTGGTATTGGTCTTCATCCTATTAAAAATGCCAGTCCTGACGACCAGCCATATAGCTGTAAATCCCTGGAACGATCAAAATCTTCTTATGAGGACATGGGTTTTAGTATGGAGGTAATAGAAAGCCGCCCTCCTCTTCTTAAGGCAAAGCTGGGGTTGCCCGGTCGGGATGAAGAAATTGATATAGCATGTGAATTGATCCGCAACATGGGAACAGTAGGAATTCCCGTATGGTGTTATGAATGGATGGCTGTTTTTAACTGGATGCGCACATCAAAGGACATACCATCCCGGGGTGGAGCTTTGGTAACGGGCTACGACCATAGTATAAGTCAGAAGGAATCATTAACAGAATACGGAACAATAACGGAAGAACAATTATGGGATAGCTTGGAATATTTCCTGAAACGTGTGGTTCCTGTGGCAGAAAAGGCAAATGTAAAGCTGGCCATGCATCCGGATGATCCCCCTATATCACCATTGCGGGGCATAGGTCGCATTATGCGCAGTATAGAAAACTACCAGAGACTTCTTGATCTTTTTCCCAGTCCGGTAAACGGTATTGCTTTATGCCAGGGCAATTTTACCCTTATGACCGATGATCTTCCTTCTGCTATTCGTAATTTTGGTAAACAGGAGAAGATATTTTTCGTCCACTTCCGGGATGTCAGGGGAACACCTGAAAAATTCCAGGAGACGTTTCATGATGATGGAAAAACCGATATGCTGGAGTGTATGCGGGCCTACAGGGACGTAGGTTTTTCCGGTGTCTGTCGTCCCGATCATGTGCCAACTATGGAAGGTGATGATAATAATAATCCCGGATATTCATCCATAGGCAGATTATTTGCCATTGGATACCTGAAAGGCCTGCGAGAAGCAGTTTACAGGGAATAAGTGTTTTTTCCGGGTTAAGTGTGGAAATGTAATCGTTAAAAAATAAATATAAAAATATTGTCATTCCTGCGGAAGCAGGAATCCAGAAAAAATACTGTTTTAGAAGACTGGATTCCTGCTTCCGCAGGAATGACATGCTTAGAAAGTTTTTCAAATTATTTCCACACTTAACCCTGAAGAACCAAATTTTATACCGCGTTTGCCTAAAAAATCCATAACCTCATCAAAATTTGGTATACCCGAACGCCCACCTAATTTGGTACATTTCAGGGCAGATACAGCGGAAGAAAACAAAGCTAATTGCCGCAGGTTCCAGCCATGTAAAAGCCCTACAATATATGCCCCATGAAAAACATCACCTGCGCCTGTGGTATCAATCACATTTACATCAAAAGCCGGTGTGTGAAAATCATCATCAGCAGTTACTGTGTAGCAACCGTCCTCACCCAGAGTTTCTACAAACACACCGGGGCCCATTTTGAGGGCTTCTTTGCCTGCTTCTTTCAAATCGGATAATCCAGTTAATCCCTTAGCAAAGCCTTTTCCGGTGATCAACACATCAACATATTCTATAAGCCTGCGGGTATTTTCCCCGACGCTTCCACTGGTTTTACTTCCATCGTAGGTAACAGTTTTCCCCGCTTCTTTCATCCACTTAGCAGCCTGAAGGGCTGCATCGTAATGAAAACCCTCAAGATGAAGATAATCGGCAGAAATTATATAATCTTTATCCAATTCATCTACATGTAGTGGCTTTCTGCTGATATTACCGACACCACAGAATGTGCGCTCTCCCGTTTCCGCATGGACATGGACGACTATCACCTGATCATCAGGTCCATCACGTTTAACTAAATGTGACAAATCTACCCCTGCGTCAACCATAGATTCCAGTTTAATTTCAGCCGATTTATCCATTCCAGCCGTTCCGATAAATCCTACATTTGTGCCTAATTTTGCGGCTGCAACCATGGCTGTTCCTACAGGCCCTCCACCGTCAAATCTAAATTCATCAATCCGCGTTCCACAATCCCAAGTGGGCATGTCTTTCAGACGCAATAAAACATCCAATGTGGCCATACCCAGACCTACAATTTGCAGATCATCCGCCATCTTTTAATACTCCTCAGTCCACAATAATTGGTTTAATATCCAAAAATTTACATGCCTCAAGCAAAGCTTTGGTCTGGTTACCATGTATCATGCTGGCATGATGAATAAATCCCTCTTCCACCAGAACGCGATACAGCTTATCATGGTCTTTTACCTCTACCCATGACCATGTTCCGGCGAGGGTTTCATCCGATGGTATTATTTCTCCGGTAGTGATAAGCATCTTCCATTCGTTGTCGTATTCTGCAAGCCTGCATAACGTCACGATTCCCGGTTTTATCTGGAATTGAGCCAAGCCAGCCATAGCGTCCCGATCATCCACAGGCAATTCACCTTTCATATCCCGTCTGGAGCGCAGAGATGTTTTTTGTGGATCTTTTGCCAGACAGACCGGTGCGTTTCCACAATGCCATGCCAAAAGCTGATTCGGTTTATCCCGGTGTTGGATAGTCCAGTCAATGAAATGGGGAACAGTTTTACCCATTGCAGCCTGATAGTTGATCATCATGGTCAGAGCCCCAAGTATATCAGTTTCGCAGGCTGTAACCATGCCTTTTTCACTTAGTCGCCCATACAATGCACATACTGAAATACCCATAATTCGCTGTATAGATGGCCAGCATTGAACACCCATAGCGGAAAGCCTGTTGCTGTTCCAGAATTCCATCAACGCGAGTTCCAGTTTAGCCGAATTAATTATATATTTATCGCTGACAGTGATCTCAGCATAGCTGTTTTTAATATCTTCAACTGTTTCCTGTACTGCCGGATCATCGTCAAGATATTTTTTTGCGTTATCTACTATATCACTCAGGTTGGCGTAGATTACGTTTTGACCGAAGGATTTTATTAGCGCAGCTTCGTCGTAACCCACAGTTTCAAATGTTGTGGGACGTACCCCAACCTGTCCTAAACGAGCACCTTTCATTCCCTTCACCACTGCTACAGCCCGGACAAAATTTTCTACCTCATCTTTAAATTCAGGTTCATCCGGGAAAAACAGCCCGGCATAATGGAAAGCTATCTTTCGGCGATAAAGCCCGGAAGCCATAGAGAGATTACCGCAGTAAGAATCCGAAACACGGCTTAAACCCGGATCATCAACTCCCGGCGGTTCTTTGGTAGCATACAGCAAAACAGGCACTTTAAGCTTTTCTGCCACCTTGCAGGCTGAACGTTCATCCCCAAAGTCCAGGGGACAAAGGATCAATCCATCAATTTTTTCCCGCATGAAATATTCAGCCACAGCTTCACCTTCATCCAGAGTATTGACTGTGCCGTTTGGTGTATAACCATTTTCGGGATCAAGACTTTTCCCATCTAGTGAAGGTTCTGGAACAACTACTTCCATACCGGGGATTTCACCAAAGGCTTCCAGACTATCATTCCGCATTTTTTCACACCAGGATGTATATCGAAAACGGAAAGACGGTACAAAACCAATTTTAACTTTTACATCACTCATTTCATTCTCCTGTTATTCCTTGCTTTCGGGATAAGAATTAAAATCTACAATATAATTCCACCAGTTATTAAGCTTGTCATTTGTCCTGCCGGGTGCTTTAGGAAGATGCTTAAGCCACCATTTATGATGCTCCCGAATGCCACCATTTCCCCATTCAGCGCAGTTGACAAGACGTTTTTTGCCTGTAAGGTTTGGATAGTTAAGCCAGTCGTCGCAGGTACTCCATACCTGGGCTTTACTTCCCCATTCGTAGTCTTTTACGCTGTTAGGTGCAAAATGCACGTTTCCGCAGGAGGCTTTACCCGGTGCAATCTTATCATATAGTGTAAACCTGTTCCATGCGTGGGTTTCCTCTGGCTCCCAGCTTCCGTATACATGCCGCATAATAGATTCAGTACGATGACCGAAATCCTCCAGCATTTCACCCACACCTCTTTCATAATTAAAACCTATAATTATGAAAATTTTTGAGCAGTCAATATCAGGAACAGGTGAAGAATTACAGAAATATGAACCCTTGCCGGCCATAATTGATTCCCAGTAACCCATATACGGCGCGCCAAAAAGCCATACTTCATCAATTTCATCTTTTTCAACAAGCTCATCCAGTTTGTAATCGGCAATTATGGCTTTGTAATCAACGCCATCGGGTTCATGCCAACCGTTCCAATCTTTATAGCATTTCATGTAGCCTTCGTCGGTATACTGAAACCCGTCAATCTTCACAGGAAAAACATCAGCATCAATCCAATGGGTAATTTGATGTTTGACATATCCGCCGCTGCATTCTTCCAGGTCATCGATGTATATTTGTGCCAGCTTATTCGGATCGTTCCACCCACAGACCTCATGCAACCTTCTGTTTTCTTCAGATTCTATGATCGGGTCGTAGTTAATTACCATCACCCTGACATTCAGATTTTCTTCAGATTCCATGCTATTCCTCTCTACCAAAACACTACTGCAACCAAAAAAATTATTAGAACTATTATAAATATTATTCGCATTGGCTTCCTCCAACCTAATATTAACATATTTGCCGTATTATTAAAACAATATTTCCGCATAGTTTAACATTGTCAATATATTGAAAAAATGATAAACTATGCTTAATTCATAGACTATAAAGACAGATTAAGATCAATGTAAACCTGAACTCTGGAAAGAGAGTTAGAAGATATGAAAATAGTTGATTATAAAATTTTCTTAGCTGGTAATCCCTGGAAGAACTGGATTTACCTCAAACTTTACACCGATGAAGGCATAACCGGAGTTTCAGAGGCTACCGGCGGTTTGTATACTATGCCTGTGGTTGAGCAGATAAATGAACTCAGCCGCGTGTTTGTAGGTCAGGATCCCAGAAATCCGGAGAAAATATACGATGCCATGTATAAGGCACTATTTCTGGATACCAATATAGCCATGAGCGCGGTGGAAATAGCATGCTGGGATATTATTGGTAAGATGCTGGATGCCCCTGTATGGCAGTTGCTGGGTGGCAAAACCCACGACAAACTCAGAGCTTATGCAAACGGTTGGTATCAAGGTCCGAGAGACCCTGTTTTCTTTGCTGAAAGGGCCAACCAGGTGGTGGAAATGGGTTATACAGCCCTTAAATTCGACCCATTCGGCGGGGCATATCGTTTCATTAGCAGGGATTCCGAAAAGCTTGCCATCAACATTGTTAAAGCCGTTAGGGATGCTGTAGGTGAAGATGTGGATATTCTTGTTGAAGGACACGACAGGTTCAGTGTAAGCACAGCTATCAGGATTGGTAACGCCCTGGAAGAATTCAACCCCATGTGGTTTGAAACGCCGGTTCAATCCAAAGACATGAAAGCCCTGACGGCTGTAGCAAAGGGTATAAACGTACCTGTAGCTTCCGGGGAGATGCTGGAGCGCAGGGGTGATTTTGTGGACATGCTGGAAGAAAGGGTTATTGATATTGTGCAACCAGAGACGCTGCATGTAGGAGGTATATCCGGATGCAAAAAAGTTTCTGCTATCGCTGAAGCTTATGAGGCATTTATAGCATGTCACCAGGCCCAAAGTCCTTTAAATACAGCTATAAACGCCCATATACATGTTACACTGCCCAACTTCCTGATACAAGAGTGTTTCGACGATTTCCTCGAGCCCTGGAGTCGTGAAATAATGACCGGTGTTCCGCAGGTTAAAGATGGATATCTGGAAGTTTCAGACAAACCGGGCCTGGGGGTGGAAATTCATGAAGAAGAACTGGCAAAGCACCCCTATGGACAGACCCATTTTTTGCGATTGTTTGAAGAAGGCTGGGAAAGGAGAGACTAAATATGGCTGATTATATAATGGCGGCAGACCTGGGCGGCAGCAGAATCCGTTTGATCCTGTCAAATCATGAAGCTGTAAATCTGGCTGATGAGATTGTGCCATTGGTAGATGGCATGACTGTGGATGATGTAAACGCTGAAACTGTAAAAGCTGCAAAAACGCTTATGGATTCAAAAGGATTGTCAGCTTCTGATGTAATGGGAGCTACAATAGGTTCAGCAGGAGTTCCGGATCAGGAGGAAAAAATACTCACGGAATCACCCAATGTGCCTAAATCCACCGACGGTATAATAGCTGTTATTCCCGCTCTGATAAAAGCTTTTGGATGGAAATATGCTTATGTAAACAACGATTGTTCTACAGCAGCCGAATGTGCCAAACGCTTTGGACACAAACGCCAGGAAATTAAGCCGGGCGATCCCTACGCCAGCAAACCCTACGCATACAGATTTGCCAATAGACCTGGAGATGATACGGAAGAAGACTATTTCGTTGTTATGTACTGGACTATAAGCTCAGGAACTAATATTGGCATAAAGATAGGGGATTTGCTTTATAAAGGTGAATTTGGCACTATACCTGAATTTGGTCACCAATTTCATGTGGAAAAGGATCCCTTTGAAAATGATATGGTATGCGGTGATGGTGCAGTGGGTCATCTTGAGCCGGTTATTTCCGGTGGTGGTATCGCCAAAATAATGCGCAACGCCGTTAAATCCGGTGGTATTTCCTCCGGATCTTTATATGATAAAATTGTTAATGAGAAAAAGGATCAGAAACTTCCGGTAGTATTATTTGACACCCTTGAAGATGAAAATGCCAAAAAGATAGTGGACTTCTTATCCCTTAACCTTGCCCGGGTATTGGGCGCCATCATTGTCTGTTACGGCCCTGGAAAGATAGAGATCGGCGGAGGCGTAATGAAAAGCTTTGAGCATGTATTGGTTCCTGCTGTAAAAATGCTGGATGAAAATGTTAATAACACATTTTATTTACAGCGAGGTAAAACAAGTCTGCCGGATATTTGTGTTGCCAAAGACTACGGTAACGATTATGTCTGGAGAGGGGCTATAGCGGGATTTCTAGCGGAATTGACATGAAAGAATGGAAAGTTCAAATTCCTGCGCTTGTAATAGTTATTCTGGCCTGTATTATTGTGGATATAAATCTGAAAGGTTATTCACGTGAAGTAAAAGGTCAGGCTGGTAATACCTATGTGTCATGTATAGGTGAAATTACACAGATAGATGCAGGAAGGGCCACCGGCCAACCTACAGCGTGGACATGGAGCGTTGGCGGTCAGGAAGGCGGCCAGATTTTAACAATTGAAATACTCAGCGGCAGATTCAAAGGGCAAAATGTATTTGCCGCTAATACCTTTATAGGTGAATACAGCGACAGGGTTTTCAGAGTTGGCGATAAAATATATATAACTCTGGAAGCAAAAGATGATAGTATCGTTAGAACAAGCCCAGTAGGTCTGGGGGAATATGTAAGAACTTCTTTTCTGCTCTATCTTGCCGCGGCATTCCTTATCCTGATAATCATAATCGGCGGCTCCAAAGGCATAAAGGCGGGTCTGTCTCTTATTGCTTCGGGAGTTTTTATTGCTGGTTTGCTAATCCCAATGTTCCTCAGGGGATACAATCCTGTCTTGGTGTCTATCCTGATTGCCACCGTCAATTCTGTTTTGACTTTTATGCTGGTGGGCGGAATGACCAGAAAATCCGTTGCCGGGATTTTAGGTACGGTGGGTGGTCTCGCAACGGCTGCAATCCTGGCGGCTTTTTCCAGCTATTTACTTAAATTTTCAGGTCTTGACATCAGCTTTGGTTTTCTTAACCTGGGTAAGCGTCTTTGGCTGGCTGGGGAAAGTTCAAACTGGGATTTCAGGGGAATTCTGGTGGCCGGGATGATAATAGGAGCTTCCGGGGCTATAATGGATTCCAGCATGGCTGTGGCTTCGGCTATTGATGAGGTAAAAAAAGCCAATCCTCAGATTGGAATTCGGGGATGTATAAAGGCAGGATTAAATGTAGGCAAAGATGAAATGGGAACTATGGCTAACACCCTGATATTTGCCTACATCGGTGCTGATATTACCCTGATACTTATGCCTATGATCCAGTTTGGCGAAGCGGGACAGGCCTTTCCTTTTACCCGGGTAGTAAACCAGGAAGCCGCATCGGCTGAAATCGTACAGGCTATGGCCGGAACTATTGGTCTGATTATGGCCATACCCATAACTGCCTTATTTGCGGGAATTCTGATAGGTAAATCCCATGGTGAGATTGACGAAGCTGATAGTAAATTTACCGGTAAACCAATATTTAGATGGATTGTGCCAATTATTATGCTTGTTACGGCTATTGGAATACAGGTGGGTTATTCTGTAACTCGACGAAGCGCAGCAACACAGACTGATAGAGCCGAAGAAAGAATTGTTTCGGAATATGTTAGAGCAAAAGTCATTGACCGCACATCTTCTATAGATGTACCCAGTGACAGCGGCTATGCCAAGGGCCCTGCAAAAAGTGAAATACTCAGGGTAAAAATTAAAGGTGGCAATTATAGGAACGATCAGACCCTTGTGCAGAATATAATAGATCCCAACCGAATCCCACTTAATAACGTGGAAGTAAATAACGGTGATGAAGTTTTATTAAAGGTTG
Organism: Candidatus Poribacteria bacterium; assembly: GCA_014730235.1. GTDB lineage: Bacteria > Poribacteria > DTPJ01 > DTPJ01 > WJIO01 > WJIO01. The sequence continues at coordinate 11,785 of WJIO01000432.1, forward strand.
ACGGTACAAAACAAAGCCTGTATGAGGCCATAATGCATAACTACAGCAGGGATGGTATTCTTTTATACATTATCGGATTGTTTATTATACTTATGATATTGGTAGGGCGTTTCCAGGGTATAAGAACAATAATAGCATTAACTATATCCCTTACAATAATTCTTGAAATACTTCTGCCTTTAATTATGAAAGGTTATGATCCCGTTTTATCTGTAATAGTTATTTCAGGTTTTGTTGCGTTTACTTCTCTGATAATAATAACAGGATTTAACAGAAAAACCGGTTCCGCCACGATAGGTATAATGGGTGGTGTAATTACAGCAGGTCTATTGGTTTTATTTGCGGATCAGAGACTTCATTTTACAGGAATTTCCAGCAGTCGAGCCGCTTTGGCGGTTCAATTTACCACTTCCCAAAATCTGGATTTCAGAAAAATACTGATGGCTGGCATAATAATGGGATTACTGGGTACAGCTATGGATGCGGCTATTGCCGTAGCATCCTCTGTCCGGGAAGTAAGAAATGCTAATCCCGATCTTCCTGCAGCTAAACTAGTGAGGGCAGGAATGAACGTAGGTACAGATGTATTGGGCACAATGGCCAATACCCTGATTTTCGCATATGTCGGACTGCGGTTAATGCTTATTATGACCCTGGCCGGAACGAACATCCTTGCCGGTGGTAAGCTGGAGATATTAAGCACAGAGACGGTTGCCGCTGAAATACTCCGACTGCTGGCTGGCAGCATAGGCTTAGTGTTGACAATTCCCATAACGGCCTTTGCAGCCGCATGGTGGGATGAAATAATGTCTGTTCTGGGCTTCGGAGGGAAAACTACATGAAAATCCGCTCTATAACAGAATTAGTCATTCTTGCCGCTTTTCTGATAAGCGCTCTGGTAGTTGCAACAGGCTTTAATACCGGTGATTCTATCGAATCAGAACTAAGCAAGAGCGTAAGGGGATATGTGCAGGAGGGCAATAGACTATTTAATGCCGGAAGGGTGAATTATAATAAAGCATCCATACAATACTGGAAAGCTATAAAACTAGATCCGGATAACGCAGAAGCTCATTATAAGCTTGCGTCAATTTATTATGCATATGTATGGAACCACGAAGCACTGGAGGCCCTTTCGGAAGTTAAAAGGGTTGAGCCTTCGTATAAAGGATTATACCTGCTTCTGGGAAAAGTACATGACAAAATGGCCAATGCCGAAGAAGCTTTTGCCGCATTTCAAAAGGCAGTGGAACAGCAACCCCAAAATTCCGAAGCTCATTATTACCTGGGTACTATGTATCAACAGCAAAGCATGAGTTATTTAAACAAGGATGAAGATGAAAAAGCAGTTGATGTTCTGAATATGTCTATTAACGAATATGTTAAAGCGATAGAAGCCAATTCAGATGATACTGCCGTAGTTAAATCTCATCTGCAACTGGGGAGAATTTACAGGAATAATCAACCTGACATAGCCGCACAGAAACTGAGAAAAGCCCTGGATATAAACCCTCAGGCTATGGAGGTAATATCTGAATTAAGAAACATATACAGGATTCAGGCTGAAAATTATGAAAGTCAAAGGGAATTTCTCAAAGCTGCTGAAAAATACCGGGAGATGATAAATATTAATCCGGGAGATGAACGAAACGCAGATATATATGTTAAAATTGGAAATATATACAGAAGTAATGAGCTTTATGACCGGGCTGCTAAAGTTTTTGAAAAAGCAGCAGAGCTTGATCCCATGAACTTTGAGGCTTTTACGGCTTTAAAAGAACTGGAATTGCTCAAGGATACGGAAGAATAAGTAAAAATACTATTTCATCACCTTGCCATCTTATGAAAGTTATGATATTATTAAACCCGAATTTTAAGATTATTAGTTTCTTCATCAAGAAAAGGAGGACTGAATGTCTGAGTATAAAAAACTGGTAGTGCTTACAATAACAATTATATTTTTAATTGGAGCAGTATCAGCAAGTTTTGGTGCGGATAAACTGGTATTGGTTTCACCGCATCAGGAAAGTATAATCAAAGAGTTTACGACGGGTTTTGAAGAGTGGTATAAGGATAATTATAATAAAGAAATAGAATTGGAATGGCTTGATCAAGGTGGTACCTCCAATATAATCAGGTTTATAAGATCAGAATTCCAGAAAAATCCCGATGGAATTAACGTTGATGTTTTCTTTGGCGGCGGTACTGATCCCTATATAAGGTTAAAAGAAGAAAATCTCCTGGAAACCTGCAAGTTATCTGATGAAATACTTAACAGAATACCCCAGGAATATGCCGGAAATCTCATGTATGATACCGACTATAAGTGGTACGGCGCATGTTTATCCGGCTTTGGTATACTTTACAACAAACAGATAATTAATCTCATGGGACTTTCACAACCCAAAACATGGTCAGATCTGGCCAAACCAGAAATGGCCGAATGGGTAAGTTCCGCAGATCCACGCCAGAGCGGAAGCGTCCACAAGATGTATGAGATCATACTCCAGAGCTATGGATGGGAAAAAGGCTTTGATGTTATAACTCGCATGAACGCTAATGTAAAAAACTTCAGTCGTGGAGCCAGCGACATACCAAGAGAAGTAGATTTGGGTGAAACGGCTTATGGATTAGCTATTGATATTTACGCCCTGGCAAAGATCGCTGAAGCTGGTGAGGATAAGCTTGGGTATGTTATGCCGGAAGGTGAAACTGTCATAAATCCTGATTCCATTGGTGTTCTTAAAGGTGCTCACAATATGGAAGCTGCTAAGGCCTTTGTGGAATTTGTCATTGGAGAACCAGGACAGGTTCTCTGGATGGCAAAGAAAGGTGTGCCAGGAGGCCCGAAGGAATTTGCTCTCCGCAGGATGAGCGTTATGCCTCATGTCTATGAAATGCTTGAGGATAAAGTCGCTGTACCCACAAATCCATTTGGCTGGAAGTCTGTGCTTAAATATGACCACGAAAAGGGTTCTATACGATGGGGTATTATGGCGGATTTAATCGGCGCAATGACAATCGACATGCACGAAGAACTGGTAGATGCATGGAAAGATGTAAGAAAAGGCGGCATGAAAGAAGCTGCTTTAAAAAAACTTACCGCTGTGCCGATAACTGAGGAAGAAGCTATACAATTAGCTAAAGAGAAATGGGATAACCAGACGTTCAGAAAC
>WJIO01000433.1 GCA_014730235.1 Candidatus Poribacteria bacterium
CCAGAGGTAGAAACACCCACACATTTTGCAGGTGTGTTGGATTTTGCCAACGAAGCGGTGGGAACTTTTATCATGACATCGGATTTTTATGGAACAGGACTTCCCCATATTGAAATCTACGGCAAAGAGGGTTCCCTAAGATGTATTGATCCCAATAACTTCGGGGGACAAATTTACCTGCGGAAGCCCGACAGTTCTGAGCTTGTGCCTGTACAATGTCAATTCGGGTATAACCAGAATTCAAGAGGTGTGGGTGTTGCTGACATGGTAATGGGTATACGCAACAACCGACCTCACAGGGCCAGCGGTGAAATGGCCTATCATGTGGTTGACATAGTAAACGCCCTGCACGATGCCTCCAGAGAAGGCAAGCATGTTGAGCTTGAAAGCACATGTGATCAACCTGCGCCGCTGCCTATGGGACTTGAGGACTGGACTATAGACGAATAGCAGAAGCTGGAACTGTTGATACAGAACTGAGTCTAATGCGTTTTGGTGTTATTGTGTCTATTGACGCAGGGGCGGGTTTTAGCTCTGGGGCATTTATCTTAAAAAAGTAGTTGCCAGACCTGGTGGATCAGTGAAATTATCATGGTGTTATCCCTGTCGTTCCTACTTTTAAGGACAAAACTGGAACTTCCGGAAGGATTATATGTCCGATATTTTTTCTGGACCAGAATTTTCAACTTGATATGTATGACGAAATATTGTATCCTGATTAAGTGTTTTTTGTATTGAATAACTAAATATACCAGGCAGAATAATTAAGCTATAGAATCAGGATGTTTACGAAAAATCTAAGTCTGAAAAGATATAAAGTTCTTTAATTATATTAGAAAGGGGGATATTGTCGCACCTATTCATAAATAAATAGTTGATTAAGACAAATTGTTGTGCGACAGGATTCACTATGGCAAAAAAACAGATTTCATTTGGTGAAAAAGCGAGAAAATCTCTCAAAAATGGGGCTAATAAATTAGCAGATACAGTAAAAATCACAGTTGGACCCAAAGGAAGAAACGTTGTCCTGGAAAAAAGCTTTGGATCACCTACTGTTACAAACGATGGTGCTACCATTGCCAAAAATATGGAATTGGAAGATCCATATGAAAACATCGGCACAAGAATGCTTAAAGAAGCTGCTTCTGAAACCCACGATATTGTAGGTGGTGGAACAGCTACATCAACAGTCATAGCCCAGCGTATACTGGCTGAAGGTTTAAAAAACCTGGCATCCGGCGCAAATCCTATGATGCTGAAAAAAGGCATAGATAGAGCAACTGATACGGCAATTAAGACAATAAAAGAAAAAAGTCAAAAGCTGGAAACTAAAGAGCAGATAATACATGTCGCCACTGTCGCTTCTAACAACGACAGTGAAATAGGTAACCTGATATCCGAAGCCATGGATAGGGTCGGGCAAGATGGGGTTATTACAGTAGAAGAATCATCAGCCGTTGAAACAGGAATTGATGTAGTAGAAGGAATGCAGTTCGACAAGGGGTACATATCTCCCCAGATGGTTACCGACAACGAAAATATGGAAGCTGTATTGGACAATCCGTATATATTGATACATGACAAGAAAATCAGTTCTGTGCAGTCGATACTTCCTATCTTACAGAAAGTATCTCAACTTTCCCGACCTGTATTAATTATCGCCGAGGATGTGGAAGCTGAGGCGTTGTCAACTCTGGTAGTTAATAAAATCAGAGGTGGATTACAATGCGCCGCAGTAAAAGCCCCAGGATTTGGTGACAGAAGAAAAGAGATGCTCTCGGATCTGGCTGTGTTTACTAATGGTCAGGTTATTTCAGAAGAATTGGGCTTCAAGCTTGAAAATGTCGTTGTAGGTATGTTGGGACAGGCAAAGAAAGTCATAATTGATAAAGATACAACCACTATAATAGATGGCGCAGGCAAAGAGGATGCAATAAAGGAAAGAGCTGAACAGATAAAAAGACAAATAGAAGAAACCTCATCCGATTATGACAGGGAAAAATTACAGGAACGACTAGCCCGTCTGGTAAGTGGGGTAGCTGTGGTAAACGTAGGTGCACCTACAGAAACAGCATTGAAAGAAAGAAAAGCAAGGATGGAAGATGCATTGGCAGCAACCAGAGCTGCAATAGAAGAAGGCATAGTTGCTGGTGGAGGCCTTGCTCTTCTACGGGCTGTAGATGAAATAGATAAACTCGAAGCTTCTGAGGATGAAGCAACAGGTGTCGAAATACTTAAAAGAGCTTTACAGGAGCCAACCCGTTGTATAATATCAAACGCAGGTGCAGAGGCTTCAGTTATAGTAGCCAGAATAATGGAATCCGATGAAAATATGGGTTTCAACGCTCTCACTGGTAAAATTGAAGATCTGGTAAATGCTGGTATTGTTGATCCAGTTAAAACTGTATGTGCCGCCCTAAAGAGTGCTTCCAGTGTTGCTGGCATGATACTTACTACACATGTCATAATAACAGAAAAGCCAGATGAAGAAGAGGAAGAATAAGAACCAGAAATTTTATATAAAGGTGTGTATAACACACCTTTATATAAAATATGTGGCTCTTCCGGGTTCAGTGTGGTTATAATTGAAAATTTTCTCAACTTGTCATTCCTGCTTTCGCAGGAATGACAGCATAAAGAAGTTTCTTATTTTTACCACACTGAACCCGGAAGAACCAAATATGTTACTTATCAACAGCTCAAATAATTGGCTTCTGCTTTAATTTATGGAATCAAACCATTTTCCTATTTATCGGGGCGCGAATAGACGCGCCTTATTTTTTGGTTATGAAATTAAAATAAGGAGGGAATCAGGATGATTAAATGTGCAAAAACGTTACTTTTATTTTTGTTTTTGACCGCAGTTATCTTATTATGGGGCTGTGCCGGTTCCAAAACAAAACCAGAACCAGTTTCCCAAATGCCAGAGGTTATCCAGGCGCAAATACAGGAGACAACAGAAAAAACTGAACAGGAACAGGAAGAAACAGAAACCATTGAAATTCCTGAATGGTTCCTTAACATTCCGGAAGAAGCTGGATACATGCATGCCGCAGCCACAGCATCATCCAAACTTCCAGATTTGGCTCTTGATTCAGCCAAAAATAACGCCAGAGTAGACCTCACAAATCAATTATCCGTTAAAATTTCCGGTATGTTCAAAAGATTTCGTGAAGAATCAGGAGCCGGCGAAAATGCAGAACTTAGGGCCATGACCACCAGCGCATCCAAATCAGCCGTGGAAGAAATGCTTAAAGGAGCAAAAACTGTAAAACAAAGCATTGCAAAACACGATGACCTTTACAACGGATATGTGTTAATGAAGATGTCCACCGGCGATGTAGGCAATACTGTAATGGACAAAATCAAAGCAAATCCAGATCTCTATAATCAATTCAGAGCAACTCAAACCTTTAAAGAACTGGAATCGGAAGTGGCGAAAAAAAGTAATTAAGCAATGTATTTTGCCCTCGTAGTAGGAACGTGCCATGCCGTGTCCCTATGAGCCGAGAAGCCTTCTGAAATCTGTATTTACCGTTTTGATATATAAAAAGTACGAAAGTATAGAATTTAATTAAATATTTGGCTTTTCCGGGTTTAGTGTGCTTATAATTGAAAATTTCCTCAACTTGTCATTCCTGCTTTCGCAGGAATGACAGCATAAAGAAGTTTCTTATCTTTACTACAATAAACCCGGAAAAGCCAAATATTTTGTATTTCATCGGCCGGGCTTAAAAGGAACTTCGCCTGACCGATGAAAAATCCTATTTGTATAATTTCAAATTGAGAACCCAATCTGCGTTAAAAAGGTTATTTCAGAAGACAAAATTAATCCAGCTTATCCTGCCTTTATTTATATTCATAATTCCTCAAGCCAGAAGCGCAGTCCTTCAAATCAGTGCTAAAAATATAGATGGAACACCTATATCTGGAGCGGTATTTCAGGTTTTCCCGAGCAAAACTGGTATTAATGAAGCCGCTGTTCCCGTTTCTCAGAATAATATTACTGATGGTAATGGCAGGCTTAATCTGAATCTTCCTCAGGGTGAATACAAGCTGGTAGGCTCTTCATCATCAAAAGCGCATTTTGTTTATATCAAAAAGGTTTCAGTTCCTGGTAGAGTAAACATTAATCTTTCTGAAGCTGTGATGGTTGGTATTAGCTGTCAGGATATGGACAATAAACCCATCATAGGCGCGGAGATATTCATGCGCCCTACCAAGCTTGCCAAAGCAAGCGTTGGTTTGACCAATAATGAAGGAAAGCTGACAGTTTATGCTTTTCCGGGTAAATACAACGCAATACTTAGATCCCTGGCTGGAGAAGGGCCTCATTACCTGGTTCTTCCGGATCAGACTGTTGGAACAAAAGATACAAAGATAGAATTCCATGTTGCCAGCATACCAAGCGGTCAGATGTCTTTTCAAGTACCAGCAGGAACGGCCCTGGCCATATTCGAGGTGCTGGAAAGCGATTATACCTTTGAATATACCGAAGGTGTGGAACCAGAGGTGGGCTATGATGCTGCCTATACGGATTTCTATCCTTTTATAAGCACCAGATATTCGTTTACATTGTCGGCAAACATAAGCTACAACTTTAACATGAGCTTCGCCGTTATGTTTGGTTTTGGCAAAATATACGCCTATGAAATACGACCCAGCACCCATATCATTAAACCCGGAACACAGCAAATAGGTATTACTGAATCAGCGGAATTTAACCTTCAGGCATTATGGGATAAGGAAGATGCAGTCTATAACCCCGGCGATAAGGTAAATCTGAGCTATTATTTTAATGACAATCAGGATAATCTGCTCAACCGGATACTGGATTATACCGGAGCAAGACTTATATTTCCACAGGTTACAATCTGGGATCCCAATAATATACCAATCGCCAATAATTTTGATACTGATAATTTCTTTGAATTTGAATTTCAACTACCTCTTTCCGCCACAACAGGTCAGTATAAAGCCCGAATATCCCTGGACGCAGGCATATACGGAAATATAACTGATGAATTTCAGTTCCAGGTAAAAACCATTTCCGATAACCAACCGCCTTCTATCAGCCAGATTGAATACCCTGATGAAATCGAAGCAGGTCAGTCATTTACCATTTCAGCCAATATAAGGGATAACCAAACACTCAAAACAGGAAGTCCAATTCTGGAAGTGTCAGGAGATGGAGGACAGAATATAGCAAGTATAGAAATGGATTTAATGGAAGAGGACATATACACAGGCCAGGTATCACAGAGTTTAGTAAAAGCAGGAGAATTAAATTGGAAGATTACTGCCAGGGATACGGCAGGAAATACGACGGAAAAGACAGGAAGCATACCGGTTACAGATAATACACCGCCTGTCATTAATCACGAAATATTTGACACAGCCGAATTTGGTCAGGAAATAATAATCCAGGCAGATATAACCGACAACTCAGAAGTTAATGAAGCTGCGCTTCATTACAAAGTTAAATCTGATGAATTCACAGCAATACAAATGGTGAAATCAGGTAATACATATTCTGCACCCATACCCTCATGGGTGATTGCATTTGATGGTTTTGAATACTACATCCAGGCCGATGATAAATCGGGAAATTCAGTAGTTTTTCCTGAGCAAGCCAGTTATGTCAAAGTAGAGGATACCATACCGCCGCAAATATCCCATGTGCCACAAAGACTGGCGGATAAGAATAAATCCATCAGGATAGAAGCCGTAATTACCGATAACAATACAGTAGCAAACGCATTTTTGTATTACAAAAATTCCCAGGAACAAGAATACACAACCACAACAATGACGCAGGAAGGACAGGTATATTTTGCCGAAATTCCAAGGGAGGGGGTAATACCTGAATCCCTATATTACTATATCCAGGCCCGGGATGCTCCGGACAATCAGGGAAATTTCCGAACAGCCAGATTGCCAGTATCCGGGGATGGCTATTTGATTCAAATTCCCCGGGAACTGGCAGAAGCCATTACCAGCATTGAAATATCGCCATTGGGCAAACCCGATTCTCCGGTTGAATTAGAAGCAGGAAGCGCGCTGCAACTGGATGTTATTGGATATGATGCAAGCGGAAACCCATTGCCTATCAAAGCTTTTTGGAATTCCACTGGTGGCATAGGGTATATAGATCAGGATGGCTTATTTACGGCATCAGGTAAAATCTCAGGCGACGGTCGGGGAGCAGTCATAGCAATGGCACAATTTACTGGTATTGATGAGGAACTTATTCAGTCGGAATGTTATATTCATGTGAAACCCGGCCCGGTTGCTTATCTAAAGCTGATCCCGGATTCTCTATCCATACCAGCAGGCAAAGGTTATAATTTTTTAGTTTTAGCATCCGATGTTTATCAAAACCAGTGGGAGATCCATCCAGACTCGATAGAATGGGGAATTGATAACCATTTAGGGAACATAAACAACGGGTATTTTGCCGCAAGAACGTCAGGAACGGGTAATATTACAGCAGAAATAAACGGTATTACGGCAGAAGGCCGAATATCCGTAACACCTGGCCCGGTAGAAAATATCAGAATAGTAAGTTCACTCCCTTATCAAAATCAGGATAAACCAACAGTTGAACTCAAGGCGGGTCAAACAACCCAGTTTACAACAGAAGCCCAGGATGCTTATGGAAATATCCTGGACATTGTGCCGGTGTGGTCTATACAGGGTAACATAGGGCATATTAAAGGTGACGGTACATTCCTTGCCCATAAAGCAGGAACAGGAAAAGTATCTGCAAGAACAGGAGATATAAACTCAGATTTGGCCATTCAGGTTCTGCCGGGGAAGTTACACTCTATAACTGTAAGCCCTCATAACACATATTTACCGGCTTCCACATCTGAACTGACATATACTCAGCGGTTTTACGCTCAGGGAAAAGATGCCGCCAGTAATCCAGTATCCCTGGTAAATGTTGTCTGGACCACTGACGAAATGGCCGGAACAATATCACCATCAGGGCTTTTCACATCCATAAAAAATCCAGGACAGCGATTGGGTGAAATAGTAACCAACGGCACTATATGGGCAAACGGGGTATCATCAACCGGTGACAGAGCTTTGGGATCAGCCACTATAGTTATACAAAAAACGCCTCCGGGCAGCTTATCATCTCTAAATGTTTATATCGAAGGTTCTACTGATAACCGGAGAGAATTATCCCTGGCTACAGGTGAAGCCCTGCAATTCAAGGCTGTGGGAAAAGATGAAGATGGCAGAAGCATTTTTTTATATCCATCCTGGTTTGTGGAGGGTGATGTAGGTTATATTGACTCCGGTGGATTGTTTACCGCTTTAAGGCCGGGAACAGGCTCAATAGGGGCAACATCAGGAGGGTTGACGGGTAAGATAAAGATCAATATAACCCTGGGCACTTTAAATACCATAGAGATTACACCTGATAACCTGACCATGACTCTAGATTCAGAACAAATTCTTACAGCTACTGGCTTTGACTCCTTCGGCAATATATTCCCGGCTCAGGATATCCAGTGGTCAGCCATAGGCGACAGTGTGGAAATAATTCCTGATAATAACTCATGTCTGGTCAAAGCGATTAATGCTGGTCATGGAACAATATCCGCCCGGGTAGGAGATATAATAGGTTTTGCCAGCGTTTATGTGCCTTATTCATGGGCTTCTGTATCAATTCCCGACTCTGAAACTCCTCAGGATTACAAAATAACCATAGAACCAAACCCTGTTTATCTGACTGCGGGTTCTCAATACCAATTTTTAACATATATAACAGGAAAAACCAATGGAACTATTGAAGGTTTAGCATGGACAACCACCGGCGGGATTGGCACAATAGACAATACAGGACTTTTTACCGCAGGCCCGGAACCGGCTTCGGGCAGGATTATCCTGAATTACAGAGATTCAACGGTCAGCGCGCTGGTCACAGTAACCGATCCCATAGGATCATTTGATGAAATTATTATATGGCCCCATGAAATATCCATCAATGTAGGAGACCAACAAAAGCTAATAGCCCTGGGTCGGCAGGGAAAAAAACTGATTTCCATATTACCGGCATGGAGTGTAATCGGAAACACAGGAACGCTGGATTCTACAGGCATATTCAAAGCCAGCACAACAGGTTCAGGCAAAATAAAGGCCATCCTGGGAAGTCTGACAGCAGAATGTATCGTGGATGTATTGCCGGCACAGGCGGCAGAAATGGAAATACAGCCTTCATCAATTCAGGCAGAAGCCGGAAGCCAAAACAGGATAAGCGTTATCTGTAAAGACAACATGGGTAATCCAGTAAATTGTCTACCGTTCTACCAGATGACGGGAGAGCTGGGAAGTATTGACCAAAACGGAATTTTTACTGCCGGAAAATCAGGTAGCGGAAAGGTTACAGCTATCGCCAGAAACCAACAAAATTCTATACTTACGGCAGAAGCAGAATTAACAACGTATCCCAGAAAGCTTTCGGAAATTACTATTCACC
>WJIO01000434.1 GCA_014730235.1 Candidatus Poribacteria bacterium
AGTTAAGCTTTTTGACAAAAGATAAAAGCAGCTTTACGGAATTAATGATTATATACTTTATGTCAAATACTGAAACAGCCAGCAGTATAAGCAGTAATATATAGAAAATCCAGGCCTTCAATCCGCCAAGAAGTCCAATACCAAGTACAAGTAGAGCAGCAATACCGATTCCCAGTCCAAAAGAGAATACAATTTCTTCCATCAGACTGCGAAACTCAAAACCTGTTAGCTTGAGTATCCTTCTCCCCAAACCGGTGAAGACCAGCAGTATTATGATTAAAAACAGAACATCAAGGATCATAATAAATATAACTATCCTAAAATATTTCCAATCATTTCCTTAAAGACATCAATTATGTTTAGCAAATCACTTATCCGGTTTCTGCCACCCAGAAAGAATTTATTAAAGAAAGTCCAGTAATATGTAATAGATACTACAAAAAACCAGACAAGTAATCCATATCGTAATATCGTTTTCTTCAAACACATTTTCTTATTTCATTCCAGCTAAATTGCTTAATAAACCATGGAACCGCAAAAAGTGATTGACCTATGGGAAATGGGCTGTATCTCGGTTTTGAATCATCGAATCTCTTTGCATCAATGGTATGCCAGTTATTTTCAATTCGGGCATCTCCGTCCATCACCAGACTCTCAGTAATCATATATTTCATAAAATTATCAATTGCAGAGATATGACCGCTGGAAAAGAGAAGATATATTGATAATATCACAATGAAAAGCCATATTTGTATAGGTATTTTGCTAATGAATTTTTGCAATATAATATCCTGCCTTCAATCTATTTTTCTCTTGTTTATTTTTGGCTAACTATTTAATTTCATAAAAAGAGATTTCATTTCTTGAAAATATCTCTCTTAACCTTCCCTTGTGAATAATTTTATCATAAATGTTCCTAACAGATTGCTGTCTGAAAGTACCAAAATTTACATTCACCAATACATGAGTAACCTTTAACTCCCTTAATCGCTCCAAAAGCCTATCTTCATCTCCCTGCAAAATATTATAATCAATAACATTTGAATCACGAATACAGGGCACTTCACAATAATAAAACCTCAGATCATTACTTATAATACGGTTATCATCGGACAAATTTTTATTTATATACAAAATAGCATTATAGTAGCCTTCCATTCTTTTAGACAAATACTCATCTTTTGAATTAATACCAAAAACCACAGGTAGCCTGATATAAGCAAGTCCCATAATTAGAAGAAGATTAAAAAGCACCGCGAATGTAATTATCAAAGCGCATACTCTTTTAATAACAATATCTTTTTCTGACAACCTGTATATCGAATAAGAAGCAACGACAGCAAGTGGGGGTATAAACTGAAACATATATCTCGGTCTTTGGGCTAACCCAAATACTATTGTTAGTCCCATAAGGCTATATAATAATATATGCTTTATCTTTCTGTCAACCTTTCTCATAAATACAAGGCAAGGTATAAAAAGCAAATATAAAACACCTATTGAATTACCCGGTTTATGGAATGAGGAATTCAGCATAGTCAAGTCCCAGGGAAATCTCAGGTAGCTCAAAATCAGGCTATACCAATTCTCATAATCATCAAAACCTTTCCATGCAGTGGACGCGCCGTGTTTTAACGCAGTCGGCGGCAAACCGCGTCCACCAATAATCTTAGCAAAGAAAGGATAAACCGGATTCCCGGTATACACGTAATTCTTGATATACCATGGGGATAAGACCATAACGGATACCAGGCAGAACAAGAGGAATGGATTAACGAACTTCAACCGCTTCTTGTGTTCTATTAAACTCCACAAAGCGATGAATAAGGCTAACACAAAGAATACAATCAATCCGGTATATTTCGTTCCGGCGCAGAGTCCAGCATATATACCCGATAGAATGATAAATCTGCTGTCTTCCGAATCCAACCATTTAAGTGCAGCATATAAAGCCAAAAGAGCAAAGAACGCAACACCAATATCCACCGTATTGGCCGTCGAATGAAGAATAACCAGCGGACAGCAGTATGCTATGACAGCGGCGAATAAACTCAGTCGAAATGAGTAATACTGCCTGGATAATGAGTATACGCCAATCGCCAGAAATACACTCACAGACCATGCAATCAAAGTTGCCAGTATGTCGCTGCTCAACAGCATACCCAGCGTAAAGAGCATTTCCATATTGGACGGATAGTTAAATCCAACAAAGAACCAATCATCGCTGATTTTGACATTCCATATTTTACCCTCGTTCAAAAATACTTTGGGAACCAAAATATGATGAACCTGGGAATCCCAATCTGTCTGAGGAGCTAAACAGCATATAAATGCAAATAAAAAATGAAGGATAATAACTGCGAGTAATACAGCTTCAACTGATTTCCAGTTAAGCTTTTTGACAAAAGATAAAAGCAGCTTTACGGAATTAATGATTATATACTTTATGTCAAATACTGAAACAGCCAGCAGTATAAGCAGTAATATATAGAAAATCCAGGCCTTCAATCCGCCAAGAAGTCCAATAC
>WJIO01000036.1 GCA_014730235.1 Candidatus Poribacteria bacterium
ACCCATACCTTCGATTATTTCCTTTACCCTGGCGGTGTCATATGAGTATTGCGCGACATCTGGATTGTACCATGCTTCATTTGACTGCGGAATCAGGCCTGCACTTCCGGTTACTGCATGTCCCCTTCTGACTATCTGAACAATCTTCTCCCTGTCAACGGCATAGGCCAGGGCGCTTCTGAATTCTTTTGATGAAAGCGGCTCTTTTTTGTGATTTATGATCAGTTTTGCTGCCCAAGTTGGAGGTTCTTTGACTATTTCGAGGCCTTCTTTTTCCAGATCACCCAATATGTCTGGTGGAACAGAAGCGGCATTTACCTCGCCCCTTTTCAGCGCAGTTGGAGCTATTTCCGCGTTAACCTTTATGAGTCTTATCCTGTCAACTTCGGGCTTCCCCAGATAATATCCCTCATAGGCTTTATAGAGGTAAGTTCCCTGAGCCTTGTTGTAATCAACCAATTCATAAGGCCCTGTCCCGATTAAAGCCTTTTTTTCCATAAGCTGCTCAGGTTTGTCAACACCTTCCCATATATGCTTCGGGATAATGGGCAAAGTTCCTGCTACGTTGGCAAGGAAAGGTGCATAGGGCTTATTCAGATATATTTTGACAACATATTCACCTGTTTCCTCCGCCTTATCTATTATATCCGAATTAACCCATGCCCAGGGATGCTCTTTGATATAGCCAAAGGTAAAAACCACATCCGCAGATGTGAATTTTTCTCCATCATGCCACGTTACATCATCTCTCAGGCTGAAAATATAGGCATTTTCTTCGGTGACATAATTCCAGCTTTTAGCAAGGGCGGGGATTATGCCGTTTTTGTCCTTCCAGATGAGGGTATCAAAGATGAAACTCATCCTTACATATCCAGGCCCTCTGGGATACATGCCATAAGGGGATGGGTATCCCCAATCACCTGTCGGATCTGCTACAGTATAGGTGACAGCCAGTGCGGCGGAAGCATTCGAAGCGACAAAAAATACCGATATTGCTAAAATAAGTAGTTTCATTGTTCTATGCATTTCTAATACCTCTGCCAACTATCATGCGATATTCCTCCCCGGCGCAAGGGATACAGACGGGCTTTTCGTCCTTCATCCTGACGCGGGTCTCCATCACGTTCTCACCGCATACGGAGCATCTTATGGAGTTGTATATAGGTGCATATTCCACATCCGGTTCATCTACAGTTTCAATACTGAATATCTTATCTTCCGGGGCATTCAAAACTCTGTGTGACCTTATTTCCCATAGTTTCTTGAATCTTCTGCTCTCTTCCGGCGTAAGTTCTTCCCTTCTTTTAACTGCCTTATCGAAAAGGGCATCAGCTTCTTTTTCCAGGGGATCGTCTGAGCCATCGGAGAAACTTTTCGCCACCAGACGCAAACCAGTTTTTCCGCCTCGCTTATAGAATGTAAAAGCAGTTTTGCCCAGGTCTTTATAAATCAGAGCATTGTTACCCAGAGTGCATCCGCTTACATACTGGATACCATCAACAGAGCAGTTGTTACACTCTGTAACGGCCATTATTTTCTCCATGCCATCACTGTGGATAATATCCAGACGCTTGCAGGCGATATACGCAGCCTTAACACCGATAGCCAGACCGGGACAGTAGTGACCATGTATTTCCGCCGCTCCTTTGAGAAGTCCTTCAAGATCTCCTTCCATTATCAAATTTTCAATATTAGCCCTTGGATTATCCATTCTGCGTCTCCTTCTCGCTTAGTAAGCCATTTCCAGTCCGCCATAAAACATTCTTCCGGGCATAGGATAACCGTAGCTTTCCTGATAATCGGTATCCAGAATATTTTCACAACCGGCATAAATCATGAAACGATTCTTCAGTATAGGATACCTGATTATGCCATTCAAGAGAGTGTAGCTGTCCATTAACCCCAGTTCCTCTAAATTGGCGGCGTTGATAGGAACTTTTCTCTCATCCACCCACTTAACCGTCAGTTTGGCAAATCCTCCATTGCCGGGTCTATATTCCAAACCGAGGTTAATTTTATTAGCTGGTATCTCACCCAGTTGATCCGATATGTTGCTCTTATCCAGTATATCTCCCGCTTTTTCTGTTCTCTGCCATGTATAATTGGCAAAACCAAAAAGGCCGCTGTAGATCATGCTTCCGATTTCAAATTCAACGCCGGTAATTCTCACATAGTCCAAATTATAGACAACACGGCTGGGCTTGTATCCAAATATCCACCTGAGATAATCCTTTACATCGTAATAGTAACCCTTCAATGAGATTTCAGAATCTCTTATGCCCCTGTAACTTCCGCCAACCTCAAATTGCAGAGCATCTTCATAAGTCAAAGGTTTTCTGTCAATCCCGTCCTTTTCCGGCTGATAGCCGTTGTAATACCAGTAATATTTGGGTATAATAGGGAATTTTGTGGCTCTTGCGGCGGTGGCGAAAGTATTAATATAAGTTATTGGTGAAAAGTAGATACCCAGTTTGGGTGAAAAAGTTGTGTCTGCAACATCACCTGAAGCGTCTCCGCCACCTGAAGCATTATAGCCGTCAACCCTCATACCTAGATAAACATCCAGATTAGAAAGGACAGCCCAGCTATCTTGCAAAAATGCAGAATTGACCTTTGATATATTGCGTCTGTCTTCTGAATCCTGAGGCTCCTGGGTGAGATAATCCATGTTATAGCTAAGATATTCGGTTCCCTCGTAACCCATGTAATTACCTTCCAGACCGCCTTTTACAGCGTGCTGCGAAATTTCTTTTCCTGTTTTTAGCGACCATCCCCAGGAGGTATCCGAAGGCGCTCTTCTCTCAAGAAAAAGAAGAGCGGGATCATCCATAGCATAAAAATAGTCTATCCTGTCCTCGTAATTGCCATATAATCTGGCTTCTATTCTTACATCCATTAAAGACTTGTCAAAAGCCACATCTGCCTCATATCTCGCTTTCCAGACGTAGCTATTGTCACCTTCACTTTTTCCCTTCTGCATTCCAAATCCGGGGCCCACCAGCCGCGAGCCATCGCTTTCAGGATAATCAGAATTATAATATGGACTATCAGCTTTGTTGGCTATGGGCATACCATATTCCCCATTGGAATACCGCAAGGAAAATTTCAACTTCCCGCTATCCGGCAGATAAATATAAAGGGTTGGCGAAAAATCAGCCCTTTGGGTGAAGCTGTTTCTAAGAAATCCATCTGTATCCAGATAACCTGCGCCCAGCGTAAATCCAAAAAGCCCAATCTTATGAGATGCAAAAGCATTAACATTGTATGTATTATAGCTTTTTGCACCAGAATTGAGCTTCAATCGCAGTTTTTCCTCAAGCATCCTGGGAACTACATTTATTACACCGCCTAGGGTGTTGCCATATTCGGCTGATGTTGCACCCTTAATAACTTCGATCTTTTCCACATCCTGTAGCTGGATCATCCCCCAATCCACCTGATATCCGCCGCGCACTCCTGCTCCGTTGAGGGGTCTCCCATCCAGAGTTACCAGAGTTTTTTCAGTGTCAAAAGCCCTGAGTTTCATCATCTTGCTTGTTGGAGAATATAGGCTGAGTCTGTTTACATCAATCCCTGCTTCATTCCGAAGTATATCCACCGGATTTGCGCCAACAGGAGTTGTTGATTCATCCACCTTTACCTCATCCCTTTGGATCTTTTCCAGCTTCTTAGCTGTAACCAGTATTTCTTCCAGCGTAATGTATTCCCCTTTTTCTTGATCCTCCTCAGCTAAGCCAAATTCTGGAAAAAGCACAAACAAAACCAAAATAGACAAGAAAATTCCTCTGAACATTATCTCCTCCTCATTCAGAACTATTTTATTCCAAACCCTTACCTGTTGTAGTCATGGTCAGCTTACCGTGCTTAACGCCCTTTGTGCTTATAAGCTGATCAGCGATCTCCTTCACTCTACTACCTTTTTCCTTGATGACTATTATTTCCAGGCAGTTATGGTGATCTATATGGACGTGCATTGATGATATTATGGCTGAATGATGATCATGCTGAAGCGCTATAAGGGATTCGCTTAACTCCCTGACATGATGGTTGTAGACAATTGTAACTGCACCAATTGTCTCAACGTCAGCCTTCCATTCCTGCTCTACCAGATGCTCTCTTATCATATCCCTTATGGCTTCAGAGCGATTATCATATCCCTTGGCATCTATGAGTTTATCGAACCGCTCTAGTAGATTTGAATTGATAGATACACCAAAGCGTACCAAATCTGACATCTAAATCACCACCTTGTATGCAACATATTTATATTTTTGTGCTACGATTTTTATAATAGTAACACTAATCTATGTAAGTGTCAACAGGAAAGACTCACAGTCAAAAGATAAGCATGGATATCGTTGTGCAGTCTATAAAGCGACAGTGGATGTGATCTGTTGGATTACCTGACCAGGAAGCGGAAAGTGGACAGTTCAGTTTTGGAAGCAGTAGCTTATGAGTTAAAGTGTAACCCACTGGCGAATCTGCCAGAACTGTCAGAATGAGTAAATGCAAGGTTAGGACGGAAAGACCTGCCGTCAGCCAAAATGAAAGCAGCACTAGAGCAGATATCATACCATCAGACAAGGAATTCTGTCTTGAGACAATTAGACAAAGGCGGCTTCTGACGACGTTACAATTATCTTTTGTGGTGGGCTATCTAGAGTGATGTGGTGTCCTTTTAAATCTGTAATAGTAGCTGGATAAGTCAGCTTATCATCAATCTGCGGGGTTTTAATATCTGCCAGGTCATTAGAGTTATCAACAGTTTCCTTATTGCCTTCTTTTGATAAATATTGGCTAAAAATTATCAAAAATCCAACAGCGACGATAACAACAATAACTACAAATATTTTCTGCTTCATTAAAAATTCCTTTATATAAAATGGCTCTTCCAGGTTCAGTGTGGTTATAATTGAAAATTCCCTCAGCTTGTCATTCCTGCGAAGGCAGGAATCCAGTAGATCCGTATAGAGAAGGGATTCCTGCCTTCGCAGGAATGACAGCATAAATAGTTTCTTATATTTACCAAACTAAACCCGGAATAACCTATAAAATTAAGAATAGGAGTGGATATCAGCATTTTCTATTAATTCGCAGAAGGTCTGAATGGCATTTCAGAAAGCTAAGCTAACAATACCCACTCCTGTATTTTGTTCTATTTTTACAGAACCAGAGATTTTGCCGCTGGTATTTCAAGGTTTATAAATGGCTTTCCATTATCCTGATTTTTTACTTCCACCGGTGTTTTATAGACCAACTTTATATTTTCTTTTGTCAAGACTTTATTCACATTGCCTCCTGCCTGGATTTTTTTTACCTCCCATCATCAATATTTCATCACAAAACATTGAAGCCAGATTAAGGTCGTGCATGGCGCTTATTACCGTAATACCATTTAGGAAATTGTCACTCCCACCATTGGCTGTAAAATCAATCCTTTCCGCCAATTGCGCCAGAACCATATAATGAAGATGAAGGGCCTTTAACAACTTCAACCCTTTCTACTCCACCAACTCCAAAATTTGCCAGATTCATCCTGCCGGCGTAACTTCCAAATACAGGATTACCATTTACCAAAACCAGCACTCTACGCTTATCCATGCCCTGTATACTGAGGGTTTTCAGATATCCAGTTCCACCTATGGGATCGTCCTGGACATAAAGACCGGTAGCATCTTCCAGAGCTTCACCGATATGTAAATATGGCTCTTCCCGCAATTGTCTTTCGCTTACAGTCTGGGTTAAAACCGGAGAATCGGAGATAACACGCTCCGTCCTTGTGCCGGTTACAACAATCTCCCTGAAACTTCAGTAGTATCATCCTGTGATAACGAAATTGCAGGTATAAATAGCAATACCATAAACACGATGCTGAGATAAAAATACTTCATAAAAACCTCACCATCTCATTCTTTTAAACTGGTAAACGACCAGAATACCCTACCTCTAAAGTATAATAAGCAAGCAGATATACTGATATTAATCACCTGCTTTGCGATAAAATATCAAACTATGCAAAGATGCTTAACAGGCATATTAGGCCGTAATCAATTAAATTTTGGATGTAGTTATTTAAAGCTTATTCTGGGAGAAACGTTACAGGAAGAAATATCTCTGAAGTGAAATAAAACCATTCATCAATCACCTGCAAGCCCTTCTCACCGAGGCCTTTAAACAAGCTAACGAAACTAGGCAGGTCTCCTGACTTATGGCCCATACATCAGCCTTCCCGGTTCATAACCCGTTGCAGGAAAAAACCAGTGACTATTAACGATGGATATTCAATGCCAATTACAGTTGCGGGGACAGTCGTGGATTCTCACCACATTCCCTCTTCGCTAACAATGTTAGCACCTAGTTCTAAAATTCTAACGTTGTAGATTCTAACACATCTAATTTTATATGTCAAATGTTTTTTTCATTAAGTATCTGATAAATTTTAATCATATCCAGATGCTCACGAACGTTTTCCGCCAAAAGATCATATTGTTTTTGTTTGTCATGATTGAATATAAAACCTTCAGACTCATTTATAATCTTAAGCCCTTTTTTCTTTCGCAGGTAGTTGACAAAGACCATACGAAATCCGTCGTTATCGAATATTCCATGCAAATAACTTCCCCAGACCTTTGCCATCAGATGAGACAGCACCATCCTGAATTTTTACTCAGTTTTCCTCCAATGTTGGGATTTTTAAGACTTCTATGTATGTAAAAGTATAATCTCATATCTCTTAAACCAAGTAATTCATTTTTATAATCTCTGATCCGCTACCATGTGCGTTCCTTAAGCAGTTCTTGTATAGCTTCTCTTGGCACAGGTAGTTCATCCATATGACTTTCAAGCCATCGGGAGAAATCTTTTTCAATCTCATCAGTCCATCGGGCATCTATCTGACCCGGAGTATATTTTCCTTCCCTAAGACGACCTTTGCCGAATTCATCCCGAAGGCTTACAAGCTCTGAAGTTTTTACAACTTTTTCAGCAAGATGCGGCGGTATGAATATAACCCCACCATCCCTTCCCAGAACCACATCACCGGGCATAACTGTTACCTGACCAATTCGTATAGGCGTATTAACCCCCATAAGCATAATAGTAGGGGAAGCGTAGCTGGGATGCCAACCTCGGACAAAGCTGATGAAATCAGGCATTTCCTCTATACCGGCAATATCTCTTACAGCAGCGTCATGCACCACTCCATTTCCCGAATTTGCCAGTATAGCCGTTGAAAGATTATCGCCAATAATAGGCCCCTCTTCGATCTTACCATAAACATCAGCAACATATACATCCTTTTTAACCAGCATATCAATGGGCCATGAAATCTGATCACCAATGCAGCCTGCTTTTTGTCCTTTTTCTTCCATAATCTTCCTGATCACAGGTCTCCGGGGCATATAGACAGCGGTCAAAGCTCTTCCGACCAGCACCTTGCCGGGATGAGTGCATGTCCAGTTTCCCTCATACTGCCATTTATATCCAGCACCCTGAAGAACTCCCCACGCCTGGGTTATTGTGACGTTTTTCATTCGCTCAAGTATATTATCAGGAACTTTGGGTCTACCATCAGGAAACCTTTCTCCTTTCCATTCCTGAGTATAATCAATAAGTTCATCTTTTGTTAAATTTAGCGGCGCGAATTTTTCCATTTTATAATCCTATTGTTGAAGCCAAATTTTAAAGAATTGAGTGTATGTGGTATATGATATATAATAACATAACATTTTTCAATATATAGTTTCGCCGTTTTTTTAAAATATGGTTCTTCCGGGTTCAGTTTCTTATCTTTACCACACTGAACCTGGAAAAGCCAGAATAAACGTTTAAACGGTTGTATTGAAACAGCATGCCGTGTCAATACAAATTGAAAACCTTTATGACATCCGCATTTTCAGGAGAATAATATATGTCAAATAAAATTACTATTGAACCTCAGGAGAATTTATCAGGAGAAATATATCCTCCCGGAGATAAATCCATATCACACCGGTCAGTTATGATAGGCTCTGTATCCGAAGATATTACACAGGTTGAAAACTTTTTGACTGGTGAAGATTGCATAGCTACGGTTAAGGCTTTCAGGAAAATGGGTGTTCAGATTGATGAAAATGAGCCCGGTATACTGACTATTCATGGTGTAGGAATTAATGGACTTCATGAGCCTGATGATGTGCTGGATGTAGGTAATTCTGGCACAACCATGCGCCTCATAAGCGGTATTCTGGCTGGTCAACCTTTCTATTCGGTTTTGACCGGTGATGATTCTCTCAGAAGCAGGCCTATGGGCAGAATCGCAAAACCCCTGAGAATGATGGGTGCTCAGGTTTATTGCAGAAAGGGAGAAAAAGCTCCTTTAACTATAATAGGGGGAAATCTCAACCCTGTTGAATATAAAACCCCGGTAGCTAGCGCCCAGATAAAATCCTGTATACTTCTGGCCGGCATATATGCCAAAGGTGAAACTACGGTAACAGAGCCAGCGGAATCCAGGGATCATACTGAGCGTATGCTGAGATCCTTTGGTGCAGAAGTTATATCGTCGGGTCTGAATCGGATGATTAAAGGTAGACCAAAGCTCTCTGGTCATAAAGTTATAGTTCCCGGAGATATATCCTCAGCCGCTTATTTCATAACCGCTGCGGTGCTTTGTCCCGGCTCAGAGGTAGTTGTCCGAAATGTTGGTATTAATCCGACCCGGGATGGCATTCTGGTAGCCTTGAAAATGATGGGAGCAGACATATCCATGGAGAACCAGCGGGAAGAATCAGGAGAGCCTGTAGCCGACATCCGGGCATGTTCATCCAGTTTGCAGGGATGCGACTTCAACGGTGATCTGATAGTTAGGATGCTGGATGAAATACCCCTCGTAGCTGTAGCTGCTACTCAGGCTCAAGGGCAAACAAAAATTAGCGATGCAATCGAACTCCGGGTTAAGGAGACTGATCGCATTTCTGCAACGGTGTCAGAACTTCGCAACCTGGGTGCAAAGATAGCGGAGCTTGAAGATGGGATGGTTATTGAAGGTGATATTGAACTGGCTGGAGGTTTGTGTAAAAGTCATGGCGACCATAGAATGGCCATGTCTATGACTATTGCGGGACTTATTGCAGATTCAGAGACTACAATTGAAAATATTAATTGCGTGGACACCTCTTTTCCCGGATTCTGGGATATGTTGTCCTCACTCTATAGATAAGGATAAAAACATGCGATCTGCCAGAATTGTCGAACCCATGAGGATAGAAATTGAAGATGTAGACATACCAGAAGTTAAAACTGGTCAAATACTTATAAAGAATAAATACACCGGCATATGTGGCAGCGATTTTCCTTTTTTCCTGAACCAGAGACAGATGAATTATCCTCTGCCACCCGGTGATCCGGGACATGAGTGTATTGGTACAGTTATTCAATCTCGGTGCAGTGAATATAAAGAAGGTGATAATG
Source organism: Candidatus Poribacteria bacterium (assembly GCA_014730235.1). Lineage (GTDB taxonomy): Bacteria > Poribacteria > DTPJ01 > DTPJ01 > WJIO01 > WJIO01. The sequence goes on from WJIO01000036.1 coordinate 9,451, forward strand.
TATTGGCTTTGCCGCTCAGCGCCAGGGGATTTGCCGAATATTTTCTCTCTGTTCCTTTTGTTACTGTCAGGTTACCTGACAGGGAATTGCGGAAGGAATTAGTTTTGGCCCAAACCTTGGGAACTGTAATACATGCCTGTCGGAAGATATTTCTGTCCACACTGCGGTCTCCTGAAACAGAGACACTGGACATTAACATAGAATTATGGGATATGTCAGGCGTAAAGGTAGGCATAGTCGGGCAGGGATCAATTGGTATGTTATTCACCATGATGATGAAAAGCATGGGGGCAGATACTGTCGTTGGAATCGATCTGATGGAATATCGTCTTAATATAGCCAAAAAGATCGGTGCGTCGCATACAGTAAACAGAGCACAACTTGATTTTGTTAAAGATGTCAGGGAAATATCAAAAGGTAATATGCTTGATCTGGTGGTGGAAGCTGTCGGCAGTTCAAAAGCTGTCAACGATTGTATTTCATTGACCCGAAGAAAAGGCATGGTGCTGGTCTTTGGTGTACCGAGAGAAAACAACTATGATTTACAATTCAATGAATTTTTCAGAAAAGAGTTAAATCTTGTGGCTGCTGTTGGACCTCATGTACCCACAGATTTTCCGGAAGCAGTGAAATTTGTGGAGCATAATATTGAAGATATTTCTCAAATTATTTCACATGTATTGCCGCTGGAAAATATTCAGAAAGCCTTTGAGATGGCTATTCAAAGGAGTGATAACGCTTTAAAGATTCTGCTGGAATTTTAATAGTTAATTGGTAAAAAAATAAGGCTTTTCCGCGTTCAGTATGGTAAAGATAAGAAACTTCTTTATGCTGTCATTCCTGCGAAAGCAGGAATGACAAGCTGAGAGCATTTTCAATTATTACCACACTGAACCCGGAAGAACCAAAAATAATACGTAACGTAAATACAATGGAGTGAAGATATGAACTGCTTAGAAAAAATCGAGGCCATATTTAATGGAGAAATGGTTGATGTTATACCTTTTGCACTTAAAGGGTGGAGGGTTCCAGAATGTGAAATGCGGGAAAAACTTTTAAATGAGGGTATGTGTGTAATTGATTCAAGAGGTGTATATAGCTCGGTAAGTCCAAATGTTAAAACCGAAAGCCAGAGTTTTAAAAAAGGTAATGCAACATACAATAGAACTATAATTAAAACCCCAAAGGGTAATCTTACATCCATGAACAAAAGAATTCCTGCACCAAGAACAGAGGGAACTTCCTGGCGGGAAGAGATGATGTTTAAAAGTCCAGATGATTACGAAGCTATCGAATTCATGATGAAAGACAGAGAATATTATCCCAATTATGAACCTTTTCAGAAAGCGTTGGAACAAAATGATGGTAGAGCTTTCTTCAAGACCGGTGCACCGGGATCACCGATACACGATATTATGTATAGTATTATGGGAATTGAAACTTTCAGTATAGAATGGGCGGAAAGAAGAGAACGGGTTATTGCTTTACACGACATCATGGCCGAAAACCGACGGGAAATATACTCCATAGTGGCAAAATCTCCAGCTAAGGTTATTCAGTGCGGCGGAAATTATTCACCGGAAGTGCTGGGTAAACAGCGATTTATGGATTTTGTTATACCCCATTGGGAGGAAGTGGCAGCAGTATTTCATGAAGAGGGAAAGCTATTAGGCTGTCATCTGGATGCTAATAACATGCTCTGGGCAAAGGAAGTGGGCGAATCTCCCCTGGACTGGATCGAAGCATTTACCCCGGCCCCTGACACTGACATGAGTGTAGCCGATGCGCGGAAAATCTGGCCCGGTAAGGTGCTGTTTATAAATTATCCATCCTCTGTGCATCTGCAAAGCCCCAAAATTATTGCGGAAACAACAAAGCAGATTCTCAAAGATGCTGCTCCTGGTGATAGATTTATTATGGGAATTACGGAAAACGTACCGGAAAATAGATGGAGGGAGAGCTTTTATACGATTTTAAAAACTATCAATGAGTTCGGAAAACTGCCTATTAATCTATAATAATGCTATACAGTTAGCATTTTTATGGATAGAATAATTAATACGACTCCAGCTACAGCTTCTATACGTTCACCAACTATAGATGACATGATACCACCTAGTTTCATACCTGTTAATGTCATAAGACCGGCGGTAATTCCTATTATTGTGCATGGATAGAGCAAGGATGTCTTTAGTATCCCCATTCCAATCCCTGCACCAAGCGCATCTATGCTGGTAGCAATAGATAGACCTATAAGGCTTAAGCCCGCTGTACGATCACATTTGATCTTTTCTGGTTGATGTCGAACAGCTTCGTATATCATTTTAACACCAATTATAAATAGCAGGCCAAAAGCTATCCAGTGATCATATCCTTGTATTAATGATAAAACCTTTTTACCTAAAAACCATCCAACAATGGGCATCATAAATTGGAAAGAACCAAAACCCAGTGAAAGTCGAAATACCTGACTTCGTTTATTTCCACATGCACCTACGGCAAGAGCCACTGAAAAAGCATCAATACCCAGAATAAAAGCAAGTAATAATATTTCCCAGAATGTCATAACTTAAAACAGCTTATTTATATTTATAATCCTTCTAGAGCTTTAGGCAGTTTCCTATCATTATATCAGATAAATCTTCCAAATATCAACCATTTTTGGTAAACCCAAGAATAAAATTTATGCTTTAAAGACTTCTGAACAATTCAAAAACTTATTATACATGTCATTGCAAGCAAAGCGAAGCAATTTATATTTGGCATCAGATAAAAGGTCTTGACATGTATATTATATTCTGTTATTTCTGTATTGGTCAGTTAGCAGCAATTATATTGACTGAGAATTCTAAAAAATCTCTAAAACCAATGTTTATAAGAATTCAGCATGAAGAAACAGATGAAAATGCTCAAAAAATATAGTTCTATGTCATTCCTGCTTCAAGCTTTTTCAAAAAGCTTGAAGCAGGAATGACAGCCTGATAGCATTTTCATTTGCTAGTGTCTCTTTAAGCACTGCAACATCTGGTTTTAGTTAATTTTAGAAATATCAGTATTGATTAGAAATATTGTCAACTTTCTGTTGATGTGAGAGTTAGGGAAAATGGAAAATAATATTCATAACCATCAGTAATTTGTATCAATAAAACGGAGGTAAAATTATAATGCAAATTAAAACCCTGGATAAAACAAAAATGCAGCCAGCCCATGAAGGAACTATATTTGCACAAGGGGCTTTTGGCGGCAGTGAAATAAAAGCTACTTTTGGTTCAGCCTGGGGATACCTGAAGCCCGGAATGCAGCAGAAACCGGAAAGGGCTGAGATGTCAAAACTGTATTTTATTGTGGAAGGTAAAGCGGAGATGACTATTGAAGATGAAGTCTCACCCCTGAACAAGGGAGATTTATTGCACATACCAGCGCAAGCTTTACATTCCATCAAAAATCCCGGCCCGGAGGATGTGGTTACATTTGCTATATGGTGGAAACCTGTGGAGGAAAAATAATGAAACCCATAAAAATAGGTCTAATAGGTTGCGGTGGAATCTCCAGAGCCCATGCCCGGGGTTACCAGAGCCTGAAAGAATTGTTAAAAGTCAAAGCAACATGCGATGTATCAGAGGAAGCTGCGGCTGAAAGAGCTAAACAAGTGGATGCGGATCAAGTCTATACAAACTATGCAAAGATGCTAAAGGAAGCTGATATAGATGCTGTTGATATTTGTCTGCCCCATGATTTACATGCAGAGGTAAGTATCGCCGCTTCGAAGGCAGGCAAGCATGTTATCGTGGAAAAACCTATAGCTGTAAATCTTAATGAAGCCGACAGCATGATCTCTGCGGCAGAAAAAGCCGGAACAATACTGATGGTAGCCTTAAATGAGCGTTATGATCCAGCTCATGAGATGATAAAGCAAATGATCGATGATGGTAAATTGGGAGAGCTGCTCTGCATCAGAATTGACCATAACCAGAACGTTATGCTCCCGAAGGGGCACTGGATCAGGTCAAAAGCCAAACTGGGCGGCGGTGTGCTTATCGGTTCAGGTATACATCGGGTTGACCTTCTCAGATGGTTCGGTGGTGAGGTCTCGCATGTAGCCAATTTTCAGGTGAATCAACCTGATCGTATGGAAGGTGAAGTAGCGGCTGTAATGAGTGTCAATTTTGAATCAGGTTGTATTGGCGAAGCCACGGTAATATGGGCAGTTCGCAAAGCCCCCTGGTATGAGGGCGCATGGGTATATGGAACTGAAGGAAGCGTATACCGAATTAATGGGCTGTTCTGGGATAGTGCAGATGGATATGTAAAACTGGATGTCCCTGAAGCCGGTTCATTCACTGAGGAACTCCGTCATTTTGGCCAGTGTATTAACAGCGGCGAAAAACCCCTTACCAATGGTCATGAAGCCCGGAGAAGTCTTGAGCTTGTCCTTGCGGCGTATGAATCAGCGGAAATTGGGGAAATCGTTAAACTTCCGCTATAAGTTATAATAACTTGATCATTAAAAATTAAGCAATTATCGGAAAATATATTCAGCTTTTCCTCTAATGGACGAAGCCCATTTTCCCCTTAATAAGGGGATGAGGGGGATTTTTAGCACCTTTGAAAATTTTGGCTCTTCCGACCTGAGTGTGGAAATGTAAAAAACATTGTCCAATTAAGAAAAAATATCCCCTATTTGTCATTCCTGTATCCACAGGAATGACAAGCTGAGAAAATTTTCAAATTATTACCATACTCAAACCGGAAGAGCCAAAGTTTTCACGGACATAAATTTTATGTTTGGCTTGGTTGTCATTATTGTTGACTCTTTAATGACATTCTGATAAAATCTAACTAATACTTAAAAGTTATAGGAATTATTCAAGGAGGTATGAGGATGTTTAAAACAAAATATTATAATTGGATAATTTTAACAACTGTTGCTACTATATTTTTGTTTGTTAGTAATATCCAAGCGCAGGAATTTGTTACAGACGGTCTTATCAGCTTCTGGACTTTTGATGAAAACACTTTTGATGGTGACACATTAAGAGATACCTGGGGCCAAAATCACGGAACTCTAAAGGCCGATGCAACATCAACTGGTGATGGTATGATCGGCGGCGCGCTGGAACTGGATGGCGCAGGGGATTTTGTTAATATTGAAAATCCACAGGATATCCCGGTGGGAGAAGATGAATATGCCATAGAGGTATGGTTCTTTACAGACATGATGAAAATTGGCGGTATAATCGGCTGGGGAGCCTGGGGAAGTAGTAATCAGGTAAACGCCCTGCGTATTGGAACTGATGTCAACGGTTTCCGCCATTACTGGTGGGGTAACGATCTGGATCACGCAACTGGAGACATAAGCGGTCAATGGCATCATCTTATAGCTCAATACGATGGTACTACAAGAAGCCTGTGGATGGATGGGGAAATGCTAACCTCTGACCAGCCGGCCAATCATAATGCTCAGTTGCAGGATGTAAATATTGGCGTGACAAATAACCGCACAGAGTTCTGGGATGGCAGACTTGATGAAATGCGTCTTTACAATCGAGGGCTTACTGATGATGAAATAGCTCAGAATTTCAACGTCAAGTCAAATGTTATCGCCGTTGCGCCAGCAGGAAAATTAGCGACTTGCTGGGGGAAGATCAGGGGTGTCGAATAATTTATTCCAGGTTTAGTGTAGTAAAAATTTGAAAATTCTCTAAGACTGTTATTGCGATCAGAGCGAAGCAACCTCAAAGGCGCGATATATCAAGAAGGTTGCTTCGTCTTTAATAGCCCAAAAAAATAAGAGGTGAGGTTTATTAACACCCATTCTTTTCTTAGAAATCAACTACCGATATATCTATACATACTATTGATATTTACATTATCTTCTATTCCCCCGGATTCCATGCCCGATACTGAATCCCAATTGCCTTTTGACAAAGTAGCCCATTTTACAGAATATGGTATTTTCGGTATATTGTTATTCAGATTTATTAACTCCCGGAATAAAATATCAACTTTACTCGCTGTTATATTAACAATTGTATCCGCTGCTTTTATAGGTGCTTTGGACGAGTTTTACCAGTTCTTTACAGGTCGTCATTCTGACTTCTACGATTGGGTATTCGACTGCCTTGGTGCAGCAACCGGAACACTGGTATATTTCTTCTATTTCCATAAAAGAAAAAGCAAACCTGATGAAGCTGTTTAACGATAAAATGGAATTTTTGACTAAAAAATATAGTTTTATGACTTAGGGATATATATTGTAATCGTTAAAAAATTAATATAGCTTGCTTGTCATTAAAAAATATAATATCACTGAGTTGTCATTCCTGCGAAGGCAGGAATCCAGTCATAATCCTAAGCTTCTGAATTCCTGCTTCAAGCTTTTTCAAATTGTTACCGCAATAAACCCGGAAGAACTAAATTGTTTATCAAGGATAAATTATATGAACCTTCGCTTAAATAAAACTATTATCGTTATAATATTAGTAATTTTTCTTTCCACTACGAGTATACAACCCCTGTATGCCTTTGACGCTTCCCGGTTCTTTACATGGCTGATGTTCCTCTCTGGTGTTGGTTCCAGCGCTGCCAGCGCTGTCCTTAAAGGTCAGGCTAACGTTGCATATGACAAATACATGCACACTGCCATACAGGATGATATGGAAAATTTTATTGACGAATATGATGAAAAACACCAGCAAAGCATTATCGCTTCAAGAGTAGGTTTGGGGATGGTTATAGGGGCTATCATGATTTCACTTATTGATGCAGCTTATATACCAAAACCTGAAACCCAGGAACCGGAACCAATTTTCGGTGGAGAGATTAAAATACCCCGGAATGAGATTTTAGCTTCTCAAATTGGTCAGCGAAATTTTATCCTGGGTATAAACGGAAATTTTTAGGTGATTGTAAATGAAAACAGCAGCTTATACAGTAGCTTTCTTATTGATTATAACATCCATCTTCGCTTGTTCGGAAGATACAGAAAGGGAAAATCCCTTTGATGCCATGAACAAACGCACCGGCGGCGCTCCTCCGGGATTGGAAGCCAGAGCCGGGGACAGTCAGATTACTTTGTCATGGCCAAACCTGGGCTTTGACGGTGTGGCCGAATACAAAATATACAGGTCGTATCTGTCTCTGGATAATTTTCAACAGGTCGCCGCTGTGCCAGCCGTCAATGTGGAAGAACGGAATTCATATCAATATGTCGACACAGGCCTGGAAAACGATGGCACTAACGTCTATTTCTACCGCTTATCATACACCGATATTAATGGATTTGAGGTTCCTGACCCCTCCTCGCCGATGAATCTGCCGGAAGATTGGTATCATCTGGAAATAATACCAAGCGAAGCGCCGCCAGCTCCTGTTGTTCAGGTCATGGAGGATACTGATCTGGCTGTACGTCTGCTGTGGGAAGGTTATTCTCTGAATGCTCCTGATGATATAGCAGGATACAGGATATATTCAGCTTATAAAAGCACGGAAGGTGAAGAACAGCCGCCCCTTAACCTTATTGCAGAGATAGATGATCCGGCTGTGGAGGGCTATGTTGATGGAAATGACTATCCCAACAACGTCATAACATTCAAAAGCGATGGAGTAACCAAGCTCTATAAAGTTACAGCATACGACGCTGTAGGCGTGGAAAGCGATTCTGAAATACTGGAAGGCACTTCCCCAAACCTTCCCCCGGATCCCCCTGCTCAGGTTAAAGCCAGGTTTGCCCTTGGCCTGAACACTTACGAAGTAAGGTTAGAATGGCGGCGTAATCTGGAACCAGATGTCAGAGGTTATAAAATCTATGCTTTGTTGCCCGATGGAACCAGGGAATTTAAAGAGTGGAAGCGGGATCCTAACGAAACGGTAACCTTAATTTCAGACCGATACGTGGTTTTTGAGGGTGCGCTTGTGCCAAAAAGCTATTATATTACAGCATACGATAATACAAAGAAACCCGACGGTACAAATGACGAGAGCGAACCATCAGAAATTATGTCTGCTCTATAGCTATAAACCTATTGGAGGTAAAAGGTCATGCAAAGGTTGTTTTTAATAATTACGATTTTTACGGTAGCTCTAAGTTGCCTTATATATACAGATAGCCTGGAAGCTCGTGGCATGCCAGCGGTAAACCTCAACCTTATACCAACAGCAGAAACCCTGGGCAAAGGTGGTTATATATTCTCTGTGGGTATGTATCCGTATGACATTGCCAAACAATCGGTTGAGGCTCAAACTATAGACGTGGGCGGTTTTTTTAAAGAAAAGCATGACCTGAAGATCGAAAGCGATATATGGTTGATACCAAGTAGAATAACATTTGGCTTAACCGAACGCCTTGATCTGACTTTTGGTGGAACTTACAGTGCCGGGGATACGGACAAGATTGTATCTGACTATTTTGAGACTAGTGATGAAGACAAAGAGAGGGTATATTCCCAGGTAGTAGTCGATGGTATGATAGGATTAAAATACAGGATAAAAAAATCTTCAGCCAGCATTCCGGATATGGCAGTAGGCGGTGAAGTCCAGATGGGTTATACTGTGGATAATGAACTTGTTGACGATACCCTGGAGGACAGCATGCCCTTTATCGGTATGCAGATATACATGGCCGGCAGCTATGATTTTGATATTGTAAATGTTCACGGTGGTCTGGGCATGTATCTTTCATCCAAGTCCATTCAATCGGACAAAAGGTTTGACATACCAATTAACATTGGCGCAGAAATACCCTTTGATGGTTTTGCCGCTGTTGTTGACCTCACATTATTCAAGGCATTTTCCGGCATAGGTCTTGACAACGTGGTTTCTGCGGGACTCAGATACGATATTTCCTCAAATTCAACCATTAATGCCGCCGTTTCAAGCGTAGGCGGATTTCTTGTAAGATTATCTATAGGCGGTAAAAAACCCGTCGCAGCCGCACCGCCTTCTGCTCCTACGCTATTTTAAAAATTGACCATTTTGAGTATAGCGAAAAACTCATCACCTTTATCAAAGGATTAAAAATATGCAAAATAGCAATAAATATATTTTTTCATTAGTATTATCCCTATTTTTTGTAATTTTTATATTATCCGGTTGTTCTGGTGAATCTGTAAGAACAAAGCAAATGCTCATGTCACCAAAACGTGATCTTATTAATTGCGCTTTGGCAAGCAAAGGTGCAACGGCTGAATCACCGGATAACGACCCGGAACACCCACCAAGCGAAGTCATTGACGGCGATACATCCTCCCTGGATTGGGATGACGGAGGCGGCTGGGAGGGTAATTTATCTCACCTTCGTCTTGACGACTTGCTGAGTCGTACATACATACAGGTAAACCTTCCGGGTAAAAGACAGATTCGGGAGCTGGTAGTCTATACTATAGATTCTCCCAAATATCCGGCTGAGGAATATGGCCTGAAAACCTACAGACTTGAATACTGGCACGGCACTGGATGGGAAGGGATCGAAGTGACAAACGGAACTCTTGACAGGCAGTATACAATCAAAGACAACAAAAAGGGTAAAATAGTCCATAAGATCAAAGGCAATCTTGTAACAAACAGGATTCGTCTGGTTCCCATATCCAGCAATGACATCGAAAGAACCTACAGCCTGACGGCCTTTGGGGGAAAGACAGTATATGATGTTACCGGTTCAGCCCGGGTAATAGAAATAGAAGCCTGGTGCGATCCTGACCATATTGCCGAGGTATCTATGGAAGAATCACCAAATCTATTACCTGTGGGTAAAAGACAGCCATCACCGGAGGAACAAGCTGTAATGAAAGTTCTGGACAGCTACGAACAGGGATATGATAACGAAAATCTGGAACAGGTAGTATCAAATTTCTCTGACGAATTTACCACTCTGGATGGTAAAAGCAAAGCTGATATTGAGGCAAAAGCCGCTAAATTCTTTGAGGAATATACAAAGATAAATATAACCTTCCGGGATCTCAAAATATACGTCGATCCGGAAGGTAACAAAGCAACAGCAGAGGTCAATTACACTCTGGACTGTGTTGCTGTGGCTGACGGCAACCCCCTGAGAAGATCGGGAATTTTAACCTTTAACCTCCGTAAGGAGCAGGACGGAAACTGGAGGATAACCAGCGCAGAATAATGGATAAAAAAATTAAAAAAGCAAAGGACAAAGTCTTGTTTACTCCCGGCCCCTTAACTACCAGCATGACAATTAAACAGGCCATGTTAAGAGACCTGGGATCAAGGGATTTTGAATTTATCAGCGTCATAAGGGAAATACGATCCGCGCTTTTAAAAGTGGGCGAAGTGGAAGATAAAGCTTATGAAGCCATAATAATGCAGGGAAGCGGAACATTCGGCCTTGAAGCTGTATTATCATCCGTCACCCCACCCAACGGTAAATGGCTTATTATAGTAAACGGGGCTTATGGTCGGCGTATTGCTAAAATAGCGGAAATACTGAATATAGATAAAACCGTTCTGCAATATCCCGAAAACAGCAAACCTGATCTTGCAGAAGTTGGGAATTTACTGAATTCTGATAATTCCATCACCCATGTAAACATAGTCCATTGTGAGACTACAACGGGGATCATCAATCCCATTAAAGAGATCGGTGAATTAGCCAAAAAACACAACTGTAAATATTTCGTTGATGCCATGAGTAGTTTTGGTGCAATTCCCTTCAATCTTGCCCATTACAATATAGATTATCTGGTATCTTCAGCCAATAAATGTATTGAGGGCGTACCGGGATTCAGCTTCATACTGGCAAAGAGAGATTCCCTTTTGGAAACTGAAGGCTATGCGCGCAGTCTAAGTCTTGACATTCTGGCCCAATGGAAAGGGCTGGAATCCAACGGTCAGTTCAGGTTTACACCACCCACCCATGTCCTGTTGGCCTATGCCCAGGCCCTTCGGGAATTGGAAGAAGAGGGCGGGGTACCCGGCCGGGCAGAAAGATACAGACACAACTATGAGGTATTGGTGGAAGGCATGCGGGAAATGGGTTTTAAGGAATACCTGAAACCTGAGGACCAGGCATACATAATCACTTCATTCCTCTATCCAGAACATCCTGATTTTAATTTTGAAAAATTCTACCAGCTTTTAAACAATCGGGATTTTGTCATATATCCCGGTAAAGTAACCGATGCCGACTGCTTCCGCATAGGTAATATCGGGCGTATATTTGAATCGGATGTAAAGGCTTTGTTATCAGCAATAAGGGAAGTATTGACAGAGATGGGAATTAAGCTTTAAATAGATCAAATCGTAATTCTTAAAAAATAGGGTTCTTCCCGGTTTAATGTGGCAATGAAGAAAGATAACAAATTATAAAAGAAAAACCTACTTTTCCTGTCATTCCTGCGAAAGCAGGAATCCAGTAGATCTGCTTTCATTTTTTAACGATTACAAATCATATAATTTAATGCGCTTTTCTCTTCTTAAAATGAATACAATCATAAGCCTCATTCTAATAACCATTATAGGAGCATCAAATACCATGCAGGAAAAACATGGCAAACCAATACTATACAAAAAATTAAATATTCCGGAAGAATTGTTAACCACTTCCAAAGACGAAGACGGTAACATGCAAACCTACGGTGGCGATGTCCGGATAGGTGACCTTGATGGTGACGATCAGGTGGATTTTCTCATATTCCGAAATACCGATGGAACCAAGCCCGTATTCATGGCTGCCTTTAATCTGGATGGAAGAATTCTATGGAAGGTTGGCGATGATGGTCTACAGCCCGTAAGGCCAGGCCCTGCCGCCATTCATGATATTGATGCCGATGGTAAGACTGAGGTTATATGCCTGTTTCATAATCCTGATATAGAAAGCAAACCGGATGAGCTAAAGGATGTTGTTGTCCAGATCCGAAGCGGTCAGACCGGTGAGGTAAAAAAAGAAGCCGCTCCTCCGGAATTAACCAATCGAAGCGGAAGCGGTCCCAACTGGGTACACCAGAGAATTCTGCTGGCAAACTTTCGCGGAAATGAAAAACCCCGGGATTTTGTAATTAAGCTGGGAGATACTCTGGTTGCCTTTGATGATGATCTAAATGTGCTTTGGAAATATACAACAAAATGGAACGAATACGGCAAATGCTCTGCGTATATACCATCTGTAGGAGACATAAACGGTGACGGCAAAGACGAAGTAAACGGGGGTTATTATCTCATAAGTGCCGAAGGTGATCCACTATGGGAAAAACAGTTGGGATGGCACATGGATTCTGTTGCTATTACACAATGGGACAAAGGCAACATGAGGGCTATATGCTCCGGTTTTGGTCATGTGATGGATCATGAGGGTAATGTCATATTAAAGCTGAGTGAGGAGATAGTTCCTCACGGCCAGGAAGCCAGAGTTGCCAACTTCCTACCTGATTCAGAAGGCCCGGAGATGATAATCAGGTATAATGCCCATAATACTGACGTAATTGTAGTCAGTAACAAAGGCGAAGTCCTGCGAAAATTCAACCTGAATTATTCCCCCAACAACACAGGCATGGAAGTAGTATACTGGAACGGCCCTGATAAAGCAGCAATATTGTATAACGGCGGCATGTTATTTGACGGATATGGTAATCAGGTATATGTAATGCCGGAACTACCAGAGCCTGTAGGGCCATCCAGAATGGGATGGTATCACTGTATACCCGCAGATGTATGCGGAGATAAAAGGGAGGAATTAGTATTATACAACCCCTGGGATAGATATATTTACATATATACTCCCGAACCCCTTGATCCTGAGAAATTCAGCGGATACAGACCTGAAGCAAGGCAGTATAACCCAAGGCTGATGGATTAAAATTTAAATATCACTTGGTTGTCATTCCTTATATGCGAAACTTATATTGTCATTTTTTAGCGATTAAATAGTCTATAATTCCAAAGGAAATAATTTCCCCGACTCATACATATAGGCATCTCTGCCTGTAAAATATTGATTATAAACTTCCTTCCAATCGCTGTTAGTCAATCGCCAGACCTTTGATGGCCCCAGCTTAAAATAAACAATATCAGCTTTTTCCAAAGGTTCAAAGGGATAATCACCTATAGGCGCGCCCCGGTGATTTTTAATGAATATTACCGCGTTATGAATATCGGCTTCTTCAACCATGATAGGCAGATCCTGATAAACATGCCCCCAGTTTATATAGGGTTTACCGATGTAAACATAAGTATAAACAGTATTCGCGGTAAGCAAAACAAGCAAGATAACCATGATAGGGATCAGCTTTGTAGATAATTTCTTTATACATCCATAGACAATCCACATACCCCTTGCAACAAGGGGTATGATACCCAAAAGGGTACATTCCGTGTAATAACGTGCATTTACCGGCGTAACTCCCCACGTAGAACCTTCAAAATAAAACGGGAAATATAATATTAGATTCATCAACAAAAATCCAAAGAACATGAAATCATAACGATTTCTGGATGGATGAAACAACGGTATAAGCATAAGTATTATGGGGAAAAGCAGGGGTATTGCTTTCAGCATCAGCTTATAATCAGATTTAAATAAATTTGGTATATAATAACCCCAACCCAGTGTATTAAAGCTGATACACGGCAGCGTATGTCTCCAAATTCTTTCTAAAGCCCATTTGGGAGTGAATACTCCGGCATTTTCTACATTAGGATCATAACCCTCAGTTCTTTTTCCAAACCCGATCTTATCATAGGGCTGCATGGCCGTATGGGTGAACTTTAAAGGGTGACCTGTGAAGTAATTATTCCAGGCCATGCACAGGATAATCATAAGGGTAAATGTGAAAAAGAAAGTTACCAGGAGTTTCAGCGTAACTCTGCATTTCAAAGGTTTAACCAATGAATAGACTACAAAAATGCCCCCTACGATCCCGAAAGCAACAGCCGGCATAGGCCGAGTATTAAAGGCATAACCCAGGGCAAATCCCGACAAAGCGGCATAATACCACTTCCTGTATTTAATCATTCTTATTAAACTGATCAGGAAAATAGCCAGATAAAAACGACTAACCGGTTCGCTGAACCATGTACAGCCCATCCCCAATGTAGCAGGCGATATAAGCCCAATGACGGCAGCTATTAAGGCAATTCTTTTGCCATAGGCTTCCAGGACAATGAGATAAAGTAAAACCAATGCCAAACCTGTTACAACAGCAGGAACAATCCAATGGGCGTTGATGAACCCCCCAAGTGTAAGCATTAAGGCGTTGCCAAAAGGATATTTTGAATACCATTTGCCGTTTAGAATATTTATATGAGGTGATGAAGAAAACCCATATTCCGGCGGAGGTTTCAGGTTTAACTTACCCCTGGCAAATATCTTTGCCTGAAAGGAATAGGAAACTGTATCCGGTTCAAAATATGAGAACCGGAAGTATATATAACTCAGTATGGCTGAAAGTATTATTCCCAGAAGGCAAATTATTATTATTGTCTTATTATTTAATATGCTGAATTTCACCAAGCTATACATTTTGCTTATTCGCTGTGTTGTCACCTCTTTCTCTCCTTGCGTTGAATCAAAAAGATTCTCCTCTTTGTAAATATCAGGGAACCAGCAGTAATTTTAACCCGGTCAGAAACAAGAAGACTGCAATGACTATGCGAAAATAATTCTGTGGAATCTTTTCTACAATATACTTGGCTAATTTTGCCCCCAGAAGAGATGCAGGAACAAAGGCCAACAAGCCCCACATTAAAATTGATTCAAGCCGGCTTCCGTTCATATAGTATGTAACAAGCCTGCTTGAGTCTATAATTAAGGCGATTCCGCCGGTGGTCGCCAGATAAACGGCTTTTGGTAGGTCAAATGCAGATAAAAAGGCGCTTCTTACAGCACCACCTATGCCAAAAATTCCTGCAAAAAATCCGGAAAGTGTTCCACCTGAAATGGCGGTATAATTATTCTGAGGTAGTTTAAAAGATGATTTGATAAAAAGAAATATAACGTATGCTATTAAAAACCCACCGAGTATACGCTGCATAAGTTCCTCAGGCGCACTGAAAGTTAAAGAAGCACCGAGAAAGCTTGTTATAATTCCCGGTATACCAAAACCTAACAAAATCTTCCATCGAATACCCTGACGGAATAAAATCAACTTCCAGATATCCCCAAACCAATGAATTATACCTACCAGAAGAAGAGTCTGAGGTAAGGGAAAGAACAGCAAAAGCACCGGAACCATAATGGTAGAAGTTCCAAAACCTGTCAGTGTGCCAATGCCTCCTGCGAAAATAGTGAGAATAGTGAGATAGACAATTACCATAATCCCCTTCCTTTTTTATTATTATATTAATTCACGTCTGCTTAATTCACGTCTGCATTTTACAATTATACTAGCCTTATGTATTACCGTCCAGAAAAATATAACAAACTCGTGTTAATCTGTGGTATAATCATTAGGAAATGAAGTAAGTCAAAATGAAACAGATATATAGACACTTTATGAGGGGGGATTACTATGGCAGCTCGTTATGGATTTAACTTTCTTTGGATGTTTATATGGCAAGAGGGTAAAGCACCGGAACCAGTTGATTTGAATGCCCTGGATTTGATGCAGGAATTAGGATTGGACTTTGTCCGTATACCTATGGACTATCGGCACTGGACAAAGGATTTTGACTACATGAATCCAGATGAGGATGTGTTTAATCATGTGGATAGTTACATTAAAGCCTGCCGGGAAAGAGGTCTTCACGCCTGTTTGAATTTCCATCGGGCCCCGGGCTACTGCATCAACCGGAATAATCTTGAAAGGGATAACCTCTGGCTTGATGAAGTGGCTCAGGAAGGTTTTGCTTATCAATGGAAGCTTTTGGCTGAAAGATACAAGGATATTGCCAACGATTTCCTGAGCTTTGACCTGGTGAATGAGCCACCGGGTATAGGTCAATATGGCATGACCAGGGAAAAACATGCGGCTGTGGTTCGCAGGACTATTGATGCAATATGGTCAGTAGATCCTGACCGGCAAATAGTAATTGACGGACTTGGCGGCGGTAATATTGCTATGCCGGAACTGGCAGACCTGGATCTAATACAAAGCTGTCGCGGTTATCAGCCTATGGCCATAAGCCATTATAAGGCGGGATGGTGGAGTGGTCATGAGGGGTTACCCGAACCTACTTACCCTAACCTGGAATGGGCTGGAAAAGTCTGGAATAAAGATACACTGCGAGATTTTTATAAACCCTGGCTTGATGTAGAAAAAATGGGTGTTAAAGTCCTTGTGGGAGAATTTGGTTGTTATAATAAAACACCCAATGATGTCGCTCTTAGATGGTTTGCCGATCTGTTGAGTTTATTTAAAGAATTTGGCTGGGGGTATTCCCTTTGGAATTTCAAAGGGGCTTTTGGCATAGTTGAACATGGAAGACCCGGCACTGAGTACGAAGAATGGCGGGGTTTGAAGGTTGATAAGAAACTGCTGGAGCTTTATCTGGAAAATCGGGTTGAAAATTAACACTCCAGCAGAACTTTTATGTATGACAATTATGAGGTATAGCGCAATGGAGTTATCTGAAAGACTGAAATGGTTTGAGAAGCACCTGACCGAAGATATACTTGCTAAATGGTTTGAAAATTGCCAGACGGATAAAGGTTTGTTCTTTCCCCACTTAGGCAGGAATTGGGGTCGTTTGCAGAAAGACTCATGCTCATTGGTTTCTCAAACGCGACTTCTTTATAATTTTGCAACTGGATATAATATTACTGGCGAAAAAAAATATCTGGATGCTATTAATAAGGGTGCTGATGCATTCCTGAAATATTTTGCAGATTCCCAAAATGGTGGTTGGTTCTGGTCTTGTGGCATGAACGGTGCAGTCAAAGAAGATTATAAGGATTTATACGGACATGCCTTTGCTATATTTGGCTTAACCCATGCAACGCTGGCTACAGAACGGGATGATCTGAAAGAGGCTGGATTGGATACATGGCGCGTTGTTCGATCTAGGTTTCGGGATGGTAAAGGTGGGTTTCTGGGCAAATTATCCAGGAGTTTTGAGATTCTACCCCATACAAGATCACAAAATCCGATAATGCACCTTTTTGAAGCTCTTTTTGCGCTTGATGTACTGGATAACAGTGGGTTTGTCCGGGAAGATGGCGAGGAGATAGCCAGCTTTATGCTGGACCGTCTTTTCCGAAGGAAAGATGGTGTTCTTCCTGAAGTATACAACGATGAATGGAAAGAGCTTTCCGAGATAGACGGTGGAAGAATTGACGTGGGACATTCTTTTGAGTGGGCTTATTTGCTTTCCCATGCAAATGAGCGTAACTGGCCAGAATATTATGTAAAGCCAGCTAATATACTTCTGGAAAGCAGTTTATCCCTAGGTTATGATGAGGAAAATGGCGGTATATTTTCCCCTGTGACCCCTGATGGTAGTATCGAAATAGCATCAAAGGGTTGGTGGCAACAGTGCGAAGCAATTCGAGCGTTGATGCACTTTGGCATTATCAGGGGTAGAAATGACGTATGGGAACCTCTTGATAAAACCCTAAACTATACTCAGGAAAATTTCCTGGATAATGAATACGGCGGATGGTTCTCTCAGCCGTTTTCCGGGAACAAAGACGAAAATTTATACAAAGGTAGCGAATGGAAAGTTGATTATCATGTGGTAAGCATGTGCGCTGAGGCCATAAGATTAGGTAAAATGGAAGGGATTTTATAAATGATAGGAGAAAATTATGCCGTTTTGTCCTGAATGTAGAGCCGAATATCTGGAGGGCACAAAATCATGCCCTGATTGTCAGGTTGATTTAGTTGATAAATTACCGCCAAAAGATGAAACTGAATATATTGACCTTGTTGAACTACAGAAAGTTCCCAACGAAGTTTCAGGGGTTATGATGAAGGGCTTTCTGGAAAACAACGGGGTTGATGTAGTCCTTCGAGCTGCCAAGATACCCTGGTATGATGGTATAGCCAGTACATGGTCAACATATTA
>WJIO01000435.1 GCA_014730235.1 Candidatus Poribacteria bacterium
GGAGTATTGGTTTCTTGCGCCAAATATTGAATCATCTTGGATTTACCAACGCCCGACTCACCCACCAGGAGCAGGGATTCTCCGGACTCCAGGGCATATATGACCACTTCCGGCCCTTTCCCCTCCAGGATATAGGTGATGCCGGAAGGTATGAGGGAGTTACCCCTTCTGGGACGTTTGGTGAGTCTCTGATGACCGTAGCGGAAGTGGCTGGAAGTGGACTTTACTGCCAGTATCTCAGAAGATTCGGCAGGATCATCCCTCACTTCTGGCATATCCTGACGGGAGTTCCTGTATTTATCCCCCAGCATCTCGTTGGCGAAGAAGATATGCTTGCACAGCATCCCGGCGAATTTCACCTTCTCATAGTAGGGACAGGTGCATTCCAGAGCCTTCAGATTTACGGTGTAAAATTTGCTGTGGCTTCTTTCGCTTTGTACCTCTATCTTCTCTCCGCCGTTGTCTCTTAGTATCAAGGAGTCATTCTCATATCGGGCTTTCAGGGACAACCCTCGACTATGTATAACTCCCATGGTTTTTTCTATGACAGGTTTCAGTAACCTATACAGATTATCCACGCATTTATCCGGGTTACTGGTATATACTGACAGGATCTCGTCCAGATCATGTTCCGGTATCATAGACGAATTCCTGCCAAATACCGCTTTTAAAAGATAATTCCTGTGCTTCTCAAAATCCCTTCCCAGGTATTCGGTGGCATTTTTCTCAAAAGAACCCTGTATTTCCCTCTCAAACAGCACCTGTCCTTCACCTCCTGCAAAATTGATAGCGAATAATCATGTCTATATATGATCTATTCCTGGAGTATTTCATCCACCAGGTCTTTGGCCCGGGATAAGTCAGTTTCGGTCCATATACCGGCTGTTTTCTTGTCCTTCTCGTCCTCCAGAAAGTCTATGTTTTCCTCATGGGAACTCAGGGCTTGGGTTATCATCCTGTGAGCTTCAGTGCCGGGAACAGGGCTGTCGTTGTATCTGCTGAACCCCAGCTCTTCCTTCCGACGTTCCAGGTGGCTGATCCTGTCCTTGAGTTCCTCCATTTCCCGATCTATTTTGTCCACACCCAGTTGGGATTTCACCTCCCGGGTTATCCGCTCTAATTCATATTCCCTGGTTTTCCGCAGCTTTTTTATCTTGCGGCCGTAGGTCTTCTCCAGAACCTTCACCAGGGCAGACCTTTGGGCGTTATTCAGCTTTCCGTTGGTACCTGACATGGGCATTCCTCCTGTCAATTGTTGTTATTTTGCCATGTTAGAAACAGTAATTTCATACTAAACACAAATGAAAATCAATCGGTAACAGGCAAAAGCTTATCTTCATCAAAGATGAGAGAACAGTCAGAGGAACATATTGGCAGGTTACTGCTCCCCTGACTATGGCTGGAACCTATAATTTAGAAAGGAATATCGTCCTCAGCAGTATCTTCGTCTTCATCCCTGGCTTTCCCGCTTCCCAGGAACTGGACGGACCTGGCCACAACTTCGTGCTTATACCTCTTCTGACCGTCATCGGTAGTCCAGGAGTTCTGCCGGAGTCTTCCTTCTACAAACGCAGGGCTTCCTTTGTGCAGATACTGGGAACAGGCTTTAGCCAGGTTGTCCCAGCAGGTCACGTCTATGAAGGTGACTTCCTCTTTCTTCTCGCCATTGCTGTCGTTGTATTTCCTGTTGACGGCCAGACCGAAGCTGCATACGGCAACGCCGCCGGAAGTTATCCTTAGTTCCGGGTCTTTTGTAAGGTTGCCAAGGAGTATGATCTGGTTGTAGGATGGCATATCGTGTACCTCAATTCAGAGTTAAATTTTAGAAACTAATAAATTCACCTGAATACAAATTAAAATCAATTTCCTGATTTTTGAAAGATCATATTGACATAATCGTCTATGAATGCTATAAAAGTGTTAATAAAAGTTTAATTCCAATGATTATGGGAAAATTAACCAAACAAAATATATTAATGCAAAGGATAAGTCTATGAAATTTTGTTATGCTAAAAGGTTCACAGCTATAATTATTGCTATACCTGTCATGATCATATTTCTCAATGGCTGCAGTGAAGAAGATCCTGGTACTGTCGGTACCCCTGATCTCATAGTCAGAAGCATTGTCACAGAAGGAGAAGCTAACATTGGTCAAACTACACGTTATATAGTAATCGTTGAGAACATTGACGCCGGTACGGCAAAGAACTTCATTGTCAAATTATATTCAGGAATTGGAGCTGAGGACTTATCTAACAATATTGACCAGTATATTGTGCCGGAACTCAGACCGGGAGAAATCCATACCCGTACCCGTTCCTTAAGCTTTGTTCCCACGAGTTATTCCACCGGCTATATAATCGCAGTGGTAGACCCTGACGACAGGATCCCCGAAGCACGAGAGGATAACAACATGGATTCAATTCGTATCCAGTTCTATTATGATGAACGCGAGGGAATGGCGTTTATACCTGCCGGTGAATTTGAGATGGGCGATCACCATGGAGATGGAGGTAGTGATGAAAGACCGGTTCATACAGTATATGTTGACGGTTTTTACATGGATAAGTATGAAGTAACTAACGCTCAATACGCCCGGTTTCTCAATGATTATGGTAAGAATACCGACGACTCCGGAAAGACATTACTGTATATTGATGACTGCAGAATAAACAAATCTGGTGGGATTTACGTGCCTGATTCTGGCTACGAAGATCATCCTGTTGTGGAAGTAACCTGGTACGGCGCTATGGCTTATGCTCGTTTCTATAATAAGCGCTTGCCTACAGAAGCTGAGTGGGAATATGCAGCACGTGGCGGTCTAGAGGGTAAGAAATATCCCTGGGGTAATGAAATAAGTCATCAGGACGCCAATTATGATGGCACCGGTGGCAGGGATGTATGGAATGGAACTGCACCTGTTGGGAGTTTTCCGCCTAATGGTTATGGTTTGTATGATATGGCCGGAAACGTATGGGAATGGTGTGCCGATTGGTATGATAGCGGATATTATAGGATTTCTCCTGAACGAAATCCGACTGGACCTAATTCTGGATCATATCGCGTGTTGCGCGGCGGTGGTTGGGACAGCTCTCCCAGCTCCCTCCGCGTGGCGTTCCGCAATAGCTACAATCCGGCGAGCACGAGCCGCCGCAGCGGTTTTCGGTGTGTTTCTCAGGACTGATGTTACCCCTTTTTCTTTTATCCCTTTACCCCTTCGCGGCGAAGCCGCGCGATTTTTTTTGGCAGAAAACGGAGCTTAATTTGGCTGATGATATGAAGGCTGTAACAAAAATGTATGATGTGCTTAATTTGAAGAAATTTCATTTATAAAGGCGTGATGTAACATCACGGGGAACGTTATCGTCATGCTCGCGTTTTGCGCGGCGGTGGTTGGAACAACAATGCAAACAACCTCCGCGTGGCGAACCGCAACAACAACAACCCGACGAACACGAACAACAACAACGGTTTTCGGTGTGTTTCTCAATACTTCTCATGTTCGACGCCAGAGTTTGTAAGCCAGAATGTCTTACAGAGAGCGCGTCGAGAAGTCCAGATGACGTTCCTGTGTTGGACAACAAGTCCAGCCAAAGATAAATAACGTCCTGAACCGGCTGGTAGGCGACGAACGCTGGTTCGGGACACTCTTTAAAACAAATTATGGAGATTTACGTTTCGTAAAGTGCCACCATACCACATCCCATTCCTCGTCTTTGGGAGGGTTTTTGATAGCTATCTGACCCTTCTGCAGCTTCACCAGGTTTGTCTTCAGCCTGGGTAGTCGGTCTTTACTGTAAGTCCGGATCCTCTTTATCAAAGCTCTGGCCGTATCCGACAGGGATACTTGAGACAGGAGTTTCTCCTTCCTGATATTGTACCTGTCCCAGAATACATTCCTCTGGGCATTTGACATGGCCAGATATACCTGCTGGTATTGAACCGGATCTTTCTCATTTTGAGCGGAATAACAGCCTTTGCCCAGGTTTCTCAGTTGAGCCAGGGATTTACACCTTCCAGGCGTGGTTATGAGCCTTCGGACCAGTTCCGGCTGTCTAAATATCCATGGGAGCTGGTATTCTGCGCCATACATACTGCTTATCCTATGAAAACCATAAGTCGCCGGGATGGGATCCTGCCTGTGGGAATGATGGGTATAGTCTCCTTCGCATACAGCATATTTCTCCATCTCAGAGGCCATGGTCTCCAGCCATGACAGGGTGGACTCAGCGCCTTCTTTCCTGAGCCTGGTGTCTACTTCATGTATGGCCTCAGGATAGGTGAAGTCGGCTTTGAGCATCAGGCTTTTATATTGGGCTGCCTGATCATATGTGAGATTTTTATGCCGAAGGAGGATATTGTCCAGCCTTAACCTTTCGGGTATGCCATCCGGGGACAGGTTCTCATGTCTCTGCAGAATGACGGAACCTGAGACCTGGTAATCTGCCGACTCGAAATACAGCCTCTGTCCCTGGGAAAGCCCATTTCCTTTGGTTATCACCGCATCAACTATATCCTCATATTCCTCTGTTACATGGAAGATATTCCCCAGATAGGTAAGTCCTTTATTGTTATTCATTTTAATCGCTGGAGCATTTGCTCATGATATTTCTCACTGTATTTTGTATATAGCCATATCTCCTGTCTCGCTGATACTTGCCGAAGGGATTGAACATCAGCACCCGGGCTAACTCACCGGCATCCATACCGGCCTGGGCCAGTTCGTATCCCAGACTCCAGTCGTGCATTGATGTGTCATTATGCTGATTGGGCGTAAGCCACAGATTTTGAATGATGGGATCAAGCTTCAGCAACCTCAGAAATTTGACGGGAAGGTTCTGGCTGGGTTTCACGGGGCAATATCCGCTTTCGGGATAAACCGGCTGAGATAGTATAGCGTCCCGTACCTTGTCGTCGGTTGATACATCCATCTTAACGAACCTGGACAGCCTGTTTTTCTTACCTTTCACCGACATAGTGCCTATCACCTTCTTCAGCCTTGATAAGTCAAAACATCCATCTATCCGTAGACCATATTTATCCGGCCTGTGGGCTTTGATGATATTATCCTGCCATATTTTACACTTTTGCTTTATCTGGTCTCTCTTATATCCAGTTAATTTTACCGGTGCTTTGAAGGGTATCCAGAGATATGCGCCATTCCCGGAGTCATCCACCCATCCACCTAATTGCTTCTGTAGATTTAATCCAAACTTTATGGCCCTTTCATGCTGCCTGTCTGTTGATGACATCCCCTTTGGCCGCGCCGGGTCAATATCAAGGCTCATGGCTGTTATATACTGGACATCTGAATCCTTTGCCCTCTGCCTGTATCGGGTGTCCAGGCAGTTCTCACAGACCTTTGGCAGCCACTTGGGTCTCGGGTTTCTTCCTGCGTAGATATTGTATCTGTCGTTGTATGTAATGCAGGCCTTTACAAAGGCGTCCTCATTGTCAAAGAAGCCGGTGGCAATGACACCTCTTTCTCCCTTTGGGTCAATGACAGCCAGCTCCGTAATTCCATAACCGGAATGGTTCAGTCTTCTGTAGAAATCCCTTATACTGCCTGTGTTAATTTTATTAGCTTTTTTGTTTATCTTCATCACTTCCACCTGGAGAAGAATCCATTGCTCTGATTCTTTATTATATGGTCCAGCTTCTGGTTCATGTCTTCCAGCGTATATGCCATTATGTATCACCTCTTGAGTGCAGGATATACCTGCAGAAACAATTCTGCCAACTGCTTCCCTGTTTCTGTCAGGGTAATATACTTGATCTTGCCCTTCCCCTCCCGCTCTATTATCTTCATGTCCTCCAGGTCAGACATGAGGTTCCGAAGATGTCGGATGGTCATGCCGGTCCTGCGGTGCAATTTGCCGCAGTATCTCTGTTCCGGTGGGGTGCTATGCAATATCATCACCAGCTCTGTCCACTTTGGCAGATAGATGGGTTTAGCCATTTTTAAGATATTTCCCTCACCTGGTATGATGTGTCCATCCCTTCACCGGTTCTCAGGATAGATACGGATATTGCGCTTATTCCATGCTTCGCTGCATTCTGGATAATTGGTCTTAATGCCCGGATTAATCTCCTGCTGGTTATGCCCAAGGTTTTGTCCACTGGCTTTGAATCTTCCTCCAATACATCAAACCTCAAGCCCGGTCTGTCAAACCGGTGTTCCTGACGCCAGTTGGTCAGTTTCAGTTTTTTCTCCCTATCCGTATCAAGCTTCACAAAGCCTGACCCCAACTTCTCCCAGTCAATACCTGGGGTATCTTCATCTGTCATATCAACACCTCCTGTTTACTATAATTTTCTGTATGATGGTTATTGCAGGTTACCCTTTTGTCTATGACGCCTTTCCGCATAACAGAGGACCATTCCGGAAGCTCATCCACAGTATCCCTAACCAAGGTGATCACCCAGCCACATAGTCATAGCCTCCTCCAGGGATTCCCGGATAGCTCCTCTTCTCATACCTTTCCGCTTCCCTATCTCAAGTACGAACCTGTCCCATAGTCCAGAATCCACCAGGGTTGTGGGATAACGCTTAGATGCCATAGAATAGAGCGTTCACTCCGTTTCCTATATAAATATTGCGGAAGTGTAGTAATATTTATGAAGACAGAGAAGAAAAAACGATAGGTTTATATAGTATTTAGCATATTTACTCTATAAAGCGGAGGTGAGTAAAATAGAGGTGAGAAAAACAGATGATAAGTTCCGTGTAAAGGCTGACCTGGCAATGTTTCAGGCTATACAGCAGGATGGCAGACTATCGGAGCAAAGTATTGCTCAGATAACTGACATTCCGCCTACCACAGTGCATTATGCCATGCAGAGAATCCGGCAGAGAGATTTCTTCCGGATCAAGGCAGTGCCTAAACTTGAGAAGTTTCGGGAGATCCCCATGGCTGTTATAGGCTTCTCCCACGTTAATCCTATGAGGATACATTATCTTAGGAATAAATATGCCGGGATTCCTGAGGTTATCCAGCTGCTTCACAGTGAGAAGGATATTCTACTATATGTTATGGATGCAGAACCCCACAAGCTTTCAGAGCGTTTGTTTGGTATCATGGAGGAGTTAGGTGAGAAGCCATGTCTGTATATGAGATCGCCTAACATCGCAAAGAGCGATATGATCATCCCGGACAGAATTCTAAATGCAGTCTATGGTCATTTACCTGGCAGAGGTGGGAAAATATGACTTTCCCTAACTGTCAGCAGTAATCATGCTTTACCAGTGACCTTCAGGAACTTATCTTCCAGACCCATCTGTGCCATCTTTCTCAGGATAATCTGAAGCACCTCCGGGTCTTTTACCAGTTGGGTCATTATCCCATCCACCTGGTTTCGCCGTTCATCCAGATCCAGGGCTGTATTCACATCCAGGACACTCCCGCATTTGTGGCAAAACTTGGCGTCTCTGGAGTTTATCACTGAACAGCGGATACATTGTCTGGGCTTCAGCGGTGATTCTTTAAACTTGTCCGTCTTAATGCCATGCATGGCCAGGATAGCGTCGTTCACATCGCTGGAGATGAGGTGAGAATACTCGGAAAGCATCTTGCTGTCCGGTACCCAGCCGAAGTATACCTTGGCCTGGGCTTCGTTGATCTGCTTGTTGATGAGTAGGTGGGTAACCCGGGTATGTCTAAACAGGTGATGATAGACGCGTCTCTTGATCCCTGCCCTGGCTACCAGCCTAAGCAGCAGTTCCCGGAATGCCCCATAAGTCATTTTATCTTCTTTAACTCGATGACCAATTCTGATCCATAGAGGTGATTCCGGTTTGTCTCTCAACGGATGAGTGTTAAGCCATTGAGTGATATGCGGATCCGAGATAACTATCCTGGGTGTCCTGTGACCGGTTTTACCCTCCAGATCCACAATATATCCATACTTGTCCCTGGTGACTTCCTTTATTCTAAGACTTCCAATTTCACCGATCCTGGCTCCCAGCTCATACAGCATAGAGATAAAGGCTTTATCCCTGGAGTGTTCGGCTACATCAATGAGTTTCTTTACTTCCTCTTCAGTGAGAATGTCCGAGGCCTTTATCCTGGGCTGTTCCTTCTTCTTCAGGTTGCATCTCAGCCAGGATACTACTGGCGGATACTCATTCACCATCCTGTATTCATCACCGAATTTCAGCCATTTGTAGAATTTCTTGATGATCACCTTGTAGCTGTGTTTGGTCCAGGGAGAGCAGTCCTCCCGACTGTCGATCTTTATCACTATATCCTTGATGTCCTCCTTGGTGGCTGCATCAAAGTCACTCCTGAGATACTTTTCCGCCAGGATTATCAATGTGCCTATGAGCTTAAGTCGTCTTGGCTTGCTCAGGCCTTCCATGAAGCAGGCACGATCAAACTGCTCTATCAACTCTCTGTTTTTGTCAGAAATATCCGCTTTTTCCAGCTTTTTCTTTGCCATATCCAGCTTGTGTTTATAGTTGTATATATCATTTTTGGGCGTCATATAGCTTATGTATGCCCACTGGTATATAAACCTTTGGGCGTTTACATAAGGTGTTTAACGCCCTGGCCGGACGTGAGGGTGTTTGTGTAACTTGTGGGCGTTTTCCGCCCAAATGCCCTTTGTCGTCGGATGATGGCCATTTTACTATATTGGGATGCGGGATGGGTTTATAAAATTACTGTTTTGCCATTCAGTTACTTTGGTGGCCATCTTGCCCAAATACTTTGATATTATAGCATTAGCGGTGATGGCTCGGACATATATGGCTTCTTTTGATGGGCAAACAGGAAACGTTCCTGGCCTTTAGTACCATCCAGTACATTCGCTGCCCCGGGTGGGCTTCAGCAATTGCTGCTTCGCTATACCAGAATGGAAAATGGTAATAATGCGGTTTGATGTTCTGCCAGGATTTGCCGTTCTTCGTTTTTGGTGGAGCTTTGCGTAGAATTCATCAAATGATCCTTTGATATTGGGTATAGTTTTTTTCATAATGCCTAGTGGTATAGCACCTTATGCACAGTGATAAAATGGCAATGGTATCGGTACGTTTATACTCAAAGTATTTCAATTCATCTGTATGGCCCAATAAGTTGTAAAGAACAATGCTATATTTTCCAGGCACATATAGCTTAGACCATACAAACATTCCTGAATAACAGCTTATCCAAAAATTCCCCAATCTTTATTGACCTGGACTTAAATAATGGTCAATCCCATAGATCACCAATCCGCTACACTGCCATCGGACTCGTGGTAGAATTCTCCACCCAGTTCCTCTTCATAAATGCCCCGATCCTGTTCTGCTATCTCTTCGTTGATCTCGAATCCCAGTCCCGGTTTTGTGGGCAGTTCTATATGACCATCATTGACCATCCAATCTTCTTTCAATAAACCAGCACCCAGGCACTTATCAACTTGCTCCTGAATCAGGAAGTTTGGAACAACAGCGTCAACTTGCATTGATGCTGAGAAAGCAACAGGACCAATGGCGCAGTGTGGAGCCATGTGCATGTAGTAGACCTCAGCCATGTTTGAGATCTTCTTCAGTTCAGTGATGCCGCCAGTGTGAGATATGTCAGGCTGAAGATAGGCAGCCGCCTGTTTCTCAAATACATCCCGAAAACCCCATCGGGTAAGAAATCGTTCGCCAGTGGCAATGGGAAAAGTAACGTGGTCAGATACGAGCTTCAGAGCGTCAATATTTTCCTGAGGCACAGGTTCTTCAACGAACATTGGGCGCATGCCCTTTATCTCATGGCAGACCTCAATGGCCAGAGCAGGAGTCATTTTGCCGTGAAAGTCGAAGGCCAGTTCCACATCAGGGCCAACCCATTCCCTCATCAGGTATGCCCGTTCCACAAAGGCGTCAATAAAGGCTGGTGGCTCATGGGCCCGCCACTTTCCGCCGGGACCAGATTTAAATGCCTTGTATCCACCTTTTTTCTGGAGCATATCAAGACGCTGTCTAGCCTGTTCTTTTCCCTTGTCTGTGGTGCTCCCAATTCCCCAATGAGCATAAACCCGAATCCGGTCACGAACAGCATCTCCCAGCAGCTTATAGGTGGGAACTTCGTAATATTTTCCTGCAATATCCCATAAAGCCTGGTCAATTCCCGACAGCGCGCTCATCAATATATTACCGCCACGAAAGAATGCTGAACGGTAGATGTGCTGCCAGTGATGTTCGATCCGCAGTGGATCTTTGCCTATGAGGTAATCTCCTATCTCATCTACAGCAGTCATGGTGCTTCTTGGCTTACCCTCAAGTGTGGTCTCACCCCAGCCCACAATCCCGGTGTCAGTGGTAATCTTAACAAGACGCACACGGGGAAGGGGAAAGAACTGCTCAATCTTGATAACTTTCATCTGGTTTTTCCTTTCCAAATGTGAGGTCTGATTCTATACATCCTAAGGGCATATTGCAAACGCCCAAGGTAATGTGAAGGCACTAATAAAATTCAAAAGCTTTCGCTATTGGTATTTTACAAAAATTCTGCTGCCAGGTCAACAGTATCCTTTTCCCAACAATTTCTCACTTTTGAGGATTACAGCCTTGGGGAATGAATTTGATGTATAAAGCTTATGATAGATATATTATCACATGAAGATTTGATAGACCACATTGAGTTTCCCTGAAATCCCGGAGGAGTTTCAGATCCTGAATAATCTTACGTGCTCAAAATCAGAGGGTTGGAAACGCTTAAGTTTTGCATTTACCCTATCCAATGTTTTATCGTTTGTTGCTATAGAAACTACCTCAAAGCCAGCATTTAGGCATTTCCTGATATTTTTTATTGCATCCGACTTCCCTGTCTCAATCTCAACAGCAATCTTCTTCTTTTTCCCAATAATAGCCAAATCTGTAGTCTCCCCATTTCCGATTGGAAATTCCTCTTTTGGATGATAGCCAGCATCAATCAATTTCTTCTTAACCTGCGCAACCCAATACAGATGCTCAACTCCTCCATGCCGCCATGATTTTGAAATACCGTAATTTTGCATTCCTTTTTCAGTTTGTTCCAGAAGCTTGATTCTTGCTTTTCCAGTTTTGATACTAACCTCTTTTATTAGCCCGAGTTCTATTAATTTTTTCTTGCATTTGTTTCCATTTCTGCCGCTCAAGCAAAGTTTCTGATACCTTTTTGCTATACCTAATAACGGCTCTTTCGCAATGCTTGATAACAATTCTTTCATATATTTATCTTGCTCTGGAATAACCGGAATAACCTTATCCTGATTTATCGCAGGCGGAATAACCTCTGATTTTACGGAATAACCTTGCATTCTTGCTTTAAGTGCTTTATCACCGACTTTTCCAGCTTTAATTGGAACATACGGAAACCTTATCATAAATGGAGCGTGCCACCTGTTTTGCAGTTTTGCTATGGCTGTTCCTACTGGAAGTTTACCAAGAAACTGGCAATCATGGTGGTCCAGAAACATTGCTTTTCCTGCTGCATTTACATCATCATTATGCTTTAAGCTAAAGGTTATTTGA
>WJIO01000037.1 GCA_014730235.1 Candidatus Poribacteria bacterium
GAATATGTTCCGCTTCCGGTATAATACTGCATAACCTGCCTGAACATCAGGTCTTCAGAACGATCTGCCGCAGATGTTATGATTATCAATGCGATGGCAGCAATTATAAAAATATGTATCAGCAGCTTTTTATACATATTTATTTAATCTCCTTTAAACAAATTTAATAACATCAATCATCATCCTGTATTATACTAAATTCGGCCCAGACTGGCCTGTGATCCGATACGGCAATTATTGCCATATCATCATTATTGCTGAATACTTCTTCATCAAACTTATCTATACCGCTGTTTCCCGTATATTCTTTCAGATAATCCCATTGAAACCATATATTGTCATATAGGCTTGAATCGGTTATGTGGGATTTTTCCGGTAAACTTATTATGGGTTTCATGGATGGTATACCAAAAAGATCTCCGTAGCTATCCATATCATCAGGCTCGCGATTAAAATCCCCCATAAGTAAAACATCCTGTTCCGGGCCGTTTAGTTCCTGGATCTGGTTATACACTTCAGCAAGCTTTTTTATTTCTGCCCGACGGTCTGAAACCCTGTCACCCCAGATAACATGAATAGCTATAGCTGTAAAATCAAATTGTCCTGCCCTAAATGTGGCATAATATGGCTCTCTAATAAATGAATCCTCAGTATCCGGGAATATTTGACCTGATTCTAATACTGTTACCTTTGTATTATCGTATAAAAAAGCATATCTTTCCTTAACGCCCCTGCCTACAGGTTCGCTTATCTGGTAATCGTAATCTTTGCCCATGTCATTAAGTATAGATTCTGTTCTCTTGAGGACTTTCTCATCCCTTAATTCTATAACGGCGACAAAATCATAGTCCATTATGGTATCGGATATTTGTCCGAGTTCCTGATCATCCCTGCTGTTATCGGAAAATATTCTTATATTCCAGGATGCAAGACGCATGGTCTCGGAAACCGATCCCAGATGTTTCAGCTTTGGTTCGGCTTTTTTAGGTACTCGATAATAGTATTGGTAATATATACCTATGGCCAAAGCTAAAATAAGTATAAGAATAAGGAAAGATAAAAACCTTTTCAAAATATCCGCTCCTTACTTGTATCCTGTTATTTCTTTTCTTCGTTCAAGATAATAGAGATAATTTTCATAGGATATATCTTCAGGTACACCATGATCAACCAGAGGGATGAATCCACCTTTATCAACAACAGGTTTCAGTCTTTCTATTTCAGCATCTATAGCATTTTTACCTTTAACCAAAGCCCTTTTATCTACATTACCCCACATAACGATCTTTTGACCGTATTGATCCCGAAGTTTTCCCGCATCCATGTCAGAGGCCACTTCAAGAGGGTAAAATCCAGTAACGCCGCCTTCAATCCATAACGGTACAAGCTGTTCAATATTGCCATCACAGTCCACCCATGAAAGCTCTACACCGTTATCTTCCAGGAATGATGTTACCTTTCTGTAATTATGAACCATGTAATCTCTAAACATATCCGGGGAGATCAACGGCCCCGATTTATAACACATGTCCTCCCAGAACAGGGCAAAATCCACATCCACTTCTTTCACAGCTTTATCAAGCACCTGGATAAAAAAGTCTGCCAGATAGTCCATCATATCATGAATCAGATCAGGATCATCGTAAAACATAACGCTGATATTACTTACGCCTATCCAGTTTCGGGGAAAGCCGTATATACTTCCGCCGTCAATGCTAATTGGATAATCTCTGTCTTTCCATTCCGCTTTTAGTCGTTGCCATTCAGCTTCCTGTGGGTATCTTCTGGGATCATCCGGGTTTAGCTGTTCTTCCTTAAATTTTTCCCAATCATCTCGGTTTTTTATTGGGTATTCAAGCCATTGATATGTGGGATAACCTGTTACTCCTTTCCGGGCTTTGGTTATAACACCATCTCCGGCCCGGTAGATTCGATATTCTTCAGTTTCTTCCAGGGTTATAACCTCAAAACCGGGACATATACCGAGATTAACAGGAACTCGCGGGTTACCCCAGAAAGCTGAGATCACACCTTCAAATCCAAAGAATTCAAAAGGATCAACATCTTTTGGCATACCTTCTTCATGCCATCTATCAAAGGGGCCAATCCAGTCAGCCCAAAAAGGAAGTCTATCTACTTCCTGAAACCTCATCGTTCGCCAGAATCGTTCTCTTTTTGTCATATCAAATCTCCTGACCCGACATCTTTGATTCATTTTGATTCATCTATGTTCAGTATAGAAGTTTCCATAGATTATAACGTACCCAGAAGCCTAATTGAAACAGGGCGCACCGGAGGACGTACTCGGGGAATTGGTATTTCATCTAGAGACTTACCTGTTTCCTCAGCAATAATCCTGGCTATTAATCTGGAGCACGTATGCCCCTGGCATAAACCCATTCCAGCCCTTGTCCGGCGTTTTACTTCATCAACAGTAACTGCCCCATCACGAACTGTCTGTCTGATTTCCTCTTCTGTAACTTCTTCACATCTGCATATTAACATTATTTTTGATCTTTATGCTTCTCACATGATCCGCATATTCTTTGGTAAGTTCAACGGTTATTAATATTGTTCCATCGGCATATTTGCGTTTGACAATCTTTTTTACAACAGCAGAGCAAACGCGCTGACCCATGCGATCCAGCCCTTCGACAGTGGAACCTATTTCCGGCAGAGGTAAGAATTCATAAGGTATAGAAACCAAAGCCTTGTTATCAGAATATGATTTATCTACAACGAATATAGCCAAACCCGGACAATTAATCGCGCATTCCCCGCAGCCTTTGCATTTTTCTACATCCAGTTTTGGCAGATTTGTTATTGGTTCTCCTACAGTTATAGCGTCAAAACGACAGGATGTTTCACAGGGATTACATGGTATCTCCTGAATACACTCAATAACTGCAACAGGGCCTTTTTCAAAGGACTTATCCGAAGGATAACCCGGTGAATTTTTTATTTTTTCCAGTGTAACAAACACTACACCAGATCCCTCAGACATGCCGGTAGCTGTCCTTTTGATCTATGATTTTCAATACATTCACAGCAAAATCCCCGGCGTGGGCATTTTTCGCTCCCACAGGTGCAATCTTCTTTATTAACTTCGATATTAGGACATTCCAATCTCTTTTTATTATCTTTACCTGACATTTATTCTTTTCCTCCTGAATTTATATGTATTTTTTCAATTTTAGCGTTAACTTCCTTCATCCGGGAAGTAAGTATTTCCCAAGTTTCATCTTTAATATTAACAAGGCCGTAGTTGCTGTTTTCACCATCAAAACGACCTTCGGCTGGTTCATCGGCATGTTCAAACCAGTGAAAACCCACCATGTAAGGTTGTTCCATAAGAGCAGTTACATAACCATCAAAAAGATCAGCCCTGTCCTGCTGAGTTTCCACAGGTGAACCTGCGCCTTTTGTGTTCGGCAGACCTGAGTCCATAGCCTTAAAGGAAAATTCGGTTAGCATAATTGGTTTGCCGGTTATTTTATATATCTCTTCAAGCCTTTCCAATGGAGCAGTTTTGCTGTAGTTATTATAGGATACCACATCAACATAGTTCTTCATAGCTTTGACTACTTCAGTCGGCGCATATCCAGCGAAACGACAACCAAGGATAAGATGATTTGGATCGTATTTTTTTATTGCCTCATTACAAACCTTAAAATATTGTTCAGCAACTTTTTCCAGGAATTTACTCTCAACCTTCTTGATTTCCTCAACAACCGGAGATTCACCAGATGGCTTATTATAAAAGGCATCTATAAGCTCATCATAAGAATTAAAATCTGTTTCAAAAGCTTTGTTTACCTTTTCCAGATTGCCGTATATCATCTCAAGCCCCATTATAATAAACTCCCTGGGAAGATTGAGAATCTGGATCTCTTCTGACAGCTTTATAAGAAAATCTTTTGTCAGCAATTCATCGTAGGACGAAGCGTTGGTATTATAAACTTCATTTACCTTTTGCAGGCTACCATAAGTTTGGTTCAGGTAGAGCTTTGCCGCCGGTTTAGGCATAGGCAATCCGGCGAATTTCTGGTCTTCGGGAGATGGAAATTCAACACCCAATTCAGATAGGCTTGATGCTTTTTCTATATCATCAAAACTGCCGATCTCTGTCTGCCATGACTTGTTTAGTCCATCAATATTTTCATACATGCCTTTCAGCATAGTCATCAGAGCATTTTTCCCCGGTGAACCGGCAGGAAAGGCCAGGAAATCATCAAAAAGGTCGTTTTCAGAACGCCAATCAGCCGCCCATCTTAATTCATTATCTATAAAATATCCTAGAAGCATTGGATCATCTCTTCGGGGTGCGCAGTCTTTTAACGCTGAAGCCTCAGCAGCTTCCCTGAATTTTTCTGAAAAGACATCAGGAAAAACACCTTTGCGCCAATCTCCTCCGGCATTTGCTCCTATATTAAGAATAGGTGTATAGGCCATGTCATAAACATAAGTCTCAGAATCAGACCATGCACCTATTGTATTAAAACCCCAACCTTTCATCCGTTCAACGACAGTCTCAGCCCAATCCTGATGACTTTCGTATTTTTTACTTACAAAATCGTGATATGGACTCCGACCTAAAGCCGGTGAATGGTCACCTCTAAAGGTTACATGGTTAACACCTTTTGATATAAAAGCTTTACCAGAAGGATCAACAAGCCACCACACACCATCTATTTCTTCAGTGCGAAAGAAACCAGTTCCTTCCACCTGCAAATGTTCCCAGTCCTGCATTGCCAGACTCATAAAAACTAACAACAATCCCTCTAACAAATTATTTTCCTCCTAAGTTTCCAAACATGCCAGACCTATGGCATGATATTTATGAATAGTATCCTTGCGTCCTGCGTAATACATACTCCAGCTTCCATCTGGATTCTTCACCAATGAAGAACATGAAGCATAAACGCTATCCCATTTTTCAGGCCCTGGGCTAATAACAGGATTACCCGTATATTTTTCCCAGTCCAGGCCGTCATTGCTGGTGGCCACTCCCATATAGCACTTTGACGACGACATCCCGGTGTAAAACATGTAGTATATTCCATCCTGTTTTAATACATGGGGATATAATACGTTGTAGCTGTCCCAGCCCTTACCGCGAACCAAAACTGGTTTATCCCTGTGTTCCCAGCATAACCCGTCTTTGCTTTCGGCATAAGCTATATCGAATTCACCATAGGTATTTATTGTATGCCACATCCGGTATAGGCCATTATCCTTTATAATCGTGGGGGAATATGCGTTTGTAGTAACCGGAGATGCCGGATGCTTAACCCAGTTAATCCCGTCCTGACTGATTATATATTCTAAGTCATTGGCCCTGTTTCCATTAAACCAGGCCTTCCATAGACCATCTTCAATCAGTAAAGAGCCATCGGCTTTTCTTAATACAGCCATGCAGGTGTGGAAATTATCCCGATCACCTAAATCAATTATTGGTTTACCAATTTTGTTAAAATCTATCCCGTCTTCGCTTGTAGCGAGGCTAAGCTGATATTCCACATATTCATCATCAGGAGGCCCTACCGGCCCGCCGGAGTAAAACATCCAGTAGCGGCTGTCATGGTAAACAACCATAGGAGCATGGATGTTAAAATGGTCAAAGTCTCCGGGTTTTCCCCGCTCCAGAACCGGGTTGGCTTCGTGTTTTACCCATTTGTCGAACATAGTCAATCTCCATCCGTTTCCCTTGTAACCTCAATCCAGTGACTAAGGGCATTTCCCATTTTCTCCCCCGGCAATGATATAGATATTATTGCTCCGTTAATTACATCTCCCCGGAGTTTCATATCCAGATGTAGATAATAACGACGACGGTTGGAATCCTCTGTACCTATATCACCCATTAGAACACCCCTGATCCAATTATCTTTAAATGTCACATTATTGACAAGGGTTTTAAGCTGGTTTTCCATCTGGACATGCACATCGCCGGATTCTTTGAACCATATATTTAAAGGTATATCACATTTGTAGGTATGAATATTTCCAGACCATTTTCCCCGCAGTTCATCACCGGGTTGGAATGGCTCTGGTTCTGATGATTCATCTTTATCTGCTTCTTTTTTCTTAATCTCATCCGGGAACATCACCTTCAATATTTCTTCATGTATCATCCATGAAAGTGATGATGAGGCGTTTGTCAATACGGCGATAGCTGTTCCATGCTCCGGTTGCAGAGATAAGATTGTCCTTACGCCGCCCATTCCGCCGGTATGAGCTACAGTCATCAGACCTTCGGAATTTCTGCCGATCCGCCAGCCAATTCCATAACCTGAACTGCTGTCTATGTCTGCTGTGGGAACCTGCATTTCATCAATAGTTTCATCAGTGATTATTTGTTTCTGATGGGAAAGATGATTTTTCAGGTGGAACATGCCAAAGCGTATCAGATCGTGAACGCTGCTGTATACAGCCGACGCACCGGGATGGTCAAAATCATAAAAGGGTATGGGTAGTCCGTCAGAACCGTATCTGATGGCCTGGTAATCCTCAAGACCGGGATCAATATTAATGGAAGTGTGGGTCATTCCCAATGGTAAAAAAACCTCTGTCCGCATAAAATCCTCATAGCTCAGACCCGAAAGTCTAGATATTGCATAGTCCATGAGACCATAACCCAGGTTGCAGTATTGGTAACGTTCACCGGGCAAAGTAAATAGTTTTGCATAACGTCTTATGGTTTCATCCATTGGTGGTCTAGGGTAGGATTCATCTCTACAGAAAAATTGATAATGTAACCCCATTCCCGATGAATGATTTGCCACACGTCGGACAGTAGCATCCTCAGCTTTACCAATTCGGGCAGTAATTTTGGCCTCATCCAGATAATCATTAAAAGGTTTATCCAGTTCCACCAATCCCCGTTCTTTAAGGATCATGAATCCTGTGGCTGTAATAGGTTTGGATATGGATGCCAGAGAATACATGGTATGTTCGTTGGATTTAATCCTTCTCTGACTATCAGCCCATCCGAACCCCTCTTCCCAGATTATTTCACCTTCCTGGGCCACTGCCACAGCCGCAGATGATACGGACATCTCTACTAGTTTTTGCGTTATGAATTCACGAATCCTGTCAAATTTATTGCTGCATTTTTTTGACATCATTTATCTGTATCTCCTGTAACTCCCGAATAATTCCGGAATATTCTTCCTGGTCTACAACGTTTCGGTTTTCCTGCGGACCTCTGCGGTGGTCATATAGCTCCTGGGCTTTAACTTCCCCAGATTTCCTGTCTAGCCATTGGGTATATCTGAAATCATCTGTCCGCATGGTATAACCC
>WJIO01000038.1 GCA_014730235.1 Candidatus Poribacteria bacterium
TGGAAATTATAAGTTTCAATCTGGATTCCGGTTAGCTTTCGTACTGGTCGATGGATTTCATCAATATGAGTAAATAAATTAATATGTTCTTTGGGTAGATACCTACTTAATCTATGGTTTGATGGTATGATTAAATATTCTACTTTATCTTGGATTAATAACTTTTGATATTTATTCTGATCTTTTCTTGTCGCTATACCTGAAGTAATTCTATTAAAGCGATAATCATTGTCATTTTTAAGGGAAGCATACCAACAAGCGGCAGGGGCGGCAACTGAACTACCTTGTTTTATCTTATCCTGCCATTCCTCAATCAGCATATTATACGAGCGACCCTCCCACTGCCAGATTATTGTAAATGCGCGTAAAGACACCACGCTAAAACAACTAATAAAAATTAATATAAAAAAAGCTGTTATTAGCTTTGATCTTTTTGCTTTAAAGCTTTCATCAATCCTGAAAAAATATACTAATGAACCAACACCCAGTATTAATACTGAAACTACATAAGGAATAGGATGACTATTGTGAATAACCAAAAAATAAAGAAGCAAAACCCAACAACCGGCAAAGGAAAAAAGCCTGTATTTTGATGAAAAGAATCCATATATAAACCCAAGTATTTGAGTTAATATTAACAGTGGAAAGATTTTATAGGTGCTTATCAAGTGCTTTGCCTGCTTAATCAAACCTGGTACAAAGTTAATCAAACTGGAGTTATGAGAGGAGGCGGCTAAACCTTGTTTCAAAAATATATCTTTATTTAACAATATAATAAATATCCAGGGCAGCAAACCCAGGATTCCGCCGATGGCGTAGTATGCTACCGATTGAATTCGCAAATTCCAGCTTTTTAATCCAAAAACCAGAAATATAAGTCCTGTTATGACAAAAGATAAAGAATTTGGGTGGGTCATACAGGCCATTCCACCTGTTATTCCGGCCAAAAATACTAAGATTAAAAATTTTCTCTTGCTTAATGCCTTCTGATAGCTGATTACATAAAGAATGAATAAAAGGGCAAGAATTCCAAACATAATCGCCATGGCATCCTGCCGACCTGAACGCCAGCTTTTTACAACTGCAGGATCGAAAAGGTAAAGGGCTGATGTCAATATCCCTGCGATTTGGTTTTTAAAGTAAATACTGGTGGCAAAAAATATCAAAAGTCCGGTTAAGATATAGAAAAATAGGCATGAAATCCGCACCTGCCATATTCCCACATCAAAAATGCGAAACACTAAAGACTGAATAAACGGATGTAAAGGTGGCCCAAGATATATTTCCTCTCTAAAAAGAAACCCTGGTTCAACTCCTGAAGCCAGTTTCCCATGAAAAGCTAACTGATAAGCTATTTCATTATAATACGTTTCATCATACCATGCTGTTGGTGATCTATCGAGTCCAAATAGTCCAAAAGCCAAAGCTATTGATATTAATATTAACTCTACTATCCATATCCGATTCTTATGAAAAATTGATAAAACAGGCAAGTTATACTCCTTAATATATTTAGCTTGGTATTTTACTTTTTTCAGAAAATCCACCATCAGAACGTTTCCGCAAAAGAAAAATAATTCCACCTATTACAGCATATAGAATTAATAATATTCTATCCATAAATGCTATAGTTATCGCGTTTGACTTCGACAAACCAAAAATAATAAAACCAAAAGCTGCTGCCCCTTCTCTTACACCAAGTGCCCCTAAGCTCATGGGAACAAGAGAAACAAAAGCAGTGAAGGACATAACAAAGAGAATATCAATTACTAATATTTTTTCATCAAAATACAAAATCCAAAAATAAAACCCAAAAGCCCTCAGAAGATGAAATATAAATGTTATTGCAAGAACAGACAGATAAACGCTTTTATCCATTTCTTTTAATGTAGTTTTACAATCTTTCAGGAAAACTTTTAGCCTGTTAAAGGTTCTTGCAATAAAGCTGTTTTTTCTATTGCGTATTGAAAATATGGTAAAAATAGCAACAATAATAAAAAAAACAAAGGCAATGGCAAAACGAAGTATCCATGTATTAAATTGTATCTCCAGATTGTTGTCATGTAAACGGATGATCAAATTTTTGTAATTGATTATAAAATAGAAAAATCCTATTCCCAATAAAACCAGAAGACCAATAAACCTCTCTAAGAATACTAGAATAAAGGGTTTCCCCCAGTTATCAATTCCGACACCTTTTAAAAATATTACCTTATAACCATCCCCGCCCACGCTGGTCGGAAGAAACATATTAAAAAACATGCTGATAAAAAGCAATTTGCATGTTCGCCAGTATGAAAGTGTGTATCTGCGTATAAGAACATGAAGTCTTGCAGATTGCGTAATTATCGTTGATAAAAAAAGAAGAACAGAACCTGTAATCAACAAAGGTAAGCTTCCGCTTCTTAAAACGAAATACAGTTTTTTTAAATCAATCTGTCTTAGCAACCATATTACCAGAAGTAAAGATACAATTACTTTTGCGACATTCTTCAGGTTTTTGAATATCTCTTTTTTTCTATTCATCATTCAGGAACTTTTTATGGGAAAGGAAGGAAAGATAATATGGGAGAAAGTATTCTTAGTATGCGATAGTTATTCCTGTTTTAAATTGCCAGATTCCTCGTTTGCAAAACCAATTTTTTCATCCATAATATATAATGGGCGTTTTTTTACCTCTTCAAAAATTCTCCATACATATTCACCAATAACACCAAGAGTAATTAGCTGAACACCACCAAGAAACATTATAGAAACCATTAAAGAAGGCCAACCTGAGACTCTGGCTCCATGAATAATTTTCCGCAATATAACATAGATGGCAAATAAAAAGCTAAAGAATGAGACAGTAATACCAAAGTATGATATTACCCTTATAGGAAAATAAGAAAAGGAGGCAAAGGTGTCAATACTGGATTTCAGAAGTTTTCTGAAAGACCATTTGGATTTGCCTGCATACCTTTCTTCCCGGACATAAGGAACTTCGATTTGCTTAAAACCTGACCATGAAACAATACCAAAGGTAACTCTGTGTCTTTCTTTAAAGTTGCAAAATACTTCTATAATTTTCTTATCTAAAAGGCAAAAACTACCAGTACCTTGTTTTGGATAGTTAGGTAAGGCGATCTTTCGAAGTATCCTATAGAAAAGCGCAGAGGTGATTTTCTTTAGAATTGGATCTTTCCTGCCTGCTCGAACACCCCATATAATTTGATTTCCATTCTCCCATTCCTGGATAAATTTGGAAATAACCTCCGGTGGATCCTGTAAATCTACAGCCATTATCACAGCCGCGTCACCTTGGACATGATCAAGTCCTGCTGTAATTGCTACATGACTGCCAAAGTTCCTTGAAAATTTCAATCCCTTGACTCTTGGATCTTTGCGACTAAATTCGGATATTATGTTGAAGGAATTATCCTTACTTCCATCATCAACGAATACAAATTCAAATTCACAATTTATATCTTTTATTGCTTCGGTTAAACGCTCAAAAAATTTATGTAAATTCAACTCCTCGTTATAAACTGGCATAACAATGGAGCAAAGCTTTTTACTCATAGAATAATCTTTCTTAAACAATCTATTACATATATCTGTTCATCGTCAGTCATTGATGGATATAAAGGCAAAAAGAAGCTTCTTCTGGAAACATTTTCAGTAATAGGAAGACTTAAATTGCCTAACAAAGAGCGATAATAAGGTTCCAGATGTATTGGTGGAATTCCCCGGCGGCAAGAAACACCCATATCAGCCATACGCTGTATAATATCATCCCGATCCAATTTACAATCCTTATCTAATCTCAAAGAATAAGACTGATAAGTATGTGTAGAATATTCAGGTACATAAGGAGTATGGATAAAATCAATATCAGCCAGGGTTTTATTATAAAACTCAGCAAGACTTCTTCTTCTTTCCAGTATATATTCCAGCTTCTTCATCTGCTCAATACCTATTCCGCCCTGGATATCAGTCATTCGATAATTATAACCAAGATCCGCATATTGTTCGTAAATTTTGCCTTTTCCCTTATGCCTATCCACACTGGATACAGACGCGCCATGTGCTCTTAAAGACTTGGCTTTTTCATTGTATTCCTGGCTATTAGTGGTTATCATACCACCTTCACCTGTGGTTATAACTTTTCGTGGATGAAAGCTGAAACAGCTTAAAGAGCTTATTGAGCCAATTTTATTACCTTTATATTCTGCCCCTACAGCACAAGCTGCATCTTCTATTACTTCAAGATTATGCTTTCGTGCTATTTCCATTATAGGATCCATATCTGCCGAAAGCCCAATCTGATGTACCGGCATTATAGCCTTAGTTTTGGGGGTAATAGCCGACTTAATCTTATCCGGATCTATGTTATACGTTTCAGGATCAATATCCACAAAGACAGGCTTTGCCCCTGCGTATGCTATTGAATTTGCTGTCGCTATGAATGAATAGGATGGACATATAACTTCATCTTTATCATCAACCCCGACCAGAATCATCGCCAGATGGAGAGCAGTTGTACCGGAACTCACAGCTACGGCATATTTAGCATCAACATATTCAGCGAAAACTTCCTCAAATTCTGCAACCTTTGGTCCCTGGGCAACCCAACCTGATCGAATGGAGGAAGCTGCAATTTTTTCCTCAGCTTCAGAAAAGAATGGTTTAGTTATTGGTATGTTCATCTGACTGCTCCTTTGATTTTGCTATAACTTCTTTTCTCCATTCTATTAGCTTTTTAAGACCTATTTCAAGACTGGTTTTAGCCTTAAAACCCAGCATGCTTTTTGCTTTTTCGGTGGATGCCAGACGTCTTTGGACAGGGCTTACTTTTCTTGGTGGTTCATATAACGGCTTAAGGTCTGAACCGGTAAGTTTCAACATCAACCCTAGCAAATCCGATAGGCTGATTTCAATTCCAGTTCCCACGTTAAACACCTCATCAGAAACGTCACTTTTCAAAGCCAAAATATTTGCCTCAGCAATATCTTCCACATATACAAAATCCATGCTTTGTTTACCATCTCCAAATATAAGCGGCGGTTTACCGGCATCAATACGATCTAGCCATCGGATCATAACTTCTGTATAAAAGCCAAATACATCCATCCTTGGACCATAGACGTTAAAATACCTCAAAGCAACATAGTCCAGGCCATACATATCATTAAAAGCTCTCAGCATTTGTTCGTTGGCTATCTTGCCTGCACCATATATAGTGCGGTTGTTGTAGGGATGATGAGTCTCCTCAGTAGGAAAGGATTCGGCCATACCGTATATTGAAACAGAGGAAGCTGCTACTATCTTCTTGACTTTTGCATCAACAGAAGCTTCCAGAACGTTAAATGTTCCATCAAAAAGTACTTCCAGAGCTTCTCTTGGAGTCCGAGCACATTGGGTAATCCTTATTGCTGCCTGGTGAAAAACGTAATCTACACCCTTTAAAGCTTTGTTTAAGAAATCCAGATTCCGTATATCACCCTCAACAAATTTTACATTTCCATTTTGCACAGCCCAACTCAGATTATCTTTACTGCCACGAGTCAGATTATCCAGTATTATAATTTCATCCGCGCCTTCAACTACCATTTTATCGGCAATATGAGAACCTACAAGTCCTGCACCGCCGGTTATCAAAACTCTACTTCCAGAAAGATCATTCATCTAATATTCTCCCTAATCTATATATCCAAGGGCTTTTAAACGGTCTGCCACTTTATCCATATCTTTCTTATCATCGTCTTTGCTAATAGATACTCTCTTACCCAGAGATGATTCAATCAGCTTCATATTTGATTTTAAATCTTTAGCTATTTTTGTAAAATCTGATTTTTGGGAAAAGTTTTTGAGAGACATCTCCTTAGTAAGTAAATTCACTTCTTCATACGGATCGTTTTTAAGGTTATAAAGGGCTTTACGGCTATAATTCCGTCTTTCATATTCTTTGGCAAGTTCAGACTTTGTTTCATTGTTTTTAAGTCTATTTAGAATATTATTAATCTCCGATTCAGTTTCAACCTTACCCAATAGTTTTCTGCATAAAGCTACAGCAAATTCCCTTTCAGGCAGATCAAAATCCTTTATATCCATTTCCGATCCTGTTTCAACATATTTATATCCAGGCGTTCTCAAACATTTTTGATACAGGAATGTATCGTAGTCAGGCTCTAACATACGACCAGCCTTTTTACATTTTCTCAAAAAGCCGCTTAATTCACTCCGGTCATGATACCATATCTCGCAGTAACCTTTGGAATCTTCAATACTCTTACCATCAATCGCTGGTTTTAGACTTTGACCTTGAATATTATTTGGATTAAATGATATACCAGAATACTCCAGTATTGTGGGGAATATATCAACAAGGCTGGTTTGTGTATGGATTTCTTTACCTGCTGGAATATTCCCGGGTGAATATAGTATCAGGGGAACTCTTATAATCTCTTCGCTGATCACTTCGCCGTGATCAAATTTCTGGGTTATATCAGGATTTGCCATTTTTCTCTGAGGAATAGGTCCCTGGCCGTGATCGGCAGTAATAATCATCAAACAGTCATCCAGAACGCCGATTCCTTTAAGATTATCTATAAAGTTCTTAAATCGTCCTTTATCAAACTTATTAACCCCATTCAGATAGCGGGGAAAATTTATAACATCGGCGATAGCTCTTTCTTCGCAGAATATACGTATCTTGTTGCTTAATGTTATCAGTTTATCCCTGGAGACTTTGCCGTCTTTATCCCTGAATTCATCTTTAAAACCAAATCTTTTACCAAGGGCTTCTATCTCTGAATAAAAATCATCATGATAATTCTCTGAAGGAGGACAAAAAGATTCACCATAAGGAGGATGAACATCGCCAAAATGAACAAACAAAAATATATTCTCATCTTTATATTGTCTAATTTTACCAAAAAGCTCTTCATCGTTGGCTCTTACCAGATAATGACAGTTTCTGGTCAAGTCCAGAAGATCAAACATATCATGAAAATCAATAGAAAGAAGAATTTTATAATCCCGTTCCCTGAATATGTCATATAGAGTTGGTATATTTTCTGGAAGTTTATTGTAAAGAAAAGCCCGGATACCATGCTTAGGCGGATAAAGACCTGTCAGCATACTTGCATGGGAAGGAGGAGTATAGGTAACAGTGGTAAGGTTTTGAGAAAATTTAACGCCATGTTGAGCAAAATAGTCTATGTTGGGTGTATCTGTAAAATTTTCCAGGCCGTATTTCTGCAAATATATTTTATCTTTTTCACAGCTTATGGCATCATAGCGTAATGTATCTATAGAAATGAGAATTACATTTTTCATTTTGTGAACCTTAATCCTTAATCCATGGTCGGTGATCACCAATAAAAGCTTTTCAAAGTATTAACAACATATTCAATCTGTTCCTCA
Organism: Candidatus Poribacteria bacterium; assembly: GCA_014730235.1. Taxonomy (GTDB): domain Bacteria; phylum Poribacteria; class DTPJ01; order DTPJ01; family WJIO01; genus WJIO01. Next base: position 7,408 of record WJIO01000038.1, read on the forward strand.
CTCAATTCTGCATACATAGGCAGCGACATTATCTTTCCGGCAAACTCCTCTGAAATCGGAAAACCACCTTTTTCATATCCCAGATATGAATATGCCTTCTGAAGATGAATGGGTATAGGGTAATGAATCCCGGATGAAACACCCTTCTGCTTCATAAAATCCATCAGGGGCTTTCTATCGTTAGTTCTTATTACATAAAGATGATAAATATGCTCACCATAATCCGCCTCAATCGGAGTTATTACAGGCGCTTCCTTGAGTTTTTCCGTATATATCTTCGCGTTTTTATTTCGGGACTTATTCCATTTATCCAGTTCCTTGAGCTTAACCCTTAAAACTGCGGCATGTATACTGTCTAAGCGGCGGTTATATGCCAGAAATAGGTGGTTATATTTCTCTTTCTGTCCATAGTTCCTCAGCATTTTTACCTTCTCTGCCAGTTCCGGGTCATTTGTAACCATTATACCACCATCACCTAAAGCCCCCAGATTTTTAGCGGGATAAAAGCTAAAAGCCGCTGCATCACCTATTGAGCCAGCCCTTTTGCCCTTGTAAAAAGCACCATGAGCCTGACAGGAATCTTCCAGTACTTTCAAATTATGTTTTTTAGCAATATCCAGGATAGGTTCCATATCAGCAGGTTGACCGTAAAGATGCACCGGAATAATAGCCTTTGTCTTTTCAGTAATGGCTGATTCTATTTTATTGGGATCAATGTTATATGTAGATTCTTCAATGTCAACAAGAACAGGTTTTGCACCGGTAAAAGCTATGGCTGAAGCTGTAGCGATAAATGTATTAGCGGCGGTAATTACTTCATCACCTTCACCTATATCCCATGCCCTTAGAACTAATTCAAGGGCAGATGTTCCTGAATCAACCCCTACGGCATAATCCACTTCGCAATATCTGGCAAATTCTTCCTCAAATAATTCAACAGCTTCGCCAAGGATATAACCATTGGTTTTTATAACTTCTGATATAGCTTTGTTAATTTCCCCTAGAATGCTTTTATGTTGGGCGCTCAGGTCTACAAGGGGGATATTCACTGTATTTTCTCCTTACTTTTACGGGTAAATTTATGAACGACTTCTGGTACGAACATCAACGCCATTTATATAAGGTTTATCTGAATTTCCCGAAAGGCATTTTAACTCATCTACTGACTTAATGGGTCTGGCCGGATTTCCATAGGCAAGGGTTTTAGGCGGAATATCCTTTGTAACTACACTACCTGCACCGATAACAGTATATTCTCCAATAGTTATATTAGGCAGCAAAGTCACATTAACGCCAACTCTTGCACCGCGCTTTATTATAGGGCCCTTCATACATCGAGTGCATATAGGATGAAGGTCGTTTGCTATTTTAACACCAGGAGCAAGAAAAACCTCATCCTCTATTACAGTAAATTGAGCCACATAAACATTGCAATGTATTCTTACTTTATCTCCGATTTCACACCTGTAATCTATCGTTGAACTGTTCCATATACTGAAATCGTTCCCGATTTTATTTTCTTCCCTGATAACAACGTTATGACCTGTCTCTAAATTGTTGCCTATTAATACATTGGTATATATAACTGTATTGGATCGGATTCTGGCATTATCACCTATAACCGTCGGTTTAATTTCAATCTTTCTACCCGTAAGATAACCCACAACTGCTGAATCATCTATCTGTGGATTTGTTCCCAGAATTAAATTCTTCATCTCTTTACCACGACTGCCCTTCCGTTGTTACGCAGAGATTCCTGAATGGCATCCATAATTCGAACTATTTCAAGTCCATTATAACCATCAGTCAAGGGCTTTTTATCCTCCAGTATACATTCTATAAAATGATTGCACTCGTTTTTAAGCGGTTCACTGACTTCCACAACCGGACTGACAATTGCGCCATCCCTGATCAAAAGCTGAAACTCTCCAAAACCATCTCTTGGGGCATTAGAAGGGGAGATTCCTTTCTCAAAAATCTTTACTCTTTCCTGTGTGTTCAGGTCATCAAAAACTATACGCTTATTACTACCCACCACCACTACTTCTCTGACTTTATTCGGATCAACCCAGCTTACATGAATATTTCCTATAATATTATCTGAATATCCAAGGGTTATAAAAGCCACATCCTCCCTATCATTACCCCAGAGTCTTGATCCTGTAGCACTGGCCCAGAGGGGTTGTTTGCCTAGAAGATAATCAAAAATTGATATATCATGAGGTGCTAAATCCCATACCACGTTTATATCATTCCTTATTCTTCCAAGATGAGTTCTAGTTGCATGTAAATAGTATACTTTCCCGAAATCATCTTCATCTATACATTCCTTCATTTTCCTGATTCCCGAATTATAAAGGAAAGTATGACCGACCATAAGTATTTTATTTTCTCTGTCGGCGATATTAACCAGCTCTTCGCTTTCCTGGACAGATGATGTAAGGGGTTTTTCCACAAGAACATGCTTTTTTGCCTTCAAAGATTCTTGTACCATTGTATAATGAGTTGAAACAGGGGTTGCAATAACAACGGCGTTTAAGTCATGTTTACTCAGCATATCCCTATAATCTTGAAAAACCTGCAATGATGGATAGCGCATCTTCGCTGCTTCCAGCCTGTTTTCACTATTATCAGCCAAAAAAGCCAGTTTACATTCATCAATCTCCGAAAAATTCCTGGCCAGGTTAGGCCCCCAGTATCCATAACCAATCAGGCCGATATTTATCATTTTTATTCCCCCTATTATAAAGCAATTAAATTTTTGCGACAAGGATTATATTAGGCATCCTCAACCAATTCCGAATCATATTCCAGCAGCATCTTATTAGCAATTTGCAGCGACTCAAAAGTACCGGCATCTGTCCATGGCCCATCAAGTATATCATATTCCATCTGACCCAATCTCACATACTCATTATTTACATCAGTTATTTCATATTCACCTCTATCTGATATTTTTTGCCTTTTTATAAATTCAAATACTCTTTTATCATACATATAATAACCGATTACGGCAAAATTTGTTTTTGGACTTCCGGGTTTTTCCTGTATTTCCACAATTTTTTGTTCATCCAGGGCTGCAA
>WJIO01000436.1 GCA_014730235.1 Candidatus Poribacteria bacterium
AAAGCTTGCACCTCATGGCGAAAGACCGCAGGAAACCATAAGCCGCCGCAGGGAAATACCTTTATGGATACCTTGGCTTGCGGTAGGTGTGGGTGTTGTGGGAGTTATTTTTGTCTTTGTTATTCTGAGGATGAGAATTAATAGCTGGGCTGTTGTAATTGCAGATCGAATACGTGCAATACTTGGGTAAGGTTAGCGGCTAGCATAAGATGAAAAGCTATAAATAGAAACAGTGACGATTCATGATATACTATCGGTTGCCTTAATGAAAAATTAAGGCAACCGATAGTATAAAGGATTCTTTCGTTCTAATTGCCCTTAATTTCGCCCCAAGAGGATGCCAATTTACCGGAGGCTGAAACCGCCGCTCCTCCTACAGCTTCCATGTCTCTCATTATTTCATCCTGTGTCAGAATTCGGTTATAAAGGGCAACTTCATCAATAATTCCGGCAAAAAACTCCTGTCCCGGGTGTCTTGCTCCAACCATTATTGAACCATCTACATCAACCACAGCGGCAGGTTGAGCACCAGAACCAGCCAATTCCCCGTTAAAATAGACTTCTACGCCGCTATCCACATCATAGACCATGGCAATGTGAGTCCATTCTTCCGGAAGTATATCATCAGTTGTCATTCGGTGACTCCAGTTAGGATTCGCGGAATAGATATAGACTTTCTGATCAGCGTTAAGGATAACAGCCCATTTTAGGGATCCTCCAGCGACCATGTAATTCCATGTCCCAGGTTGGGGATCACCCTTTTTCACCCAGAATACAACGGTGAATTGCTCTGTCAATTGCTGAAGTGTTTCTGTTATGGGAACTTTAATATAGTTACTTGTGCTAACTTCATATGCCATTCCATATTTGCCGTCCACATGCTCAGGATTTCCTACAAGTTCAACTTCATGGGCATACTGAGATAAATCTTCCGGATCATCCCCGTCAAATGGTAAATATAGTAATCGAGAAGCATCATCATCTATAGCCCATATATTTCCCGCTATAAAAACAAAAAGTAGACAAAACAGGAAAACCTTTGAAGATTGGTAAATAGCAAATTTCATATTTTCCCTCCGGTTTAATATAATTGGTTCTTCCGGGTTTAGTGTAGTTATAATTGAAAATTCTCTCAACTTGTCATTCCTGCTTTTGCAGGAATGACAGCATAAAGAAGTTTCTTATCTTTACCAAACTAAACCCGGAAGAACCATTTTTATTAAATTTTATTAAAATAGAAATATCATCAATTTAAAGATTACTGAAACTATAAATTCCCCCTCTCTTATAAATTCCTAATTTTTATCCTTGCTGACAATTGATTATAATCCAGCTTCTAACCATGGATCTTCGGTTTTATCCAACCAGTTTAACAATTTGTCATTTAATTTATTAACAAGGCTTGGATTTTCATCCGCTATATTTTTTATCTGATATGGGTCAGCTTTATTATCGTGAAGTATATGTGTATCCGGTTTGTCTATTCTCCGTTGTATTACAAAGGTGTAGTTATGGGTGCGGATACCGCGGTTTCCACCTTCGGGTCGTGATGCTGGTATAGTGAGATATAAAGCCGAATCTGGTCGTGGAGTATCTTCACCTGAAATAGCATTTGAATAATCCACACCCTGTATATCTCCGGGTATCTCTTTATTAAGTCCCATTAACCCAAGAAGACTTGGCATTATATCAGGAACACTTAATAACAGATCGTCCTGTCTGTGTTGCAATCTATCGGGCCATCGCATGATAAATGGAATGAGAAGGGATTCATCATACCACACGCCTTTATGCATTAGATTCTGACTTCCCATCATCTCACCATGATCCGCAGAAAACACCACAATGGTATTTTCTTTTAACCCTTTCTCATCAATAGCATTCAATATCCTGCCAAAGTTTTCGTCAATGCCTGTAACTGCGGCAAAGTAATTTTTTACATGTATACCTGCCGGAGCACCTTTACCATCCAACCTGACATTAGGACGGTTTAAAAGCTCTTGATTTGATTTACCTTCATAATAATCCAGATATTGCGGTGGAACCTGATTGAAAGGTGTATGGGGTGGATTAAAAGCAACGAAAAGGGAAAAAGGTTTATCAGAATCCCGGTATTTCCCATCAGTGTTAAGTATATAGTTGACTGCCACGTCAGTTTCATGTTTCACTGACCATTCTTTTGGCTCAATGCGCTGATGAACAAGGGCATCACCTTCCCAGTAATGGGGATTCAGATGCCAGTCACAGCATCCATACGAATGCCAGAAATCAAATCCATGTCGACGAGGGCCTGGTGGAGTATAAGCATCCCATGCTTTACCGTCACCGCGCTTACCTTCGGTATATTTATAATTTTCTTCCAAAGGTGTATCCAGATGATATTTGCCAATATAGCCCTGATTATAACCGACATCATGCAGAATATCTGACAGGCACCGCTCAGATTCCCGAAGGTAAACACCATATTCCGCTGTTTCAGAATTGCAGTTGGTGATAACTCTATTTGAATGGGGATATTTGCCAGTGAACAGCATGGCTCTGTAAGGACTGCAAACCGGATAATTACTGGCTGCATTCGTAAATACCACGCTTTCTTCACAAAAGCGATCTAGATTTGGTGTTACAACCGGATCCTGATCCATAAATCCAATGACCTGCTGACGATATTGATCTGGAAAAATATATACAAGATTGGGTCTTGATTCATTCATATTGCACCTCTGAAAAGTTTATCTGCTGAAAAATCCATTATACTTTACTATTATCCTCTGCCAAAATCACGTTCTTTTAACCATCGGGAACATTCAGTAGTCCAGGGATGCCAATTTTCTGGATCATATTCACGACTACCAAGACCTAATCCATGAGCACCTTTTTCGTATATATGAAGTTCAAAGGGTATCCGATTTTTGCTTAGAGCTTTCGCAAAGACCATGCTGTTTTCCACTTTCACGCCCCCATCTTCGTATGTATGCCATAGGAAGCATGGCGGGGTATCTGGCTTTACCTGAAGCTCTGTTGAGACCCATCTCACCAGTTTCTCAGTCGTGCTGTCACCTATAAGGCTTTGACGACATCCGGCATGTCCGATCTCCGGGTCCATACTGATAACAGGATAACAAAGTATACCAATATCAGGACGGGAGCTTTGCCCTTCAATTGGGTCTTCAGCATCTTTTTTACCTGTATCAAAATGAGTTAGTATCAAAGAAGATAGATGTCCACCCGCTGATGATCCCACAACCCCTATGCGATTTACATCCAATCCCAATTCGGGAGCTTTGAAGCGTGTATATTTCATAGCCCTCTCTATGTCGTAGAACATGGTAGGATGTTTATAACCACTGGAAGCAAGACGATATTTAAGCACAAATCCAGTGATCCCCTGCTGGTTCAACCAGAGAGCATACTGCCATCCTTCATGAGGCGCAAGTCCATGATAGCCACCGCCAGGACATATTACAATACAAGCACCAGTTGCCTTTTCTGGTTCCGGTGTGTAGAGGGTTAAAGTGGGTATGTCTTTATCTTCCTGTCCCAGGGCTTCCGGGGCATCTCCAGACCATAAACGAAAAACAGGTCTTTCATTTTCCACTTTTAATCTCCAGTTAAAATATAATGAAACATAACCAACGAAGGTCGGGATTACCCGACCTTCGTTGGTTATGTTTCATTATTTAAGAATTACACTTATTAAGTAATTCCTGAGCTATGGTTTTACCCAGCTCATGACATTGACCAAGGGCTTCATCATCAGGAACATATCTGGCCCTAATACCATCACTGACTAATTCTACCTTCATCTCTTCCAGTATTTCATTGATATGCTTGACGGCTTCGCCAGTCCATCCATATGAACCAAAAGCCGCACCTATGAGGTTCTGGAATTTAAGTCCCTTTGCATAATATAATAAATCAGCGACAGTGGGAAACATATTGTTATTGATGGTTGGAGAACCTACAACAAATGCCCCCGCATCCAGAAGATCTGTAACTATATTACTCCTGTGAGTAGCTCTTAGAGGAAGTAATTTTAAAGAAGCTCCACCTTCTGTGATACCTTCACCGATAGCCCTGGCCATAAGGGCAGTGCTGTCCCACATGGTATCATATATTACAACGGCTTTACAGGTAGGTTTTTGAAGTGCCCACTTTTTGTAAAGTTCCATTATTTTATCCAGGTTCTTTCGCCAGATAGGGCCGTGATCTGGTGCTATTATATCAATTTCAAGACCTGAATTGGCTAATTTATCCAATACTTTAAGAACTAATTTTGACATAGGGGTAAGAATATTGGCGTAGTATTTTATGGACTCATATTCAAGTGTATCCCAGTCTATTTCATCATCAAATCTTTCTGATGATGCCATATGCATGCCAAAGGCATCCTGGGAGAATAGAAGTGAATCTTCTGCCAGATATGTAACCATGCTGTCGGGCCAGTGCAGCATCTTAGTTTCCATGAACGTCAAATCCATATTTCCAAGACTGAGGTTTTCTCCGTCTTTTAGCGGCATTATTTCTGTATCCATCTGGAAATGTAGATTCAGAGTTTTTGAGCCTACAGAAGAGGCAAAGACTTTCTCTGGTTTTATAGCCTTTATAGTTTCAGGCAGGCAGCCCGAATGATCCATTTCCGAATGATTGGAGATTATATAATCAACCTTCTCAGGTTCAATCAGCGACGAAATACGGGCCAGCATTTCGTCTTTGAAAGGCTTTTTGACTGTATCAATAAGGGTTACTTTATCCGCAAGTATAAGATAGGCATTGTATGTTGAACCCCTGGGAGTTGAATAGCCATGAAAATCCCTGGAACGCCAATCTATTGCACCTACCCAGTAAACGTTATCAGTAACTTTTACTGCTTTGTATATATCACTCATTATAGCTCCTGTTTTAATTGGTTAAATACGTGTTTTACACTTTTAGGATTTTATCATTGTCAATACCATTTTGAATTTTCCGGTGGCTTGTAGCCCATGAGGTTCGTCGGCAGGCATGATAATCATATCTCCGGTTTTAAGATTATACGGTTCACCTGATATAGTAATTTCAACTTCCCCATCCAGCACATGCACCAGGGCATCATATGGTGTTTTATGTTCGCTTAATCCCTGCCCTTCATCAAATGCAAAGAGGGTGACTGTACCTGTATCCTTCTTTATTATAGTTCTGCTTACTACAGAACCTTCCTGATAGTCTATCAGACTTGAAAACTGTTCGATTTTTGGTTTGTTTTCCATATTTTCACCCCACTATTAAGCTAAATTTTCATAGTATTTAACCAATTAATATATAATTTCTATTCCCTCATATTATATTCAACTTATGCGTTCTTTACTGATTTCCACTGGAGATTGACTATCAACAGAAAAAACCCTCAGACGTATTCTGAAACTAAATTCTTCAGCTTTTAACTCATACTGAGGTAAAACACCAGGACCACAGCTTGCGCTGCCAAGTCCATGATGTTTGTAATCAAGGTTTAGAGTAATTTCATCTCTTTTGACTAAATCGCATGTATGTTTGGCTTTTTCTAAATCTTCTGTCCTGAAACGATGTGCGCTGAAGTTCAGGTCTGGCATCACTGCTAGAAGTCCTAAACCTCTAATATCAGTAAAAGATACCCACTTTACGTCAGTTCGGTTACCGTTATCCTGGGGATAGACATAAGGAGTATATAGGTCATCTATTTTGCACGAATATATATCTATTGGATTTGCCTGCTTGCTATCAACATAGCTTTCCCCAGGCCCCTTACCATACCATGACACATTTTGCAGATAACCGGGAAGAGCCATTTGCAAGCCTATCCTGGGTAAAACAGGTATGTTTCCTTCCGGTTTTCCATTTACCTCTATTATAATGTCACCACTCCCATAAATTGTGTATTCATATTCACAATTAAAAGCCAGATCAAGAACCGGCGGTGCAATACGAGATTCGACGTTTATCTGGAAAACTCTCCCGTTGAATTCTGAAAATTCCACGTTATCCACACGATGTTGTAACTCGTTAAGTCTGGCTCGATACCATTCTTTCTTAACATGGACGTCGTTATCAATAGGAGCGCGCCAGAAGTTTATTCTGGGGCCAATTTTCAGAACTTCCACACCTTCGTGTTCCAGGCTTTTAATCACGCCTTTGATCTTATCGAATACCAGGTCAAATCCTGATCCGGTTAGCTGTATAGTATTTTCTGAATCATCGTAAATAAGAGGACGCATATTCTCAGTTGTGACTGCCAGTTTTGGAGGAATTTCAACGGGTAAAATAAACTGAGCCCAGGCCAATTCATGTCCTTGTTTAGCCCAGGATTCATCACCGGAAAGACCGAAGCTGATATTAAGCCAGTAATCAGTTTCAGAATCGGGGTTTTCAGGTATGGTGTAAGGTATCTCAACTTCCTGACTTTCACCGGCTGGAATATCCGGACAGAGCATAGCTCCGCTTTGTAATACCTTTCCGTCGGCTTTTATGTTCCATGAAACTACCAAATGATCCAGAGATATAAAATCATAACGATTTAAAAACTTCAATTTACCTGTCTTTAGGTCAACAGCCTCAACTTTTACAGGTTCCAACACCTTCTTATATTCTATAAGTCCTGGTGACGGTATTCGATCCGGGAAAATCAAACCGTTAATCAGAAAATTTGCGTCGTTGGGTTCATCGCCAAAATCACCACCATAAGCAAAACATTCCTTGCCATTGGGGAATTTTTTAATTAATCCCTGGTCAATCCAATCCCATACAAATCCACCTTGAAGGCGTTTATAGTTATAAAATGCTTCCCAGTATTCTTTAAATCCACCGGGGCCGTTACCCATAGCGTGGGCGTATTCACAAAGTATTACGGGTTTCTGGTAATTTTCTTCTTTCGCCAGCTCAATAATACCATCAATTGATGTATACATGGGGCCAACAATGTCAGCTACTTTCTGTTGTCTATCACCTTCATAATGAAGCAGTCGGGTTGGGTCTTTTTCTTTTACCCATTGGGCCATGAGTTCATGATTACTACCAAAACCCGATTCATTACCTAGCGACCAGGCGATAATACATGGGCGATTCTTATCTCTCTCTACCATGCGTATCATCCTGTCCATATATGCACCTTGCCAGTCCGGATTATCGCTGGTTCTGTTCCAGTCTCCTACAGTGGCGAAACCATGACATTCAATGTCCGTTTCATCCATAACGTATATACCGTAGTAATCACAAAGGGCATAGAACCGGGGATCGTTGGGGTAATGGGAGGTACGCACAGCGTTTACGTTGTGGCGTTTCATTATAAGTATATCTTCTATCATACTGGACAGCGGAACGGCTTTGCCTTTGACAGGATGATGATCATGACGGTTGACACCTTTTATCATTATGGGTTTACCGTTTACGAGCATATTACCATCTTTTAACTCTACTTTTCTAAAGCCTACTTTTTCAGATATTACCTCCATAGTCTTTCCCAGGTCATTTTTCAGAGTCATAATCAATGTGTAGAGATAGGGGTGTTCCGCAGACCATTTTTCAGGATTTTCAACAGGTATTTTAATTTCTACTGTATCTTCACTTTCAGCCGGAATATTGCATTTTACTCCAACTGGATTATTTAAAACATGTTTCTGGTCTTTGTCCAAAATCTTACATTCAAGACGGTAGTTGTTTGCCGAGAATTGCCTGTGATTTTTGACCTTTGCCCGGATGTTTAATACGGCATCTTTATAATCTTCATCCAGTTCAGTTATTATGTCATAATCAAATATATGAATCTGAGGGGTTGCGACTAGATATACATCCCTGAAAATTCCACTTAGCCACCACATGTCCTGGTCTTCTAGATAACTACCGTCAGACCATTGAAATACTCTTACAGCAATAGTATTGACACCATGACGTATATAGGATGTTATATCGAATTCAGCCGAAAGACGACTTCCCTGGCTGTATCCCACTTGTTGACCGTTAATCCATAAATAAAAGGCAGAATCCACCCCTTCAAACCGGATAAATATCTGGGATTCGTCCCATTCGTCTGTAATAAAGAATTTACGACGATATGAGCCCACAGGGTTTTCTGTAGGAACTCTGGGTGGATCTACAGGGAAAGGATATATAACATTTGTGTAATGTGGTTTCCCATATCCCTTCATTTGCCAGCTACATGGCACCTCAATTTCGTCCCATTTTTCTTCATCCAGGTGTGTAACCTCAAAACAGCCCATAAGAAAGTCTTCCGGGAAATATTCAATGAAAAAATCTTCCGGGGCCAGGGCTGGTGTTTCAGAATAATTAAACCGCCACTTACCATTAAGAAGCTGAAACCATTCTGAATTTCCCCTTTGACCTGACAATGCCGATTTTTCATCAGGATAAGGTATAAAATATGCTCTGGCTTGCAGGCGATTTCTCTGGTAGACTTTTGGATTTTCCCAATCATTCAAAGGTTTAGTCATCTTTGGCTTCCCCTCAGATTTATATATATTTAAAGTTAATTATCAAAGTCTGAACATTTTAACTGATATTAATAGCTTAGTCAATGGCTATAGCTTCAAGCAAATTACTATATTTTTCATCCCTATTATACATGGCATCAAACACTTTAGTCATAGCCTTAGCAACTTTTTTGCAATCATTCTCCGTCCACCATTGATCCAGACCTACAGCCACATGACGGCTTAACAAGTCAAGAGTTTTAGGACACATATCTGGTGAATATTCCACAGGAACTTCCTTGCCTGTTTTGGGATCGATCCAGGGACATCCGTCAGATGTGGCCGGGAGTTTATCCATAACAGCACTGACGTATTTATATATATGCCAATCCCTGCTGTCGCTTCTTCCTCGAGTGCCTGCGCTTAATCCTTCTGCGGACAGGGCTTTGGCCAGATTTTCCGCTTCTTCTGCTGTTCTTGCAAAGAATCCTACTTTATCGCCGTGTTCGCCGTCCAGATCGTGAATAACCTGAGGTTTTAATTCTTTATATGCCGGGACATTTGCGGTAACCCAGCGTTTCCTGGTTCTCTTGCGTTTCAGCATATCCTCCATCTTTCGGAACTGAACCAGGTTCACTGTACCTGAAAGCTCATCCATACGATAATTCAGACCGCAGAAAAGCTCTCCTTCCCATCTTGGCAGAGCATAACGATCAGGTCGCCATAGGCCACCACCTTCTGACCACTGCAAAGCCCGGTAATAAAGCTTTTCGTCGTTTGTGACTACAAGACCACCTTCGCCACCACCTGTTGGTTTATATGAACTAATGCTGAAGCATCCTATATCAGCAATCGTACCGACCCGACGACCATGCAAACTCGCTCCACAGGCCTGGGCGCAGTCTTCAATTACCATCAGGTTGTGCTTTTTGGCTATTTCCATAACCGCGTCCATGTTACATACATATCCGCTCATGTGTACCGGAGCAATAGCTTTAGTTCTGGGGGTTATGCGTTTTTCTATGTCTTCGGGATCGATAGTCATGGATTCGTCAATCTCACACCATACAGGTATTCCCCTCGCCACAACGGCTGCCATTGCTGTGGCCATAAAAGTAGATGCTGGCATGATTATCTCGTCACCTTGATTTATGTCTATAGCAATATAAGCTGTATGCAGAGCTGCCGTACCGGATGTAACAGCTATCACATACTTTGCTCTAAGTATTTCAGCCGCTTCATCCTGTAACTGGTTGACCTTTGAATTGGGTTTATAGCCAACCAGAAACGGACTTCCGCTTAATCTATCTTCATCAATGATTTCGGATATTTTTTCCAAGGCTTCGGGGGAATACCCCCATGTATCGGCCATTTCCATAAATTCTTCGTTGCCGATTTTGGCTTCACCTTTGGCCTCGAAACCATCAATAGCCTTTGGCCCACCGTTTATTGCAAGTTTGCTTTTATCCATAAAATACTCCTTTCACAGAACTATTCATCTATTTCCTGATAGCGGTGTTCTTTAATATCAAACCGTTGTCCCTCAAAGGAACGTATTAAAGTCGTATATATCCTTATTTTCAAGCTGTTTTTGCCTTTCTTCAGATTGGAAGTTGAGAATAAAGCACAGTATGGAGACCAGGATGCAGGATACCAGGAGCTGTTGTTTAGGGATATTTCCACAGCGTCCTGAAACGGTATCCCGAATTTCAACTCCAGTATAAATTTTTCTCCTTCAGGTATACTGGATAATTCAAACTCAGTTTCATATTCTACCACACCGGCATAATATGGTAGGCCGTTTTCCTCCCATGTTTCAAAACCACCCTTTTCGTTCCGTTCCACAAGCTTAACCGGGTTAAGTTCCACACCAAAATCACCATATAGATAGAGGGGATTAAGGAGACCACCGTCAATCTGGTCTGTTTTCAACCAGACGGAAATGTTATTGTTACTTTGATTCAACTTTTCGGTGATATCTACACCCAGACTACCCCGAATATGGTTTTGGGATTCAGAAAAATCCGATTCTGTTATAGGTTGAGAATTATTAACCTGGATGTACCAATCACCTACAATGGAACCCGGCTCCATAACCAGCTCAACGGAACCGTTGAGCTGGTTATGAAAATTATATGTATATCTTATTTCCAATGTGGGGAGTTGTAACTCAGGAGTCCAACCAAAAAAGGTGTTTATCTTTGGCGCAAACCTTAAATCAGCCTGGATCAACTGGTTTGGCAGAGGGGCGGCAGAAACCTTTGCAGATTGCAATACCTGACCATCTTTGCCTAAAAGCTCCATATTCCAGTCATACATCCTCAGCAAGTTCTTGTTTTTTGTAACAACCTTTGAGACTTTACTCACCAATACCGGTAACTTCGGCGGTAGAACCGGAAGGGAGGATTTTTCCACCGTCTCTATCATAAATGATTCAAAGGGATATACGGTTCTGCTGTATTTACCATCAGAGCCAGTTAATATATTAATCGGGCAATCACCCAGTGGTATTTCTTCAAGCTCAAAGGAAGATTCTATATTTAATTCTATCTCATCACCGCTGGTATTTATAAAGAACCAAAGGGATTTATCTCCGTCAGTTCGCTTAACTACCTGTATTTTTGATGCGCTGCCTTTTATCTTCAATTCTTTTACCAGATTTTGGGATAACATAGATGCAGTTTCATCATAATTAAAAGATGATTTTAGCTTGATAACCTCTCCACCGGATTTCTGAAATTTATCCAGCCATTCTGCCAACGATTTTTCTATAACCCGCATGTTTGGTATAACGACTTTCTCGGCTTTAATATCCCGTATATGAACCATACCATCATTTATTTTTCCTGATTCCAAAATGTCAGTATCAACTATGAGATAGTCCAGATGTTCTTCCATAAGCATATTCAGCAGCTTTTCATAATCATTCAGATCATCACCGGATGGCATTCCACTGCTGGGATCAACTATAAGAATATCCGCGTCTATGTATGTATTTTCAAACTGTTCCGCTATTTTAACTAACCGGTTGGTTAAATGACTAAACAACGGCCAATAAGGCATCTGGAAAAAGAAAGTAGGCGGCGCGTCGTGCTTTGCCAGGGCATGGGTAGTATAGAAGAAACCATGAGGAACCAGGTATCTTATACCCATAAGCATGAGACCTTCACTGATAAGCTTTGCATCCTGTATTGTTCCACTCCACCCCAAGCTATGAAAACACTCACACAGGGATTCATCCTTGCCGTAAAAATACGCTGCTGATGCTGTGGCCCGGGCGTTCTGCCGTATTCTTGGACGAAGTAAATCCATGTTGGCTCCGGCTTTTGTATGTCCCGGTTCACATCCAGGAATGTCCATATATTTAAGCTGAGATAGACGAAGGCTGGTTTTTTCGCCTGAGTATTTTAAACCATTTTCTTTGCACCAGCCTGATATTTGTTCCTCGAAGGATTGACAGAACAGCTTGTAACGGAGTTTATATAAGTCATAAGCAACTTTTCTGTGATTTGGATGTCTGCTGTCCTGAAGGGCTGGCATAAGTGGAACAAGGTCATAACCATATTCTGTCTTAAAAGCCTCCGGTATAAGGGATGACCATGAAGGGGCTGTTTCATCTACAAATATAGAGCATATACTCTTTCCGAAGCGATGCCCGAAGCGTTTTTTATATCGTTTATGAGTCAATTCTATAAAATGCTTTATAGCTTCAGGATTCAGAACGTCCACAAAGTTACCCCAGTATTTGTGATTTTCCACGAGTATCTGAGTTGATACGTATACACGATGAGGCCCTTCCAGCATAGAGGTTTGCAATACAGGGGTAGGATTACTGGCAAAATAACGCTTTCGGTTATACTGGGTTAATCCGGTCTGGTTATAGGAATTCTTTATCAGTACCACGCCTACATGATCAATAAGATCAACACCCTGAGACCAGTTTACCCTACCATCTTTTAGTGGATATGCCATGCAGCATAGAGTTTTACCTCGCGGTAAGGCCTTGCGGATATGACCACCGGGGAAATCAAAAGTTTGCTGAACCAGCCTTGTAGAGTGATACTGGGGATTACCAAGGGTAACTTCGCCACCGGCTATGCCGCTGGGGTATGGATATTCGTCATATAGATGAACAATTAATCCATATTTCTCAGCCGTTTCAACAGCGACTTGAACCATTTGGAAAAAGGATTCTGATAGATAGGGTTGTTTTAAACCCTGCCGAGAATGGATAAAAAAGCCCTTGATTCCCTTATCGGCCATTTCCTTTATTTGCCACTCAATCTCTTCTTTGGAAAGTTCTCCGTTCCAGAACCAGAAGGGATACATTCCATAGTCAATAATGTCTGATTTCATATCTTCCGGCATATATTATCTCCTCTTGCCAACTCCTTCTTTCATAATATTCTTAAGATCGCTGAGGTGATCTTCATAGATACCCCTGGGATTTTTGTCATGCTCTTTGCATAGATATGCAGCCATCCCCACAATTTCACCCATGAGACCACCGGTGCGCATAACTCTTACTGCTCCAAGGGCTTCGTGGGTAACGCTTACGTTGCGTCCTGCCATGAAAAGGTTGTCTATATTTCGGGAATATAGTGTCCGATACGGAACCCAGTATGGTCTTGGATATTTGGTAAATATTGCCTCGGATATAAATTCGTTTCCCATAAAACCGTGTTTATATTCCTTGTGAGGGACATGGAGATCAATATCCCATCCTGTGGGCAGGCAGCCATCGGGGAAAACATGGCTATTCATCAAATGATCTTTAGTTAGTATCACATCACCCAGAAGCCTTCTGGATTCCCTCATTCCCGATACATAAGCACACCAGTTTAGTTTATATGTTGGATAAACCTTGTCTACATTTTTGAGGGCATCCCATGCACCGTACATGGCCCGGAAGTTATTATCCCGGATGTATTCACCATCTTTTATGGGATCATGGTCAAATCCGCTTTCCCAATACCAACCGCCAAGTTCTTTTATGGCCTGACGCTCAAAACCATTGCTGGCTTTGCTACGCCCGGGGAAAGGTTTATTACTGAGATCATAAGCCCAAGGACACAGGGGGAATTCCACAGGTTCACCGGTGTCCTTTACATTCCAGTTATTGCATCTTCCCATATGGCCTTTAAGGGTTATCTCATAATCAGCCCCGGCCAGAAAACCAACGGCGGCATCACCAGTACAGTCGGCAAAAAGTTTACCTTTGCACCTGATACGTCGGGCATTAAGTACGTTCTGAGCTACAACCGCATTTATGTGATCGGAATTTACCTCGGCCTGATTGACTCTGTAATCTGTAAAAATCTTTACTCCTGCTTCTTCCAGCAGACCCATTTTCTTTTCATCTTCGTATATCTCACCCACGTTATCAGGTCCATAATGGGCTTTTTGGGCCTGTTCCAGTTGGGCCACAATATCACCAACGCGGGAATATGGTTCACAGTTACGCTCTCCACCAAGCCATACCCTTACTTCAGAACTGTTGTTGCCGCCCACCACCGGTCTATCCTGAACGAGAGCCACGTTTAACCCTAATCTAGCCGCTGATATTGCAGAACATATCCCGGCGATACCTGCGCCTATAACGACCAGATCAAATTCCCCCACATCTTCCGGCTTTTCCGGTAAATCCAGACTTTTTATGCGAAAAGTCTTTAGTTCTTCACCAGAATCCGGCGGCGTAAAATCAGCATCAGAGCAGAATAATATGGCATCGCATCGACCTTCAAAACCTGTCATATCCCTGAGAGATATTTTTACTTCTTTATCTGGAATATCAACTACACCACCGTCCTGCCAGTGCCATTCGCTTCCCTCGGTGCCAAATATTGTATCTACAGACTTATCATCAATCAAAACCTGAAACTTCCCCGGTGTACCCGGTGCTTTCCAGGGGGCAACCCAATCTCTTGTATGTACCCATAACCGGTATTTGCCAGCTTCCGGAAAAGAGACTTTTGTAACAGCATCTTCCACAGGATTACCAAGGCCATGAGCAAGTAAAAAAGGGGAACCCATTATATCCATAAACTGCTGGTCAATCACCCAGCCACCCAGATGATCAAAACTTTCCGCTTCAATAAAAATATTAACGTTAGAATTCAAGATAATCCCTCCGTATGCAGTTTTTATTAATATCCGTGTAATTTATTATTTCTGCTTTGTGGATCATATAATCCATGATTGAAAAAGTCAAGGATTTAAAATAATAAATTTTAGGTTCTTCCGGGTTCAGTGTGGTAAAGATAAGAAACTTCTTTATGCTGTCATTCCTGCTTCAAGCTTTTTGAAAAAGCTTGAAGCAGGAATGACA
>WJIO01000039.1 GCA_014730235.1 Candidatus Poribacteria bacterium
ATTGTTTCAATCCCATTTCCATCAGGGCATATGTTGTAACCACTATATGAAGCCGGCTATACTGATATTGCAAAAAATGTATCAATCCCATTTCCATCAGGGCATATGTTGTAACCCCGTCTCTGTAAACCCGCATTATCATTAAGCCCAGATCAGGCCTGGCGCAGATCGAAGATTTCGGGGCGTCAAAAAGTTGTTTTTCTATCACTTTTGCGGACACGTCAAACCTTTCAAGTTGGCCTTAACCCTTTTATTCATAGGGTTTTATAGAGTTTTTTCCCGATCTCCATTTTAGGGCGCGGATCCCCCCTGTTTTTCCAGGTTGGATCGATCTGCGCCCTGACTGTTTGTGCAAGTGTCAAAATAACACACAACATTTCAGGATAAACTCTTTTTGTCATAGTTAAAAGCATTGCTGTAATTGACTTTACAGGTGATGTCATGACAATATGACATGGAATTTTTCTTTAAATATTCATTATATAGATAAGTTTACCTCATTTCATTCTAAAAATCAACTCATATTTACCAAAACCTATAACCCGGTTTTTGCTAGGGTATATCCATTGCCCTATATACATAAAGGGCAGGAATGGTTCAAAGTCACCCTTGTAGATTACATCCCCCAAAAAACCCTTTATTGTACGCTTAACTGAGTGAAAGCTTTTTACATGGGTTTTATCCTTTAATATTTGCACCTGTTCTGCTTTGCTGAGAAGCTCCCTGACTTTTAATGTATCTAATGTATCTGATTGACAGTGAAAGTAAGTCATAGCAGATATTTGTTTTAATACTGGTCTCAGCAAAGATGGGAAATCCAGGGCTTCTACCAACCTTGCTTTTTTCAACCCTATGTCTGCGTGATCATTATCATTGCTTTTGTGACGCTGAATCCTTATATTCATAGGTGTTAGAAATCTAATATGAAGCTGATTGGATATAGGATACCCTGGCATTGATTCCAATATATCCCTTGCGCTTATACAGTCTGTCTCTATATATTCTCCTCTTAATTCTCTATGGGGAGTATAGACTATGTGCCAGTCTTCGTCATAAATATCAACAGTAGTTACACGCAATACCCGATATTTGCTTCTCATGTCACCTAATCCTACATTTCTATCCTTTGACTCTCCCATATTTATAAATGACACTAGGAAGTAGGGAAAATATTCTATGGCTTTTCCAAATAGAATCAGGTCAAAATCCAGTCGTTCATGGGAGTAAAGGGATTGGCGTATATCCGGCGATGGTTCAATTATATATGGTCGGGGTACGTCCCGTTGACTATCAAGATACTGGGCATTGGGAGGACCGGGGGTTTCAAAAAGATAGGAGTAGATACAGGAATGGTTATGTTCACAGGAGCGACATTCGGCGTTATGTCTCTGATGATCGTAGGTACAACATATGTCTTTCAACTGCTTACCACAACCGCTTCTGAGAACAGTTCCTTTGTATTTTGGCAACCTGGTTTGCTCCAGAAGTTCCAAGGTGAATCTGTATTTTACAAAGCGAAGGTTGTCCAGAAAATTATCTGGAAAACAGGATCCAATACCCATTACTTACCCCTCTAATATTCCATTACTCCGTCAAAACACATTTGAACGTTTATATCTTCTCCTCTTATTATAGATCCGGGAACAAATCCCACTCCTCGGAAACTAGTAGACCGACCAGCGCCTTTGCCTTTAGCGTTATCCCAATCTCTTCCAACCATAGGCTCTATTCCTCCATCCATCTGTATGTGATGGGATTTCGCGATAACATGCCCTGGAATGGGTAGTTTATCAGTAAGCGTAACTTGTATATCTGTATCTGAGAGGGAAATGTTAAATCTATTCCATAAAGGGTTGTCAATCTTCAATATTTGAGCGTCAGGATCATTGTATAGATCACCATACCCGTAGCTTCTACCTCCGCCTACCTGGATGTTGGACATTACCTGAGAAAAGAAGGATACTTCACCGTTGTTGCCCAGAAACTTAAGATCATCATATGTTGATACGGCATATATACCATTAATGCTTAATTTTTGCGTCTGCCAAAACACATATCCCAGGAATTTCAGCGAATCTGAGGAACCTTTTGGCGTTGAGATAAGAAGCTCAGTATCATGAAGAGAACCAACTTCTGCGCTTCCTGAGGATGGCTCCATAGCGGTGGACCCATAAGAACTAATGAGTTGGTGTTCCAATTCTTCCTGAGGTGTCCAGTTACTGGACGTCTCGTATCCATAACCATTTGAATAGCTGGGAATATAGGCTTCAACGCCATCTAAAGATGGAAAGAGATATGTAAAGATAACATTTTCTTTAAGATACTTTCCAACTTTCTCATAATTTTTGCTTGTGGGATTCCTGTAAACTAATCTGGTCAGCCTTGATGTGGTTGCCCCCCAAATCACTTTACCGGGTATGTAGAACCGAGTACGCTGGATCATACCCAGATTGTGGAAACCAATATGAACCGGCGAACGGGCTTCATAGACTAATTCTTTGACGTGCCAACTCAATTTGTTCCCTCCTCCTGAAGCGGTTTAAGTGCCTTTGCGCCATACCTGGCAAAGATCAACGTTTGTTCAAATAATTTGTGGACAATGAGAACATCGTCAATAGTGTTGGTTAATTTTTGAGATACATAGCTAAGTATCTTCCCTTTTTTTATAGGTATTTCCCCTTTTTTTATAGGTGTTTCGTTTCTTGCCACTTCATCCAGAACCAGGCCAAGGTTTTGTGTTCCTGGGTCTCTCAGAAGAGTAATTAGCTGATGGACTATATAAATGTAACAGTGAGATTCCGGCTTATGATTTGCCAGGTTAGCTGCTGTTTTTATCCTAGACAGCATATAGACAAAGGAGGCATAAATTCCGTTTTCCTGTAGTATACCAAGAGTTTTTGTTACGCAGTTCTCAGTCATCTCCGCAGTAATTTTGTTATCTCCGTTATTTTCAGTATCCTTTATGCATTTAGTAATACTCTGGGCATAAGTAGCTGTTATTCGTTCCAGATTTACCATAATCATATCCCTCCCTTAGTATTTCTGTATGCGGAACCTGCCGAAACCTCTGGTTCCCATACCCCCGACTCCCAGGTATTCTATGGCTTTAAGGCCTGATTCAGCCACATGAAATGGGTCTGTCCAGCTATTTGTTTTTTGGAAATTCCCGCGATAGTCATCTTTCACCAATTCCATTGCCATGATAGCTCCCCTTGGTATGGCCTCATATGTAAATAATGCTCCAGGCTTTGCCGCGCCGGTTCCGGGGTCTATAGAAACGGAGGTTCTTACTTCCAGGTTAGAGTTGACTATGTGGCTAAAGAGACGAGGAGTAGTTATGACAACTTTATCTTTTATATCCTGCGGCATCAGTTCCCAACTGGTAAAAAGGGTTAAATCCTCTGAGTTTCCTGATTGGGCAGTGTGAAAGCTGCTGCCTTGAGAAATTTCGATTGGAGTTTCTGAAACACCCAGCAGAAGCCACCCCAGGTTAAGTCCTGGTTTTCCCGCAAGTCCAGAGCCTACCAATACCTCATCTTCTGCCAATTCAGACTCAGGATCAATTTTAAGGCCATATCGCTTAAGTATATCTAGAGTGGTTACCCAAACAGTACCAGCCAGACTGAAAACCGGAAAAAATACAATATAAGCGTCATGGAAATTTATAACACCAGCGTTGCTTTTATCGCCTGCCGTATGTCCAAAGGTGTAACATATAGGACAATTTTCTTTACCGCAGTGACCATTTTCCCCAACACCCTGACCAGCGCATCCGGATGAGTTAATCTGGCTGGCAGCATAACTTCTGGCAGCTCCTGATATGCTGGTGCCGGGTATTTTAGGTATATTAGTTCCTGGATCCCTAACAATGGCATTATCCACCCGACCAAGCCTGTAGCCACCTGTACCAATATGGACGGGATCAACTGTTACAATAAGATATGTTTTAATTTGAGCCATAGCCATTACTCCTTTTATTC
>WJIO01000437.1 GCA_014730235.1 Candidatus Poribacteria bacterium
TCTAATTGATTCTATATACAAAAGAATTCTTAAATAATCAATTTTCAATTATTATTCAATGTTAAATTTCAGGAACATATATATAATATATTAAATGAAGAAATTACATGGAAAGAAAATATTGATCATAGTTGAAAATCTCCCAGTACCATTTGACCGGAGGGTCTGGCAGGAAGCAAAAGCTCTTAAGAATATGGGAGCCACTGTATCTGTTATCTGTCCAAAGGGCAGGGGATTTACAAAAAGTTTTGAGATAATCCAGAAGATTGCTATTTATAGACACAATTTACCTTTGGAAGCCAGGAGGCCATTTGAATATTTACTGGAATATCCTGCCGCCCTTATCTGGGAATTTATATTAAGTATAAAATGCTTTTTCCAAAGAGGTTTCGACGTTATACATGCATGCGACCCTCCGGACCTGGTATTCCTTATCGTTGTATTCTATAAGTTATTTGGAAAGAAGTTCATCTTTGATCACCACGACCTTAGCCCGGAACTATATATTGCAAAATTCGGGAAAAGAGGGATTATATATAGAACACTTCTTCTTCTGGAGAGATTGTCGTTTAGAATCTCTGATATATCAATTGCTACGAATGAATCATTCAGAGATATTGCGATAAGCAGGGGTAAAAAGAAGCCGGAAGATGTCTTTATGGTAAGGAGCGGTCCTGAGACAGAAAGAATCGGTAAAGTCATACCAAATAAAAAATATAAAAACGGCAGGAAATATCTGGTGGGCTATCTGGGGGTAATAGGAAAGCAGGACGGTGTACACTTCTTAGTGGAAGCCTGTAATTATCTGGTCAATAAGAAGAAACGAAAAGATATTCAATTTATATGCATGGGTGGCGGGACTGAGTTGGAAAATATAAAGCAATATGCCAGGGAAAAAAATGTCTCCGATTACATAGAGTTTACCGGGATGATAAATAGAAGAAAACTGATCTTTGAGATATTAGGTTCAACCGATGTCTGTATTGCCACCGATGTCTTTAATGAGATGAATGATAAATCTACTATGAACAAGATAATGGAATATATGGTAATGGAAAAACCAATTGTACAATTTGACCTGAAAGAAGGTAAACTGACTGCCGGAAGTGCGTCACTATATGCACAACCTGATAACTCGGTAGATATGGCTGAAAAAATTCTCCAACTTATTGAAGACCCTGAAAAAAGAAAAGAAATGGGGACCATCGGCTATAAAAGAATCATAAATGAAATGGCCTGGAAATATGAAAAAGATAATCTTATTAAGGCTTATATGAAGCTTTTTTGTATAGATTAGAAATATTTTTTAAGAAAACTAAATAATTGACTTTTATAAGAAATTATGTAACTATTTATATACCTATACTTCAAAAATTGTAGTAAACAAAATATAATTTAATACTTAGCATTAAAACATAGTAAAAAAGGTAGTAAAAAATGTTCCGTAACCCAGGCATAAAGCGCTTGAGATTATTATCCTATCTTTTTCTTGGCCTAGTTATATCTATTTTTTCAATATTCTCATTAATCAGTTGCGATACTCTAGGTATGCCAGTTCAGGACTCTTCGGCTATTCCTGAAGAAGAGGTAACGTCAGTAGAAACGGAGAATACAGAAGAACCATCTTCTGAAGAAAATGATACTGTTCAGGAAGAAGAACCCGGGGAAGTGAGCACGGATCCCGTAGATGAAGAAGAAGCTCAGGAACCGGAAGAGCATTCTATTGAAATAAATGTATACTATGTTGATGAACAAGCTGAGTATATTATCGGTGAGACCCGTACAATTACCGGAGCATATAAAGTAGACTTTATAGAAGTGGCTTTTAATGAACTTTTAAAACAACCAGAAACTCAAAATATATTTAATATAATACCACTGGGAACCGAGATTCTCAGTTCAGAGTTTATAGATAATATTGCATTCATAAACCTGAGTTCTGATTTTGTTGACAATAAATGGGAAGACGGGCTTACAGATGTTTTGGTAATAAGCTGCATAGCCTCTACAATAACAGAAATACCAGAGGTAGAGGGGGTATTATTCAATATTGAGGGGGAAAGACTTGATAAATACGGGTCCCTGGATATAAGTAATCCGGTAGGGAAAAATCCTGATCTAATAAAATAATTAAGCAATATGATTCCATTTACTCATAAAAAATATAGAAGTTTGGTAAAGAAGGCGCTTATCTTGTTCGTTCTGTGTGCCGCTGTATTTTTTTTCTCAGGGATATCAAACTTGAGTGCTGACAGCAGCGATATCCTTATATGCATTGATCCAGGGCACGGAGGACGTGATCCGGGCGCTATAGGTCCTACAGGACTTACAGAAAAAGAAGTCAATCTGGATATCGCTATAAGGCTTAAAAACAAGCTCCGGAATGCGGGTTACAGGGTAATCATGACCAGGGAAAGTGACGTATATAAATCCCTGCAGGAAAGAGTAGTAATAGCCAATGATAGCGGTGCCAGCGTTTTTGTATCTATACATAATAATGCATTCACGCTTCCCATACCAAATGGGACAGAGACATATTATTCAACCAATTCACCTTCATTAAGCAGGGAACTTGCAATAGATGTCCACAATTCTACACTTCAGCAGATAAATACATATAACAGGGGGGTAAAGACAGCAGATTTCTATGTACTTAAGAATACCACTATGATATCAGCTTTGTTGGAAGGAGTTTTTATTTCCAATCCTACAGAGGAAGCAAAACTGAGAGATGCATCTTTCAGAGAAAAGATTGCTTCAGGTGTATATAACGGTATCAGAGATTTTCTGAGCAGTAATGATGTGGTTTCCTATAGCGCTTCTATAGACGACCTTGGAAATACACCTTCAAGGATGATGCCCGGTGAACAGGCAGAGTTTAGTGTCAAGATCAAGAATAATTCAGATTCCTTTACCTGGCATGCTGATGGCGAGAACAATGTAAGATTCTCTTATCATATATACGATAAATATGGCAATGCTGTAGTTAGTAATGGATCAAGGACTAACCTGACGAGTAACCTAGAACCTGGCGGATCCCAGACTATATCAGCTAACATAGAAGTACCGGAAAGCAGTGGTACTTATACTATCGAATATGATATGGTCCATGAAGGTATAACCTGGTTTGAAGATAGGGGAAGCAAGACGCTTAAAAAGACCATATATGTTGTTGATGAAGAATGCATTGCAGAATATTTCATAAACCTGTATGAGGAACTCCTGCTTATAACACCTGAGCAGGCTGTCATAGATGAAGCTGTAAACGTCCTTGCAGATGGCTCTAAAACCGCCGGGGATGTCATATCCGAACTAATGGCTGCCCAGGAATTTATAGACAGGGACCTTAATAATGGAGGATTTGTCACTACGCTATATAAAGCATTCTTTGACAGGGAGCCTGATACCAGGGGATATAATTACTGGCTGGGTAAGCTGAATAACGGGTCTACAAGACAGAGTATTTTAAATTCTTTTGCATCATCTGCAGAATTTTCAAGTGTGTGTAACTCTTGCGGTGTAATACCGGGTAAGATAGTCTTCGACGAATCTGCTCAACCGGAGGATTCCGGTAACGAAGAGGGAGATGAAGAAGGCAGTGGAGATGAAACCGACGGAGACGAAGAGGAAGACGAAGGTGATGGTTTAGGTGATGACGAAGACTCCGGGGACAACGGCGACGGAGATGGTGATACAGGAGAAGACCAGCCTGGAGAGGAAGAAGATGAAGAAGATGAAGAAGCTGTGCCAGTTGAACTTTTCTTTATAAACCTGCATGAGGAACTCCTGCTTATAACACCTGAGCAGGCTGTCATAGATGAAGCTGTAAGTGCTCTTTCAGACGGATCAAAATCAGCTGGAGACATAATATCCGAGCTTATGGCAGACCAGGCATTTATTGACAGGGATCTTGATAATTCTGGATTTGTGACTACTCTCTACAAGGCATTTTTTGACAGGGATCCGGATACCAGGGGATATAGTTACTGGCTGGGTAAGTTGAATGCAGGCATGAAGAGAAGTGTGCTTATCAGTTACTTTATGAAATCCAGTGAATTCAGGAATATATGTAAAGATTGCAGTATTGAAGTAGGCAAGGTTATATATAATGATATTGAAAACAATGAAACAGTAGTAACTACAATAACAAATAGCACTGATATAATGGGTTCATCAAGCGCAACAAAAGAGCAATTGGTGCAATTGTTTACAAACAGGAATTCATCCCAGGTAGACAGGGCACAAAGGCTTGCAGATTTGTATATCCAGTGGGGAAACACATTTAATATCAGATATGATATAGCCTGGGCCCAGATGTGCCATGAAACAGGTTTTCTAGGTTATACGGGAATAGTCCCGCCTGATGCAAATAATTTTGCAGGTATTGGTGCTACTGGCCAAAAAGATTCCAATGGAAATTATGTCTATAATACTTTCTCAAATGAAGAGCTTGGAGTAATTGCCCACTATATGCACCTTGCCTGGTATGCAGCTCCTGATCACCTGAATATAAGAGATGATGACGGGGACTTTTACTGTTCAAATAAATATGACCCACGCCACTTCGGCACTTCACATAATTATAGCGGTGACGGATCATTGAATTGTCTCAATACCAGGTGGGCTCCTTCCAGCACATATACTGATAAGATTATCCAGTTTGCTAATGAGATATATAATTGAAAAA
>WJIO01000438.1 GCA_014730235.1 Candidatus Poribacteria bacterium
GATCATATAGAGGAATTGGAAGAAGAAATCCAGGACAGTCAATCCAAGGATATTGTGACAAAGATAAGGAATCTTAAGCACGAATTGATTTTAATGAGAAGCTCAATATGGCCTATTCGGGAAGTCATAAGCAGTTTGCACAGGGAAGAACCCAGGCTTATGTCCGATAATACTAAAATCTACCTCAGGGATGTACATGACCATACTATACAGATAGCTGATATTATCGAAAGCTATCGGGATATACTCTCGGAGATGTTTAACGTATACTTATCTGTGACTGCCAATAATACAAACGAGGTAATGCGGATATTGACCATATTTGCTACCATATTCATACCTCTGACATTTGTAGCTGGTATATATGGTATGAATTTTGAATTCATGCCGGAACTTAGCTGGAAACCCGCTTATTTTATTTTACTTGGCATAATGATAGTAATAACTCTGGTTATGTTGCGATATTTCAAAAAACGAGGTTGGCTGTAACAATAGAAAGGTTGACATATGAAAATAAAACTGAGCTTCTTTGGAGCTGCTCAGAATGTCACAGGTTCTAAGTATCTCCTGGAAGCTAATGGATCAAAGATACTGGTGGACTGTGGGTTATACCAGGAACATAATCTTAAGGACAGAAACTGGGATCCATTTCCTGTACCTCCCAATTCAATAGACGTTGTGCTTTTAACCCATGCTCATCTTGACCACTGCGGTCTATTACCCAAGCTTGTCCGAGAGGGTTTTAAGGGCAAAATCTACTGCACAGAAGCCACTGCTGAAATTGCTGAAATTGTTCTCCTTGATTCTGCCCACATACAGGAAGAGGACGCGGCATATAAAAAGAAAAGACATGAAAGGGAAGGTAGGAAAACCAAATATCCTGAAATTCCCCTTTACACCATAAAAGAAGCCAGATATACATTACCCCTTTTCACTCCTGTTGAATATGAAAAGACAATACAGGTTAAAGATAGTATAGAAGCAAGTTTTCACGAAGCCGGTCATATACTCGGTTCATCCAGTATAAAAGTCAGAATAAAAAATAATGGAGAAGAGCGAAACCTGATTTTTTCCGGGGATGTAGGACGCTGGGGAGTTCCCATACTACAGGATCCTGTAATTCATGAAAAAGCTGATTATATAATAGTTGAGTCAACCTATGGGGACAAAATTCATGGCCAAATAAGTGATATAAACAGCGAATTAACTGAAATCATAAACCTGACAAGAAAACGTCATGGAAATGTAGTTATTCCAAGCTTCACCATCGGCCGTACACAGGAACTACTCTATCACCTGAATGAATTGTTAATTGAGGATAGAATTCCTCACTTAATTACTTTTATAGACAGTCCCATGGCTGTTAGAGTGACAAAAGTGTTTCAGAATCATCCCGAGTTGTTTGATAGAGAAATGAGCGATCTTGTGAGACAGGGGGATTCTCCTTTTAACTTCCGTAACCTTAAAATGATCACCAGCACCGGTGAATCAAAGTCCATAAACCATATCAAAGGAACTACTATTATTATTGCCGGATCGGGTATGTGTACCGGTGGTAGGATCAAGCATCACCTGGTGCATAACATATCCAGGCACGAAAGCACAGTTCTCTTTGTAGGCTACCAGGCTGTAGGCACTCTGGGAAGACAGATAGTTGACGGAGATCGTGAAGTAAGAATTCTCGGGCAGATGTATCCGGTTAAGGCTTTAGTCAAGCAGATTAGCGGCTTTTCTGCTCATGCTGACAAAAATGAGTTGTTAAAATGGCTTTCAGGGATAAAAGAAAAACCAAGGCATGTATTTGTTACTCATGGTGAACCTGAAGCCGCCCGTTCCTTTGCCCGGTTGTTGAATGATCAAAAAGGCTGGAAAACTTCGGTACCAGCCTACAGGGATGAAGTAAACCTTGATTATTAGCTTTTATACAACGGAGACGTTGACAAGTTATGCTTAATGATATACCAACCTCAAGGCGCGAAGAGAATTTACTGCATAGGATAAGAGAGCTTTCAACACTGTATGAAGTTAATAAAATATTGACTTCCACTCTGGATATGGACAGAGCCCTGGAGCTTATTGTCAAAACTACGGCCAAAAAGATGAGGGTAAAAGCCTGTGGTTTACGTCTATTTGATAAAAACACAGGTGAAATGGTATTTAAAACAGCCCACGGCCTCAGTCAGGATTATATAAACAAGGGCAGTGTATTTGTCTGGAAGGGCCTTTATAAAGAGGTTATTATGGAGGGTAAGGTTGCTGTAGTTACTGATGTGGCCAAAGATAAAAGGTTTGAATATACTAAAAAAGCTGTTCAGGAAGGTATAAAATCCATGTTAAGCGTTGCCCTTCAAATCCGTAATGAGCCTATCGGGGCTTTATCAGTATATACAGATCGCTATTATTTATTCTCCAGAGATCAAATCAGAATTTTCAAAGGCATAGCTAACGAAGCAGCCTCGGTGATTGAGAAAGCCATGTTGTATGAAGAGAGGATGGAAAACCAGCGCATAGAGCAGGAATTATCAGCCGCGGCCAAAATACAGGCCAACTTAATGCCTCAGGAAACACCTCAGTTACCTCTATGTAAAATTGCCGCTAGAAATGTTCCATCCCGGACAATAGGTGGGGATTTTTATGATTTTATAATATTTGATCAACAACATTTAGGGCTTGTAATTGCCGATGTTGCTGGTAAAGGAATTCCCGGAGCTATACTTATGGCGTCAACCAGAGCCAGTTTAAGGGCTTATGTGGAGGATCCACACAAAGTTAGCGAGGTAATCACAAGGCTTAATAACGTTATGTGCAGGGATACCAGACCGGAACAATTTGTAAGTCTATTCTACGGTATCCTTGACATACCAGAGAGAGTTTTTACCTATGTCAACGCCGGTCATAACCCACCTATCTTACTGCGGGATAAACAGGAGACAAATCTGGACAAGGGTGGACCGATACTTGGTGTTTTGCCAGATGCTACTTATATGGAAGAAAGCATACAATTGCTGACTCAGGATATTATTATATTTTATACCGATGGGATAACTGAGGCAGAAAGAGATGATGAGCAATTTGGCACTGAGAGACTTAAAGAATGTGTAATAAAAAATGCTACAAAAGCGGCTAACAAAATAGTAGAAAATATCTTAAATGAAGTCTCAGAGTTCAACGTCAATTCTCCCCAGGTGGATGATAGAACTATTATTATACTCAAAGAAATACCCTGATAAAAATGGTTCTTCGGGGTTGAGTGTGGTAAAGATAAGAAGCTTCTTTATGCTGTTATTCCTGCGAAAGCAAGAATGACAAGTTGAGAAAATTTTCAATTATAACCACAATTAACACCGAAGATTCAAATTAAATAAATGAATTTTACTGACCTCAAAAATAACTTCGTAAATCCCCCAGGCTGAATTTCCACCTGTTCCCTTTTGGTTCTAGAATTCAATTTATCCTGCCTGTTTTTATTTCTTTTACTAAATATATCTCATTTTTTCAGAAAATGAGACCGTTTTCCGGGACGATTTTCGACTAAAAGCATGATATTCAGCGTCCCGGATTATCTTCGTACTGAGACATAGTTCTGTCTCTGAAGAAAGGAAGCTATGTGCAGCAAAGATAATTCGCTGAAATCCACCAGATCCTTAATAATAAGTCTACAGGAAGAGCTGGAGTTTCTACAGGAAAAAATGTATAACCTTCAGACTAAAAATAAAGAATTGGAAAAACTTTCTATTACCGATAGTCTGACAGGTCTTTATAATCAAAGGCATTTTCATAAAATGCTAATAGAGATTGTGCATAGATATAAATCTCTGAGAAAACCCTTGTATCTGTTATTCTTTGATGTAGATAACCTAAAATCCTATAACGACACATATGGTCATTCTGGTGGAGATGAAGTATTAATAAAAACTGCCGAATGTCTAATTATAAGCATGAAAAATATACATGGAACTGCGTATAGATGTGGTGGAGATGAATTTGCCGCCATTCTTCCGTCTGCAAGCAAAGAAGATACTATAGATATAGCTCGTAGTATCAGTAAAAACTTAAAGAAATCTAAATTCAAACAGGTTTCTTTAAGTTTTGGTATAGCAGGTTTCACACCCGATATGAGTTACGATACTCTCTTTAAACATGCAGATGATGCTATGTATATGGCAAAAAACGGTAGAACTATAGATTCAGATCCCTCATCTTCATATAAAATTTACATTTATGATTGATATTATGTTTTCATTTATAGAACTAATGTAAGGAGAACATGTTTATGGTAAGTATTGACGATTTACTGCGTACTATGGTGGAACAGGAAGCTTCTGACTTGCATATTAAAGCCGGAAGTCCTCCGGGAATTAGGGTTCATGGTGAGCTTTTACCTATAGAAGAAATACCATCCCTTACACCTGATGATACGGAAAGACTTATCAACGCTCTAATGACAGACAAACAAAGAGCAACATTTGCTGAAGAAAAAGAGTTGGATTTTGCCTATGGTTATTCTGACCTTTACAGGTTCAGGGTTAATGTATTTATGCAGCGTCAATCTATGGGTGCAGTACTCAGGGCCATACCTGTTCATATTCTTACTATTGAAGATCTGAATTTACCCGATATATTCAAAGATTTAGCCATGAAACCAAGGGGATTAATTCTGGTTACCGGGCCTACTGGGTCAGGTAAATCTACAACCCTGGCAGCAATTATTGACTATATTAATAATAATAGAAGATGTCATATCATGACAATGGAAGACCCTATAGAATTTATTCACCGAGATAGCATGTCATATATAAACCAGAGAGAAATTGGTGATGATACCAATTCCTTTGGCGAAGCCCTGGCCCATGTGCTTCGTCAGGACCCTGATGTAATTCTCGTAGGTGAAATGCGAAATTATGAAACCATAGGTACGGCAATAACAGCCGCAGAAACCGGACACCTTGTGTTGGCCACATTACATACAAACAGCGCTGCTGAAACTGTTGACCGT
Organism: Candidatus Poribacteria bacterium; assembly: GCA_014730235.1. Lineage (GTDB taxonomy): Bacteria > Poribacteria > DTPJ01 > DTPJ01 > WJIO01 > WJIO01. The sequence continues at coordinate 4,997 of WJIO01000438.1, forward strand.
ATTATTGACGTATTCCCACCACATCAGCAGGCACAGATAAGAACTCAGTTATCCATAACCCTTGAAGCTGTAATATGTCAGGCTCTTTTGCCTAGACGTGACGGCCAGGGGAGGGTAGCAGCCTTTGAAATAATGCTTTCTGTTCCGGCTGTAGGTAATCTTATACGTGAAGGAAAAACTCATCAGCTTATAAATATTATCCAGACCAGTGGAAAGATGGGTATGGTAACTCGTGATCAATCCCTTGGTAGTCTATACGAAAGAGGGATTATTAATTTTGAGGATGCCATGTCATGCTCTACTAGTCCCGAAGAGCTTAAACGCCTAACCCGCAGAGCCAGTTAATGAGTGATATATTGGTAAACGGAAAAGAAAATATTCAACAAGTTAAATCTGATGCAGACGATGAATTGAAGAAACTTCTGGATAAAGCCAGAAGATTGGACAGGGTTTCATC
>WJIO01000439.1 GCA_014730235.1 Candidatus Poribacteria bacterium
AGAGGCATCGACAAGGACTTCTTGCTTATTTCAACCACCGCATTTCTACCGCTCCTCTTGAGGGAATGAACAATAAAATCAAAACTCTCAAACGCCAAGCATATGGCTTTAGGGATAATTGGTATTTCAAACTCCGACTGTATTTCATTCACGAATCCATCCCGGCATTTCCCGGATGAATCCATATTCCTTTACGGTCCCCCTTTCCCAAAGGGGGATTTAGGGGGATTCGGAATCCAGTTTGATGAGCAAATCCCCCCTAACCCCCTTTGGAAAACTAATCTTTACCCAAATCTTCTGATTGGGGTTAATAGAGTCAAAAAAGAGCAAAAACGGAAATATGTCTTTTTTAATGAAAATAACCGTAAATCCTCGTCATTCCTGCGAAGGCAGGAATCCAGTTTTCCAAAATAAAAGTAATGCACAATAATTTTTGGTAAATGGTATTAGACGATATTTTTTACATTTCCACACTCAAGTCGGAAAAACCAACTTGCTTAACATTCTGAACGAAGCGAAGAATATCATTATTAAATTTCGATAAATCTATATTCCTGAGAGGAGAATAATTTGAAAAAGCTGTCTATGTTTTTCTTTATAAGTCTTTTGATCATTAGCTTGGTATTAATCGGGTGCTTTGATCAGTTTTTTGAGGAAGATGAGATTGAATCCGAAACATGGGATGAATCTGAAATAGTAAAACGGGATGTGAAAAAAGATTATTACCCATTGCAGGTTTCTTACGAGGAACTTGAACCGGGAGAATATCACCATAATTTAACTGAAGAATCTACAGATGGATCGAATCATATTTTGAAATTCCATGTTAAAAACATGGGAGAAATTGACATCTGTAAAATTGAATGTTCCGTATCATTTTGGGATAGAGGGGTTAATACCAAGGCTGAACTCCCTGTTGAATTGTCCAGAAATCATTTAGAAGCCTTTAAACCCGGAGATGTCTGGGAGGCAAGGGTTTATTTTTCTTATTACATTGACTTTCCTGATCTTACAGGTTACGAGATGGAATATTACTTTACATGGGAATCATGTGAGGATGTAACGCCGAAAGTAGAACCAAAAGTGGAAGTTTCCTCAATCAAAAAAGAGGAAAATGCCGAAGGAAAACCTATGGCCAGGATCACCATCAAAAATGTCGGTGAAGTACCTGTCCAGAATGTTACAGCCGAGGTCGATCTCATAGGGGAAGGTATTGAACATGTAGACCACGGTGGAATTCTGTTTAATGGTGGAGGAATTATCATGCCCGGGGAATCGGCTGTTGGCACAGTTGTTTTTGAAAACAGATTGAGATTTGGTAAAAAAGACCTCATAAACGTGTTTCTGCGTTATGAAAAAGTGCCTTTATAAGTATAATTAAGCCAGTAGCTGATATAGAGATAACGAGTTCGGGTGATGCTTTGCTTGGGGATATTGGCGATTATAAAAATCACTCTAATTTCCATCTATTTCAAAGTTGTCAGCATATTAAGTATGCGCCAGTATAAATCCCATAAAAATTTCTTTTCTATTTTATCGCATCTGTCCAGTATTATCTGGAAGAGAATCTTTTTGGAGAATCTCCTTAGCTCAAGGGATACCTTTCCCCCTGCAAAATTTTCTTCTTCATCAAACTTATGTTCCGTTAGGTTTGGAACGCACCAGGAATTTTTAATTTCTTCTCCGGTTGAAACCGGGTTATATTCGCTTCCAGTATTTTTTGCCTGATCTGTTTCATACATAATTTTCGTATCTCCTTAAAAATGACCGTTTGATTGGTGTTTATCATTTAAAATACTCCTGTTTCTGATATTTCTAAAATTAACTAAAACCAGATGTTGCAGTGCTTAAAGAGACACTAGCAAATGACAGGCTGAGGGAATTTTCAAATTATTACCACACTAAACCCGGAAGAACCAGAAACTTTTATATATTGTCATTCTGAGCGGAGTGAAGAATCTCACTCCATCCTTTGCAAAAGACTGTAAGGGGTAGATTTTTTACTGCTTAAAGTTGTAAAACATTGTTATAAGTAGTTCTACAAGTTCCCCCCTTTCCCAAAGGGGATTGGAAATGCTAAACACATAGGAATATTATCTTTAGCATAAAATCTATATCTCATATTATCAAAAAAACTACCCCTTGAAAACTCTTAATAAGGGGTTAGGGCAAATGTCACTGACCTGAGGAAATTTATAATATGACCAAATACATAATATTATACTCCGAAGGGAGTGTCATACCCATGTCACCACCCATTAATTTTTGGTTTTTCTCAGCTTAAAGAAAGGATAATTTTGAGCAAAAAAGTTTCCCATAATGTATGCCTTCATATGATGTCTGCTGGAAGGCGTTTTCGTCCTCCTCTTATCGAAAAAGTCATCATAGAATATCATAAATCCAAAGTACCCCATAACAGGTGGGAATCTGTCTGTAAATATATTAAGGAACTTCAACCCGAAGATTATCAGAGAACAATGGAAAAATTAATAGAAAACTCCGTTATTGAAAGGAGAGATAATGGACTCTAAGAATAATATTAAACCAATACCATATCTTAAATCACCGGCTTTGTCTTTTGACGGTGAAAATATAGCTTTTTCCTACGCCGGGGACATCTGGATTGTATCCTCTATGGGTGGTGAAGCCCGGATGGTAACATCCCACAACGCATATGATGATCATCCTGTATTTTCACCCGACGGGAAAAAACTGGCATTTATTTCATCCAGAACCGGAAATGGTGATATATACACTATTTCACTGGAGACGGAAGAGGTAAAGCGTATAACCATACATGATGGAACTGATTCCCTCTACTGTTGGTCTCCTGATAGTCAATGGTTGTATTTTGGCTCTGGGCGGGATGGAATAGGTTCATATGCCTTTAAGGTCAAAGCTGATGGTGAATCAATACCCATAAGGATCGGTGGAGATCCCTACGAATCATACTACAATATTGCCGTTTCTGCCGATGGAAAAACCCTGGCCTTTAATAACAACGGTGACCGCTGGTGGCGGCATGGACCTAACCCGTCTTCGCCATCGGACATATGGCTTGTCAGCGAACCCACAGGATCAAAGGATTATCGCAAAATAACCGAATACTCAGGTAGAAACATGTGGCCCATGTGGGCAGAAAATGGTAAAGGTTTATATTTTGTTTCAGACCGGGATAGTGTTGAAAATATATGGTATAAAGATTTAGAAAAAGAAGATGCTCAACAGATTACAAATTTTGAAGATAGTCGTATTCTGCGACCTTCTGTATCCCATGATGGTAAATGGATTGTATTTGAGAGGGAATTTAAAATCTGGCGGCTGGATTTAAACAAAAACAAAGCAGAACCTGTGGATATTCTCGTCAAGGCAGACATAAAATCAAACCCAGTTAACCATAAATCATACAACGGCAATATCCAGGAATATGATCTGTCTACGGATGGTAAAAAAGTTGTTTTTGTAAACAGAGGCAGAATATTTGCCGCCTCTGCTGAAAAAGGCACAGAAAAAGGCAGGCACACCTTATCCATAACAAATACTACGTCCCATGACTTTCAGGTGTCCTGGAGTCCGGACAGTAAAAAGGTCGTTTATGTTTCAGACCGCAACGGCGAAAATCAGGTCTTCCTCTATGATTTTACAACGAAGAAAGACGAAGCTCTTACAGATGCTGAAATACCCACAAATGCACCCTTATTCTCACCCGATGGTAAATGGATAGCTTATTTCCGGGATAGAGATGAAATAAGGTTAATTGATGCAGAAACAAAGGAAGATAAACCTTTCATAAAGGATATCAAGACAGTAGGAGTAACCATACCATCAAGGTTTACATGGTCTCCTGACAGCAAATGGATAGCCTTCATGGCCAAGGACGATAACTATTTCCGAAACCTTTATGTCCAACACATTGACGAAACAGAACCAAGGCAAATAAGCTTTTTAAGCCATATAGGAGGCGGTGGTGTGTTATGGTCTTCTGATGGCAAATACATCATTTTCAACACATCTCAATATAGGGGTGAAAACCAGATAGCAAGGGTTGACCTTGTACCGGTTCAACCTGAATTCCGGGAAGATGAATTCGAAAAGCTTTTTGAGGAAGAGGAAAATAAAGAAGAAAAGCCAGATTCTGGTGAAGAAGATAAAAATGAAGAGAAGAAAAAAGAGGATGAAAAAAAGGAACCTGAACCTGTAAAGATAGAATTTGAGAGTATCAAGCACCGTTTACGATTCCTGACTTCTATACAAATGAACGCATCTGCAATGGCCATAAGCCGTGACAGCAAAATGCTCGTATACCGGGTAAGCATAGCCGGTCAGCAAAATCTATGGAGTAAATGCTTTGACGAAGATCGGAAAGATGATCCTCCAAAGCAGTTGACGACAACAAAAAAGCGTAAATCCAGAGTATGTTTTACAAAAGACAGCAAGAAAATCTATTACCTCGATGATCGGAAAATACACTACCTGAAAATAGCAGACAACGGCGGAAAAGAAGGTAATGCAAAGACACTGGAAACAAAAGCAGAGATGGATGTGGATCGAGAAGAGGAAAAGATGCAGATGTTCTATGAGGCATGGAGATTACTTCGAGATCATTTCTACGATCCCAATTACCATGGCGCTGATTGGAACGCCGTTAAAGAGCAACTTTTGCCGGTAGTTAAAGGTGTCCACACTAGCACAGATTTCCGGGAGTTGTTGTGTCTCATGGTGGGAGAACTAAACGCATCCCATCTGGGAGCCGGAGGTGGCGGCGGCGGAAACCATGACAGCTATCTCGGTCTGGACTTCGATTGGCAGAAACTGGAAGTTACCGGGAAATTCCAGGTAACCCATGTTTTGCCTCAGGGCCCCGCCTCATTACCTGAAGAACCGGTAAAAGCTGGCGAATATTTAATGGCTATTGATGACGTAGAGATCAGCAATTGTAAAAACATATGGGAACTGCTGAAGCGTAAGACAAAAAAGAAGGTAAAACTCACGATTAATAGTGAACCAACTATGGAAGGTGCGCGGGAAGTTGTGGTTCAACCTGTAAATTCCGGCACAATGAGTAACTTGCAGTATAACAACTGGATTAACAGTAATGCCGATTATGTGCATGAGAAAAGCAAAGGGCGTTTAGGTTATGTTCACATAAGGGCCATGTCCTATGAGGCATATCAGAAACTGCTGGTAGACCTGGATACTGAAACCCACAGCAAAGATGGGGTTGTGGTGGATGTGCGTTTCAACGGCGGCGGACATATAGCTTCGTTTATACTGGATGTGCTCAGAAAACGCAGTTTTGTTCAGTCTATCTATAGAGATCACAGCCCTACATCATCCACAAATCTGGCCGGTAACCGTATCCTGGAAAAGCCCCTGGTTTTGGTGCAAAATGAACATTCAGGCAGCAACACAGAGATGTTCAGCGAAGGTTTCAGAAGGTTTAAACTGGGTAAAGTTATAGGTATGCCTACAATGGGAGCCGTGATATGGACAACCAATATC
>WJIO01000440.1 GCA_014730235.1 Candidatus Poribacteria bacterium
AGCGCCATTGGCCAAGACAAGAATCTCAGCTTTTGAGGCTATAAAGCCTATGGTTGCATAATTCGCCAACAGTATCATAAAATTTATGCTTGGAGACATTAATAAGACATTCCCGTGATTTTGTATACAAAATCACGGGAATGAAAAATATGTAAATTGGAGACTATTTTATAGCTCCCCAGGTTGTAGTCAATTTGCTGTCGGGCTGGACTGGTGAAGTGGTAAGAGGTTCGATGGTAATATTATCAAATTCAGCCTGCTGTGCATAAAGCTGTATACCGACAAAACCACCGGAATAAGAATTATCCTGGGCAGAGATGCTGAGCCCATCTTCACGAGTAAAAGTGAAATTTCCATCTTCAACAATCAAAGTCCAGTGAAGTCTTTCACCTTCTGAATAAGGAATATAGTCATCTTTTACGACTTCAAGAAGCTCGTACCAGGGTTCTTCGTTGCTGATACGTTTTGCTATTTTCATAAAAGGGCCGTCATAACCATCAACTGAACCAGCGGGCCATACATCATTAATCATGATGGCTCTGTAATGTTCATCAGTATCAGCATAAGCCCATACAAGACCCATACCATCGTTATCAGCGGCTGCAACGTCTACATCCATCTGAAAGTTAGTAAACTGTTCGCCCCTGTAAATTAAGAAGGTTCCCAGAAGGCATGTGTCAGGAGCACTTCCCCAGATGTTTGATCCCTGGAAAAGAACTTTACCGTCAAGACCCAACTGACTGTCGCGAATTTCCCATATACTTGGACCCTGATCACCCAGATTTTCGGGTGCTTCGTCAATAACTTCCCAATCGGTCATGTCCTCATCTTCAAAATCCAGAACAACGGCCTGGGCTATGCCAGCTATAAACATAACAGCAAGGCAAATAACAGCGATTTTACTGAAATGAGATAACATATTTTAATCTCCTCTGTTTGTTGGTGGTTTGATTGCTTAATAAGATGTTTTTATAAAAAGCTTAAAACTTAATGTAGGTTGGGTTTCACATACTCAGCTCAACCTCCATAATTAATTACACATTTTCGATTCCATAAGGAAGATTATAAAAACATCTCATTTGGCAAATAAATCATTAGGATATTAAACCCTAACTTTATTTTTTTAATTCTCCCCAGCTTACGGTTAATTTGCTAACCGGTTCTACTGGTGAGGCTTGTTTAATCAGCGAATTAATCTCTTCTTTTGTAAGTACCCGATCATAGAAATAGAATTCATCCAGTATACCATGCCATGCAGGATATGAATTATCGACGTTCTTACCAGAAGGCTCAGCACCGATCATAAAATCCGAGCCATTGGTCGTTACATTACCTTCTCTTGTTCCCTTAGCTTCTTGTTCTCCATCCAAATAGATTATAGCGTCAACGCCGTCAAAGGTGAGGGTCATATGATACCACGTATCGGTCTTTAATTCTGTAGTGCCGATAACATGCAGATAGTCACCATTTACATGCACCCATGCGGTAGGTACTGCATTCTCGACGGTAAAGGCATAAGAGCCTCCGTCGGTTTTTGATATAATTGTGCGATAATCACCAAAGTTTGTGGCATTTACCCATGAAGCTATGGTAAATTCCTTGGCCACACTTAATTCAGGAGTGTCAGTTACCCGGACAAAAGAATTTCCAGGATCAGCTTCACCCAGATCAGCATTAAGAGCCACCCCCATATTAAAGTATCCCGGAACTATCTGAGCATCACCTTCTAAAGTGCCGTCTATATTATTTTCTACTTTATTTATAACGGTTAAATCATCCACATTATCAAAGGAGTAGTGGATCACTATACCATCTTCAATAGCCGAATTTACGCTTGAAACTGGAAGCAACACAACAAAGACAAAAGAAAGAGCAACAAGAGATCTTTTCATTATAAGGTTTCCTTAATAATTCTTCATATGTCCCCACGAAGATGCCAATTTTCTGTTGGCATCCACAGCCCAGGTATCGGTAATAACCAGATTATCAAAGAATATTCCACTCTGAGCATAAACCAGAAATCCGACTTTGCCTGTTTCATATGCGTTATCGGTGGCTTCTAAGGTTAATTTATCATCCACATAAAAACTAAAAGAATTTCCCGTAGCTTCCAGCCTCCAGTTTTGCGGCTGTCCCTGTACATAAGATTCATCACTTTCATCCAGAGTTTCATAGAAAGGAAGTTCATCGCCGCCATCGTCACCTAAACGACGTTCCAGCAAGCGATATGGACCTCTTCTGCCATTTGGTGAATTACCCGGGTCGATCATGGTTATATAGCGATAATGATTGTTAATATCCTCCCATCTCCAAACAAGTCCCATTCCGTCGTTATCGTTAGCAACAACATCAACTTCCAGAATAAAATCAGTCCATTCTTCAAGATCGTATACCACAAAACTTCCAATAGCTACTGTATCAGTCGCATCTCCCCATATATTGCTGGATTGGCTCATTGCTGGACCATCAATAGGTGAATCCAATACTTCCCAGGATGATGGTCCCGGGTCTCCAAGATCGTCTTCATCGTAAACAACCCAGTCTCCATCACCCGGTCCCTGTCCAATTGTTGCATCATCAAAGGTTACCATTAAATCACCAGAAAGAACCGGAAACGCAATTAGGGCAAAACTTAGTACCGTCAATATAAACTTCATTTTTCCTCTCCTGAAAATATATATTTTTTCAATTTGGCTTTTTAGAGTTAAGTTTAGTAATGAAGAAAGATCGCAAATTAAGCAAGAAAAACTTACTTTATCTGTCATTCCTGCTTTTGCAGGAATGACAGCATATAGAAGTTTCTTATTATTACTACACGTAACCCGGAAACTCTTTCAATTTTAAGATTATTTCCTGGGAAACATTCCAAGTTGTAATTATAACAATGTATTGTTAAGAAAAGATAAAGGGTTGGTAAATTTTGAATTTTAATAACCTGAATTTATCTATTTAGATATTATACTAAGGTTTTTGATTTTAATCGTGGGGGTTAAGACTCCTCCATAATTCCATTCAGTTTTATCTCCGATAGATTCTATGTTATTCAAGGCATGGTAGGTATTTCCTGCAAGCATGGTGTCCTTTACCCGTCCCACCACTTCACCATTTTCTATCTTGTAACCAAGCTGCACGTTTACGGAGAATTCACCGCTTATGGGATTCCCTTGCCCCAGACCTATTACGCTGTTGACGATCAAACCTTCTTTTGTATCTTTTATCATTTGCTCGTAGGAAGTGTTACCTGTATCTATAACCAGGTTTGAGGGATTGCATCCCGGGCCGTTTCCCGTTGACTTTGTTCCCGCTTTTCCGGCTGTTTCCAGATCATACAGGAAATTGACGGCTGTTCCATTTTCAATAAGGGGAGTTCTCTGGTGTGTTACACCTTCGGAATCATAAGGACCACTGTTATCCGCATAGTCAATCAGAGGATCATCAGTCAGGGAAAATCTTTCATCGGTTATTTTTTGCCCTAACTTTCCAGCCAATGGCGAAGCACCCAGAAACACATTTTTGCCATTGAAACCCATCCTTAGAGCCAACAAAAGCACATCAATGCTTTGAGGAAGGAAAATCACAGACATTTCACCGGAACTTATTTTTGCTGTGTTTTCAGCCATTCTGAAGAATTCAACGGCTTTTTCAGCAATAGCTTTATGGTCTACCTCCCGTTTTCGCCAACTGAAACCATGTCCAGCATGGAGAATATCTGTTCCCCTTATCCAGCTTCCGTATACATACATACCGAAACCAGTTCCCTGCATGGAAAACTGACAGCCGCTGGAGTTGGCATATTCTGCACTTCTGACGCTTTTTTCAACGCCGGAATGTAACAAAATATCGGAATTGTAAGATTTGACTATATCCATCATCTCCTGACTTGTATTAACCATCTCATCTTTATTCACATCATTGACTGATTCGTCGTATACTTTAACCTCAGGAGCTTCCTGGAAGGGGGGGAAATCAAAGTGGACTTTACTTCCGAACTCGGCCACTTCCAGAGTGCGCTCCACCAATCCATCAATATCATTGATGTCGGTAGTCTGGGATGAACCCTCTTTACCATCCAGTATTACTCTCAGGTTTATGGCTGTACTCTGGGAAGATTTCGCCGATTTTAATTTGTCATTTTCAAAGGCAATATCATCGGACTTAATACGACGCAGAACAGCTGAAGCTCCCTGGGCTTTTTTCATGGCTTTTTCTACGATTTTTTCTACTATCATTATTGTCTACCTCCCACAACCACGTCCTGAATTCTAATATGAGGCCCACCTATTCCTACAGTCAACCCCGACTGACCACCTTTACCGCAGCCTCCGGGACCACCAGGGGCCCATTGTAAGTCGTCGCCTATCATGTCTATATTCATCAGGGTGTTAAAAACATTACCAGTGAGAACTACATCCCGGATTAACTCACATATCTGACCATCCCGGATCATATATGCATAACCCGCGCTGAAGGTGAACATCTCCATAGTTGTCTGGCCACCGATCATGTCAAGGGCATATATGCCAAGTTTTACGTCCTTTATCATATCATCAAAAGCAGATTGACCTTTATTAATATAAGTGTTTGTCATCCTTACTATTGGTTCATTATGATAAGCCAAAGCCCGGGCGTTACCTGTGACGCTTTCACCCATAGTAGCGGCTGTTTCTCTGGAATGCAATCTGCCTACCAATATTCCGTCCTTGATAAGATAATTTTGCCGGGTTTTAACCCCTTCGTCGTCGTATTTCAATGTTCCCTGTTGGTCCGGGAAACTTCCATCGTCAATTATATTTAGGTTATTTGGGCCGAACCTTCTACCCAGAACCATTATCTCTTTCATACGTTCATTTTCGTATACAAAATCCGACTCGCTGAGGTGTCCAAATGCTTCATGGGCAAATACCCCGGTGAGACGAGGGTTAGTAACAACAGTGTATTTTCCCCCCTTAACCGGAGGGGCTGCAAGTAGATCAACAGCACGTTTCGCTGCTTTTTCAGCTTTTTCATGTAAACCCTCCACCACCTGGAAACCCGCGCTGCTGCCTATGCTTTCACGGCCAGGCTGAATATTATCACCATCCTTGGCTGTGGCGGAAATGTAGGCGGTGGCATAAGGTCTTTCATCCTCGATATATGTTCCCTCCGTGTTGGCATACCAGATTTTCCTGAAACTATCTCTATACATAACATTTGTGGTTTCAATTTTTTCATGGTAATTCAGAAGAATATCGTTATACTCCTGTATTACTGAGATTTTTTCTGATAGAGGTATATTACGGAAATCCTTTTCCAGCAGAAACCGCGTCATATGTTGAACGGGCTCAACCCTGGCCAGTTTGCTTTTATCCTTACCTATAAGCTTTGCCGACTCGCAGGCCTCCTTAACCCTGACTTTCAGGTTTTTGAGGTCGTTAAAATCAGCATAACCCCAGGCTCCTTTATACAAAGCCCGAACCATACCCCCAACGGTTTTGGAAGAACCTACGCTATCCAGAGCTACTCCCCGGAAGTTGGCCCAGGACTTACTTTCGTCTTCGATACGAATCTCCGCATATTCTACATCGCTCTTTAAAAGAGCTTCTTCCATTTGCTGTCGCAATTTTCCTTCTCCTGAGTAAATTTTTAAATACCCTTAGTCTTCAATTAACCATTTGCCGGTTATCTTCAATACTTCCACTTTCATTTCCAGATTTTGTCTCCTTACAGGAACCAGATCAACTATATCAAATCCGCATGTTCTCAATACTTTTTCCATGCTGACAGTGCATGATGGCGCGCCTCCACCACCGCCGCCGGCAACGCAAATTCCTATACACTTTTTACCGGCTATATTCTCTTTTCCCGATTCGTGCATGCACGTTCTTCTCAATCGATCCAGAAAAGTTTTAAGGCTTTCGCTGAGATCGCCAAAATAGACAGGTGTAACAAAAGCCACAACATCAGCACCTTTTATTTTATCCACAAGTGAAGCAAAATCATCTTTTATAACACACTCGCCTTTTGTTCTGCATATACCCCATCCTGCGTTATCACATTGACGACATCTATCTATTTTCATCCTGGGCAGAAAAAACTGTTCGATCTCAGATATATTCATCCCCTGTATCATTCCATCTGCTGCCCTTGCTGTCTGACCGTCTGGATTTCTGCTTCCCATTATTATTAAAGCTTTCATGATTTCCTCCTGGTATTGTAACTTGAATCCTGCAAAATGTTCCTGTATAATTGCTTTAGATACTTTAGCATTATTATTCATATATATCAACATTTTTATTTAAGAACCAAGCATAAAATTTATATCCGTGAAAACTTTGGCTCTTCCGGCTTGAGTGGGGTAAAGATAAGAAACTTTTTTATACTGTCATTCCTGCGAAAGCAGAAATCCAGTAGATCCGCATAAAGACTGGATTCCTGGTTTCGCAGGAATGACAAGCTAAGAGGATTTTCAATTATAACCCAACTAAACCCGGAAGAACCAAACTTTATTTGTTAATCCGTTCTTAGCAATAGCACAGGGATGTAA
>WJIO01000040.1 GCA_014730235.1 Candidatus Poribacteria bacterium
CAGTATTGTTAAATATTCGGCTACCGGGAAAGACTCATACGGTAATATTATAGGCATTAACCCGAAATGGGAGATAAAAGGTCAGGATGTGGGTGAAATAAGTTCAAACGGTCTGTTTATCACCAGAAAAGCTGGTGAAGCAAGAATCCGGGCCCAGTCGGGAAGCATAACCAGTGAAACTAAAATAAATGTAAATCCCGGTGATCCCACTTATGTTAAAGTTGAGCCGGAAATTATTACCATATCAGAACAGTCATCAGAGAAAACAGTATTCACTATCAGAATATTTGACGCTTATGGCAACGAGATAAATATTGATCCTGAAGATTTAAATACATCCTGGACAGTAACCGACGGAACAGGGATTATAGGCTTATCAACCGGCATATTCTCCCCGGAAACAGAGCCGCAGCTTCAGAAAAACGGATACGTTGTGGCAAGCGTTTCGCCGGATACAGAAACAATTCAGGAAAGAACAATAAGGGGAAGAGGTATAGTAATATATAAGTCAAAATCCACTCCACTGGAAAGCATAACCCTTTCGCCCAATCCTGCTGAAGTAATAAAAGGAGCAAAACAGCGGTTTACAGCCGCAGGACGGGATTCTTATGGCACAGAATTAGATATAGCACCTGAATGGACAGTCATAAGCACTGATGGAAAAATTCAGATTAAAAACGCCATATCTCAGGACGGAACTTTTTCCGCAACTCCTGAAATGGAAATTGGCTCTACATGGCGTGTTGTAGCTTCAGCGACTAACAGCCGGGAAGAGGTTATTACAGGCGAAGGAATAGTAAACATCACAGCCGGATCGCTGCAATCAATAGCAGTTACATGTGTTGATAATAAATGCGATAATCCTGTAAAATCAGGCAGCATAATTAATCTCAGCGTCAGGGGATATGATCAATATGGCAACCTGCTTGATATTGAACCGGAATGGAAGTTAAGCCGGGATATAGGCAGTCTTGATAAATCTGTATTTACAGCAGGCAGAGCAGGATCAGGTGATATAATAGCCCAGGCCGGAGGTAAGGAAGGAAAAATACACATAGAGGTAACTCCCGGAGACTTGTCAGAAATAACCATTTCCTCAACCCCAAAACCACTGGATAACGCAACCGGACAATCCTTTGACAGGCCAATGGTTATTAAATCAGGCGCAGAAGTTCGCTTTTCCGCCCAGGGTTATGACTCTGAAAGAGATGAAAACGGCATCCCTAAACCGGTCAACCAGATCAACATATCGCCTAAATGGTCTATAAATTCAGACACTGGGGAATTTTTGGGCAGCATTTCCACCTATGGGCGCTTTGTTGCCCAAAGTACCGGCAGCGGAGTTGTTAAAGCCGTATCTGGTTCAGTTGAAAGATCATTTTACATTCAGGTAATTCCCGGTGAACTTTCATTCATAAGGGTATCGCCGGCTGTTGCTTCTGCCACTGTAAATAATATACAGTTTTCAGCTGTCGGTTACGACAAAAACGATAATATTATACCAAAGATCAATCTCACATGGTGGGTGAATGGAAACATAGGGAGTATTGATAAAGACGGGATTTTTATGCCTGTTCAGTTACCTCCCGGAAGTCCGGGAATATCGGGAACAATAGCGGCATCCTCAGAAGGAATACAGGGCAGCGCCAGTGTAGCGGTATTAGCCGAAATAGGGAAATTATTTAAAATAAAACTTACGGTTGAGCCATCAACCATACCGGCTGGCGGTCAGGCCGTATGCACAATAGCCGGAAACGATGAATCAGGAAACCTTATTAGCCAGATAACAGGGGCTTCCATGCAAGTGCCATCGAACTTGGGAACGGCATCCAAGATTAGCGATAATGAATGGTTACTGCAATGTATCAGAAATTTATCGGATAATCCGGAAGAAAACACAGGATTAATAACAGCTTCTGTGGATGCAGAAGGAGAAACCCTGACTGACAGCATATCTATAAATATTGTACCAGGGAAGATCAGCAGGATTTCCATAGAACCCCAGGAAATAAGCATTTCAGCAGGAACAGAATCAGTTTTCAAAGCCTTTGGCTTTGATATGTGGGGTAATCAACGCCCTCTGGGATCGCTGGAATGGACATTAACCCCGATTTCAGGTGATATTATGGATATAAACTCTCAGGAGGTAAAAATCAAGCCATATACCTCAGGTCAGGGACAATTGACGGCAAGATACCAGCTTTATGAGGGTATATCAGAACTGACAGTAACAGCGGCAGAACCCAGCAAATTGAATATAAATCCTGAAAAAGTTATCCTGGAAGCCGGTTCTTCCCAGAAATTCACATCTACAGGAACTGATTTATACGGAAACCGAATAGATGACATTTCTGTATCATGGCAAATCCAGGGCCAGCAAAAGGTAGGAGATATTACAACAGACGGTATTTTCTCAGGTAAAAAAGCGGGAACAGCAAGGCTGAAAGCCGTCTATACGTACACAGGTGTTGAATCACCGGAAGCCAGTATAACGGTTGTTCCGGGAAGTCTGGCATCCATCCAGATAATGACCTATGGGGATGGAAATATTATAAAAGCGCCTTATGTATTTACTTCGGGAAGCTATTATGAAATGACGATTTCAGGTCAAGATGCCTGGGGAAACAACATAGAAGATCCGGGGAAACCTTCGTGGGAAATAATGGGGGATATAGGAAATATAAACACATCACCCCAGAACCCGGAAATATTTGATCTGCTAACCCTATTTCCGGTTCAGGGCAAAATATCCGCCAGTTCAGGGGATATATCATCAACTATAGAAGTTCAGGTCATACCCCATATCCATCAGGTTAACAGAGATAAAGGCGCTGATCTGACTGGCCCCCTTAACTCAAAGCTCTATATCCCTTCGGGTGCTTCTGATAAAGATACGGAAATATCAATGTCCATCTCCGTATCACCAGCAAGTGGCTCAACAGAATCCCGCCAAATAGGTTATGTATACAGATTTGATCCATTGGGAACTATTTTTTCCAAACCTGCCATTATAACTATACCATATTCTCTAAGTGATACAGAATCTAATGAAGATGAAATCAGCATATATTCCTGGGACATTTTCAACGAAAAATGGATCAGGGTTGGGGGCAATGTGGATAAACATCAGAAAACTGTGGCAGCATCCGTCAATTATCTGTCGTATTTTGCCATAATGAAAGACGATCAGATAACCCAGGATATGGATCAGGAAGATGACCTGGAAATAGTTGACGCTATATTATCGCCAAATGCCTTCTTTGCCCCGGAGACAAACCGGCTTTCCATCATGTATAATATAGTCAGCAAATCAGGAAAATCAATTGATGTCACCATAAAAATATACGATATACGGGGGAATCGGGTTAAGGAATTGCTGAATAAATCACCAAAGTATAATGGATGGAATACAGACCAATGGAACGGCGAAGATGATTCGGGTGAAATTGTCAAGAACGGTCGGTATTTTGTTTTAATAGAAGCTGAATCCGGCGATAAAAAAGCCGGTAAGGTTAAACATCTGGCGGTCTTTAAGTAATGAAAAACCTGATGGTTAGAAACATAATATTATTCCTGATAATATCTATAATACCTGCGACAGCAAAGGCAGCCTTTACTGATGTGGAACTGGGGGCACGACCTTTAAGCATGGGAGCATCATTTGTGGCCGTAGCTGATGATAACAACGCCATATTCTGGAATCCCGCAGGCCTGGAATCAGCTAGAAAAAAGGAGTTTACCGCGTCTTACATGGAATTATATGACATGGTAAGTTACAGCGCGTTAAGCTATATCCGAAAATTCAGGGAAATTCCTGTGGGATTAGGATTGGTTAGTTCCAGCGATGTAGAGGGCGTTTACAGGGAAATAGGTTTGTATTTCTCCCTGGCCAGAAATATCAGGGATAAGCTGGATATTGGCACGAGTCTTAAATACCTATCATCAACGGCATATACGGCAAATATGAAGCTGGGAAACAGTCGGGGGTTATCCCTGGATGCAGGAATACAATACCATAACTGGCGAAACATATTGTCCTTCGGGCTTAATTTTCACAACATCCTGGGCCAGGTATCATACAACAGAAAATCAGTAAAGGAAATACCCGGAGAAAGTTACTGGCAGAGACCCGATTTTTCCTACAGGATCGGCCTGGCCGTTAATCCATTTAAAATGCCATCATACGCAAAATATACATTAGTTTCAGCCGAGATATGCGACGGTGATTTTCACCTGGGATTGGAGCGAAGTTTCTGGAATATATTGTCCTTAAGGGCAGGCCTGAGAACAGGTAATGCTCTTAACTGCGCTTTAACCGCAGGTTTTGGTTTACGCATGAACGCCCTCAGATTTGATTATGCCTATGTGGGCAGTAAATATGGAACGGAGACATCTCAATTTTCTGTTTCGATACGATTGTAAGCAGGTTTCAAAATGATTCAGAAGTTTTTAAAGACACTAAAAATCTCCCTTAATCTCCCTTTAGAAAATGGAGAAACCTTTTATTTCCCCTTATTGAAAGTAAGGTTTAAGTTATACATTTTACTTGTATTATTCATTGTTTCACATCTGGCGATTCCAGCCCGGGCCAATGAATCGCTGCGGATAGCCGGAATGGGTGGGGCTTTCTCAGCAGTACAATATCCCGGGGCGTCTATTTTTGGGAATCCTGCGGGATTAACCAACTCTAGAAACAATAACCTTTCAATGGGATTATCCACATATAATCTGGAATATAACAGCCTTCCTGTTTTAGAGGGAGAACAATCAAAGGCAAACTTATCCTTTGGTTTAAGGCCTTCATTATATTTTTCCAGAAATATAGGCAAAATCGGAATCAGTGTGGGATATATTTATGACATGAATAACCGAAACACCACCCTTACAGTCAAAGAAACCCTTGCCGAATATATCGTTGACGAGAGAAAATTTGCCTCAGAGACCGATGCAGTTCTTGAATATCATCTGGCCACC
Organism: Candidatus Poribacteria bacterium; assembly: GCA_014730235.1. GTDB lineage: Bacteria > Poribacteria > DTPJ01 > DTPJ01 > WJIO01 > WJIO01. The sequence goes on from WJIO01000040.1 coordinate 4,975, forward strand.
GAAAGTTCCCCGGTTATATCTGTAGGCTATCCAATTAACCCGGTTCTGTCTTTCGGAATAAGCCTGAGATACACCAGCCAGGTAATCAAAGAAGGTGTAATTAATAATCCCATGACTTTAACGGCAATACACGGAGAGGATGTCAACCGCAACGACGCAACCAAACTTCTACCGGCTATTATTGACAACCTGGATGCGGGTGCAGCCATTGACGAATTCAGATCCGGTGAAAACAGTCAGGAGGAAGTCATAAAAGACCTGGGGGAAAAGGGATTTGATGTTGACCTGGGTATACAAACAAGACTCCCTCTTCCGGGAGATATAATGGTGGGATTTACCATAAACAGGATTTTCCAGAAACAACTGGCTGACTCCAGAAACTCAAATATCAGACTGGGCATAGCAATATCACCTAAAAAATGGCTTTCCACAGCTTTTGATTACGGAAAGTATATGTATAAGGATGGAACCAGCATAAACCTGGGATGGGAGGTAAATCATAATTGGGAAAAGTGGTTTAAAGGCGGATTGATTTTCCGAAACGGAATATCCAGGGAATTTTCCCGAAATAAAATATCCGTAGGTATCGGTATTATTCTGGGAAGATCATACTGGGATTATGCCCTGGTGAAGGAATTAAACGGAGAATCAATCCTGAAGGCAAGCCACATGATCTCATCTACCACAAGGTTTTAGCAAATGTATATCTACATTACCCCAAGATCAGAGCAGGAAAAACATATAACAGAAGCCGAATGTATGGCCATAATCGGCGAAAAACCAGACGAAAACGGCCTTGTAATTTCTGATTTTGAAGCTGATATATCAGGTGCAGCTTATATAAAAACGGCCATGAGAATTATTTTTCATGCCGCAAGCCTTGATGAATTATATAAAAAGCTGGAAGATTCTGATTTAAGCTCAGATGGTTTCAGAGTAAGCGTTTTAAAAATCCCCCGAAGCCTCAAATATAGCTCAAGGGATATAATGCACAACACAGGTGCAAGAATAGCCGGTAAACCACACCTCAATAACCCTAAAACAGTTTTTCTGGTGTTGATTACAAAAGAAGACATAAGGCTGGGTGAAGTAACATCCAAAGCCATTGGTGACTGGAACCAACATTCTCAAAAAGCTCACCTTTATTCCAGCGCCCTGCCAACGCGCCTGGCCAGGGGAATGATTAACCTTGTGGCAAAATCGGGAGACAGGATAATTGACCCATGCTGTGGATCAGGAACAATACTGGTTGAAGCCCTGAGCGCAGGTATGAAAGCAGCAGGATGCGACATTAACCCCAAAATGGCTGAAGCATCTATAGAGAACCTGCGGCATTTTGGCATGGACTGCATGGTTCTTGTAGCCGATGCCAGAGACATAAAGGGCAGTTTCGACGCAGTTGTAACGGATTTACCTTATGGCCGAAACTGTATGCTGGATGATCAATTATACCTGGATATATTGACTAATTTAAAGAACCTGGCCCCAAGAATATCCCTGGTGGTTCACGAAGACATAAGCCAGATGCTCGGAAAAATCGGATATAAGGTGAAAAAAGTGATCCCTGTGCCCAAGACATCCCTGGTAAGGTATATACATCTGGCGTAACTATTTTATGACCATTCAAAAACCACTTTACCTGTCTTACCTTCATCAAATATTCTGTAAGCCTCAGATGCTTTATCTATGGAAAATCTATGGGTAACGGCCCCCTCGAATGTAATATCCTGAGTGCTGATAAAATCCACCATTTCCCATGTCATCCAAAGGGGAATAACAAACGAACCCATCAGCGTCAACTGCGATCCTATTAACTGACCGGGGTTAATCACATTCTCCGAACTCCCTGCGCCTACAAATACGGCTTTACCCCCGCGACACAAACTTGATACAATATCTGTTCTGCCCTTTGCGCTGCCCGATGCCTCAAAGGCCAGGGGTGTTCCTTTTCCGCCGGTAAAATCCCGTATGACCTTTACCGGATCATCTTCCTTTGCGTTTACAACAGCATCCGCGCCCAGTTTTTTCGCCAGTTCTGTCCGTTCCTTGATTATGTCAACACCTATGACTTTCCCGCCCATAGCCTTTGCCAGTATCACCCCACTAAGGCCAACTGGCCCAAGGCCAAACACGGCCACAGTATCTCCTATACGAACATCCAGCTTTTTCATGGATGAATAAGCCGTTCCACCCGGACACGCAATAAACGCGCCGTCAATAAAGCTCATGGAATCGGGCATAAGGACACAGTTCCGCTCATTGGCAATAACGTAATCGGCATGGGAACCATCAATGGCTCCGCCGTAACCCCGCCTTTCTTCACACCACATAATATTACCGGCGGCGCATTGGTCGCAGTAACCGCACCCAAGCCAGTGGCCGATAGTAACCCTGTTACCTTCCTTAACTTTCTTTACTCCATTTCCCACAGCATCTACGATACCACAGGGCTCATGCCCGGGAATCCTTTCACCCCGCTTTTTCGCCTGCTGTTTGTCCATGTGATAAAGATGCAGATCGCTCCCGCATATACCCGTAGCCATCATCTTAACCCGCACCTCACCCACATCAGGCACAGGATCAGGAAAATCCTTTACACTGCATTCGCTTTCACCTAATATTACCACGCCTTTCATGTTTAACCTCCGTTCCTCGAAATTTCAGAATATTGTATACAAAAATCAGAATACAACAATATACCACAGGTGTCAACAAATAATGAAAAAACAATCTGTGAAAATCAGTGACTATTATATTTTCCCCTTATAAAAATTCTGAATTTGAGTTAAAATTATAGTGAAAAACATATCGGAGGTAAAAAGAATGCACTACGAATGCGAAGGCTGCGGAAGGATACTCAGGGAAGAGCATTGCTTGCAGTATGCCCATTTTGAGTTTACAGATGAAAATAAGTCCACATTGATCTTTTGTCCACCTCATTTCTTCGGAAGGAAGCGGTACATCTGGTGTCTGGAAAACACCCTGTATGCCATGTGTCAGTCGGTTGATGAAGCAAAATCAGGTGAAAAAATGCTGATAAGGCTTGAGATGGAGATACACGAACCCTTCGGCGGCAGGCAAATTGTAAAATCAGGCAGGTTTAAGTCTTTATCAGACCTGAAAAAAGCAATGAAATCAAGGGTTAATAAGGAATATGAAAGAAGCGATCTGAATATAATAAATGGTCAGCGTTTAGCTGAAGGGGATTACTTAACGCCTTCTCTATGGCTTAATGAAAAAGCAAACGGAAGGGCCATAAAGAAGATTGAAATTGAAAAGGATTAAGATTCAAAAGTCTAAATTAAGTCTATTTTTCCCACGCCATAACTACACAATCCACGCCCTTGCGATTTACGGGCAGATCCAGATAGCAGGTAAGTTCCAGGGAATCGGCCTCATGTCTTAGAATTCCCCCCTGCCAGTCTATGCAGAGCATGGATATTCTGCATCCCGGCTTTGCAACCCGGTGCATTTCCCGGAGTGCATGTTTTACCAGATAGTCGGTCTCCTCATGATAGGGAGGTTCAGTGGCAATTGCGTCAAAGGTTTCTGGTTTAAAGGGTAAACAGGCAGCATCGGCTACAGAGTGGTAATCGGCGATATGGTCCAGGCCATGTCTGAGGAAATCGTCGGAATCGGTACTGAATACCCGATAGTTATTTGGAAAGGCCTCCAGAATAATCCCTCCGACACCGGCGAAGGGATCGAGAAAATTTTTATTTTCTCCTGGGGTAAATACCAGATTTGTCAGCAACCTCGCATCGCAAACTGGCAATCCCCGACGGCTCAGTAATCCACCATCGCCTCGGTATCCCCGGATAAATTTTACCTCACCCTCACAAATCTCCAGCATAAACTTTCTTCGGTCAGGTGCAAGCTTCCGTATACGTCTTTTGTCCTCTTCATATAGACGCACCAGCTTGTAATAATCCCGCTTCCACTTTACCAGTTGCCTTCGGGATCGTTGTCTTGGGTTGGCAAGGGCTTCGGCAGGTTCCAGCATGTCCACAGCTTCTGTATAACCTAACCTTTGCATTCGATCAACGGCATCGTCAATATGCTTCTGTGGTATATCTACCCAGAACACCTGACCTTTTTCCGACAAAGGCCCTCCTGATGGAATAAATACACCCATATCCCGAAACAGGCACGATACCTCCATAATCGCCGCCTGTCGTGCTTTGCTTCGTGCTTTGCGTATGTAAAAAACCAGATGAATTATATCAGCCAAGGGTTTCCTTTAAAATTTCCACAGCCTGTTCTGGAGTATCTACCATAATCAATAAATCCTTGCTGCTTTTCTTTATCATCAGTTGGTCAATGATGCCATCAATGGCATTTTTCCAAGCCTCACCGATTAGTATTATAGGTTTCTTTATTTCTTTTACCGCGTTCAAAACCCAGACAAAGGTCATCTCAGAAAGAGTTCCAATACCACCTTCCAACACGACATAGGCATCAGCAACCATAGCCAGCATCATCATGCGTTCCATATAATTATCGGCCTGCCTTTGGATTATCGTCCATTCGCTTGGTTTCTTGCGGAAAGTTTTTACTGTTATACCTATAGTTTTACCATCGGCTTCCACAGCACCTTTAGCCGCTGCATCCATAGTGCCGCTGTATCCTCCGTTGCATACAGCAAAGCCAGCCTGAGCCAGGAGCTTACCCAGTAGATATGCCTCTTTATAACGTCGGCTGAGTTTTGACGCTTTTGAACTGCCAAATATCGTTATTACTTTTTGATTATTCATAATCCTGATTAAGGCTCTATCGTCCAGAGTAAATCTATATCTGAATAAATCATATAGCCTTTGTCTGGCTCTAAACTCTGTATCTCATTTATAGGAATAGGAGAATCAAATATTGTCTTTGACCAGGTTTTACCCAGGTTATTGAATGTATAAAAAGCTGAAACATCGGCGCTTAAAATATCCCCAATATTTACGTTAAAAGCGGAATCGACAGAGTTCCAACCCGGTAACAAACGTATCACATTATTTTCAACTATCCTTCCTATAAAGCTCAATACAGCTTCCTGCCGCATATCAAACCAATAGCCCCTACCAGACTCCAGGTTCTCAAGGGTATTATTATTCCTATCCGGTATGTAGCTAAGCCATGATCCCGAAGTGTTGTCATAAGTCCATACAGCCCTGTATGATTCCGTTATAGATATTAGTAAATTACTAATTTCACTGTTTACCGGATCAAGGCTGAAAGATATGTAATTCCACCCCTGATAAAGGTTTAAGTCCTTCCTTATCAATGATAAGTCAACAGTTATACCATCGGAAAAACCCGTTTCAGAAAATAATCCTGCCAGGTTTTTTGCCCTGACGGATATATAATATGTCTGACCATCAGTCAGGATAAGCCCATCAATTAACACTTCAGTAGCATCACCGGCATTGAACCAGTTACGAACATCATCTATCCCTGGTTGCGTCCCCACAGCATATTCATAGTGAGAAAAACCCGATTCCAAATCCTGTGAAGGTGTTATCCATACATACAGTTCATCCGCAGAATCAGTATAGACACCGCTGTCATATACCACAGGCTTTGTGGGTCCAGTCTTATCAATATCTATCTCCTGTAGCTTATCCTCCTCCACATATCCCGCGTTGTCCTCAGAGCGATAATACACAGTAGAGCCTGAAATGACGAAGGGTACGGTATAATCCAGCCATTCGCCGTCGTTGATTCGATACTGAGTCTTTTTGACGCCGGATATTTCATCCTCGGCAGTAAGGGTGACAGTTACGTCGGACAGATACCAGCCATTTTCTCCTTCAGTTCCCTCAAGTTCGATAGTGGTAACAGGGGGATTGGAGTCAACGGTTATACCGTCGGAAATGGATGCATCTGAGAGCAGACCTGCGTTGTTCTTGCCCTTGACGCTGACATAATAAGTCTGGCCTTCGTCAAGCTCTATGCCCTCCACATTTACCAGATCCCCCATACCCAGCCATGTCCAGTCAAGAACATCATTCTCACCGGATATTAATCCTACAGCATACATGTAACCCATTATACCCGATTCTACATCTTCCGAATGTGTCCATGATATGGTAATCTGGGCCGAAGAATTTATATATCCACCTCCGTCGTTGACTACAGGCGCAGAAGGAGGCGTCTTGTCTATATTTATATCAAGGGATTTTTCATCCTCAATATACCCGGCATTGTCCTCAGAATAATAATAAATTGTAGAACCTGAAACTACAAAGGGTTCGGAGTAATCAATCCAGTCTCCATCATTGATTCGATATTGAGTCTTTTTGATACCAGAGACTTCATCTTCGGCATTAAGGGTGGCGGTTACATCGGACAGATACCAGCCATTTTCCCCTTCCGTTCCCTCAATCTTGACAGTTGTAACAGGTGGATTGGAGTCAACAGTTATGCCGTCGGAACTGGCTATATCCGAAAGCAGACCTGCGTTATTTTTGCCCCTGACGCTGGCATAATAAGTCTGGCTTTCATCAAGCTCTATTGCACTTTCCATAGAATTCACCATACCTACCCATGTCCAGCCCAAAACATCACTTCCGCCGGGTGTTGTGCCTATGGCATACATATATCCCGTTATGCCTGATCCTGTATCCTCTGAATCTGTCCATGATATGATAACCAGGTTTGATGAATTTATGTAATCACCTTCGTCACTGACCTCAGGTGCAGTAGGCGGAGTTTTATCTATGTTTATAACCTGGGATTTTTCGTCTTCCAGATTACCAACATTGTCCTCTGATTTATAATAGACAGTAGATCCTGTAATATTAAAAGACTCAGTATAAACCAACCATTCTCCATCATTGATTTTATATTGTGTTTCTTTTACACCAGAGACTTCATCCCATGCCGTAAGAGTTACCTCAACGTCTGATGTCCACCAGCCGTTTTGCCCTTGCTGACCTGAAAGCTGGATGGTGGTCTCAGGAGGAACAGTATCAACAGATATACCATCGGTGCTAGAGGTAAATGAAAATATACCAGCTTCATTTTTCGCCCTTACATTGACATAATAAATCTCTCCATCCGCCAAATCCAAACCTGTTATATCTTTTTCCAGCACCAGACCTGCTGAAGTCCAGTCCATTACATCTGTTGAACCGGCAGATTTACCCACAGAGATTTTATAATCTGCGATCTCCGATTCTTCATCCAGGGATTCTGTCCATGATACACTTAAAGTATCAGAAGCAGTATAATCTCCCTCATCAGTAATAACAGGCATGGAGGGTCTTTTTGTATCTACTTTTACAGTCAGGGATTTTTCTTCCTCTGTATTACCTATATTATCCATAGATTTATAATATATTACCGAACCGGATACAACAAAAGGTTCTGTATAAGTTGTCCAGCTACCTTCGTTTATCTTATATTGGATGTTATTAACCCCTGAATATTCATCAAAAGCCGAGAGGGTTACGGTTACATTTGATATATACCAGCCGTTTTCCCCCTCAGTTCCAACCAGTTGGACAGATGTAACCGGTGGGGTTATATCAACGGTTATACCATCATCCACATCAACATCCGAAAACAATCCTGCGCTATTTTTTGCCCTTACCGCAGAATAATATGTAACGCCGCCAGTAAGATCAAGCCCATCAGCAATAACGCTGGTATCAGTTCCCACTGAAGTCCATCCCCGGACATCGGTTCCGCCGGAAGTCGTTCCTATGGCATACTGATATTCGGCAAGACCTGATTCACCATCATTGGATTCCGTCCAGGATATGCTGAGTTCTGTGGTAGAATTTGTAAAATCATCGTGTTCTGCAATATTGGGTTTAGTTGGGCCCGTTTTATCTATATTCAGGGTTTCTGTTTTAAAGGATTCTGTATTTCCCGCGTTATCCTCAGCCCTGTATTTGATCGTAGAGCCAGTAACAATAAAGGGGTTGTCATATTCCAGCCAACCCTGATCGTTGATCTGATAATATATCTTCCATACACCTGAAAGATTATCTGTAGCGGAGAGGCTAACTTTCACATTTGATATATACCATCCATTTTCGCCGGATGTGCCGTCCAGAACGGCCGTTGTTTCGGGTGCTGTGCTGTCTATAGTAAAATTGCCGTTGCTGGTATCTTCCGTAATGGTTTCCATGCTGGCATCTTTTGCAATAACTTTGACTTTAACGCCGTCGGAATCTTCACTGGCTACAGGCTGCCACATATACGAACCGTCATCGTCAGTGCTGTTTACGACGGTTTTGTTATATGAAGAACCACCGTCGGTGGAATAGAGTATCTGTATGCTCTGTATGCCGCTTCCCTGGGATTGCCATGTTATTTCCCGATCCGAGCCGCCTTTCCATATTTCCTCTCCGTTGGGTGATAAAACCATAACGGTTGCAGAGGGTTCACCCAGGGTGTTTTCATAAGCACCCATATCAGGGGATGAACCAATCGGAGTTGGGCGTAGGGTGCCTTCAATATCCTGATCAGGCATATCAGCGACTGTGCTTCCTGCACCTATACACGGGCTTATATCTTTAAGACTATAGCCGGTAAATTCGGGATCAGCATCAATGTTACCTGTATTCCAGTTAAGGGTTCCACCATCTTCAATTACAACGCCGGATTGGCCACCTTCCACATCCGAATATGATATGGTTGCAGAACAGGGCGGCTCTGAATCGTCAATATCATAAAACGGTAAAAAATGTATGGATGTAGGCGGATCAGGGCTTAAAAATATCTCCTGCGGCGGATTATCCCAGAGTATTGTATTTTCAATAGTTGGGTGACAATCACCGTAACAGTGAATTCCTCCACTTCCGGAGCTTGTGTTGTTGGATATGGTATTATTGATCAATTTTGGGGATGAATGTAATGTTATATTAACAGCCGAACCTTCATCACCGGAATTATAAACGATCACATTATTGGCAATTAACGGAGATGAGTATTCTATACAGCGAATACCACCACCTCCCAGATCAGCCGAATTATACATTATGGTATTATTGGTTATTTCAGGATCTGACAAATGAGCGCATGATATTCCTCCGCCGTATCCTGTAACGTTGTTAAGAGTAATTACATTGCCATCTATTACAGGATCACTTATAGAGTTACAGCGGATTCCCCCGCCCACCACAGCCACATTCTCCTGGATCGTGTTGTTGGTTATAGTCGGCGAAGAACGGTCATCACAACGAATACCCCCGCCAGCATTTTCAGCCCAGTTATCTATTATTATATTATTATTTATTGTGGGAGATGATTCGTTGATACATTCAACAGCACCTCCACATCCTGCGGGCCAATCGCCTGTAACCCTACCGTTGGTTATGGTAAAGCCTTCCAGAACAGAATTTTCATCCTCACCACTGGAAAACTGAAAGGCCCGACCGCTGTCCTGACAATCTATAATACAGTCATCCGGGCCGTTTTGGGACTTGACGGTGATGGCCTTACCTGCGAAATCCATATCTCGGTTCTGCTCCCCGGTGTATGTGCCGTCCAGCACCATCACCGTATCGCCATTAACGGCTGCATCTATACCCTCCTGTATATATCGATAGGGATTGGCAAAGGAGCCATCCCAAGGGCCTGCGTTGTTGGCATCGTCAACATATATAATATCTGCATAAACACCTCCAGCCGTTATGGATATCAATATTATTATATATATAAATACAGATTTCATTTTACCTCCATTAAAGATTATGGATCACTACTGTTGTGGATCAGAAGTACCAATAACGCCGTCAAGCCTTGCTTCCTGCATTAACCAGCCGTTTTCTACTCTATCGCCGGGAATTATTACAAAGGTTATCATATAGCGACCCGGTCTGGTGATAACGTTTGATACATCCAGGTTCCTGATAGTTATAACATCTGTGGAAGGCTGTTCGCCGCCTATGGCCATATTATCCAGAACGACAGTCTGATTAACATATATGCTGAGAAAAGCGTCATTTCTATCCATATCCTGGACTATTTCATAATGTATAAACACCTTGCCAGTTTCTATTGACTTAACGTTTACATCATAGGCCAACTCGTCTTCGTAAGACGTTGAGGGCCAGTGGGTATCCCTGTCCATAATTATAGACTCTACATCCTGCTGACTGACGTTGATTTCAATAGTCTTTTCATCGGAAATAACCCCGTCACTTACTCTAAGATTGATAGAATAAACTCCGGGACTGTCGGGTGCGATATATGTGGCTCTATTGTCATCCCCTTGTATTGTTCCACCAGTCGCGCTCCATTTATAGAGTAAGACAGTCTCATCGCCGGTATAATCAACCAACGCCTGTATAGTTGCGGTTCCCCCTGTGCTCATTGATGATTGGGAAGCGTCCAGGGATATTATATCCAGGGTTTCAACGAATATAGGCAAATCCTCGCCGCAGCCAACAATAATAACCATAGCAAGCAAACATATAACAAGGGCGACATTAAATTTGTTTTTCATAAGATACCTCTTTATACGTCCATTGTTTTTTCCTGCCCCAGCTTTACAAGCGCAGGTATATCGTTTTTCAGTTTAAAGAATACGTTGTTATCGATAGCCTTATTCATACCCCGCATCAGGCTTAAATAAAAGTGCAGGTTATGTATGGTGTGCAGTCTATGGGCCAGTATTTCGTTGACCATATACAGATGCCTCAGATAAGCCCTGTTGAAGTTCCTGCATGTATAACAAAGACATTCGGGATCAAGAGGGGCAAAATCCCTTTTGTATTGGGCGTTTTTAATTTTAACCCGCCCCTGGCTGGTAAACATACTGCCGTTACGGGCATTTCTGGTAGGCATTACACAATCGAACATATCGATTCCCAGGGAAACGGCTTCCACCAAATTTTCCGGCGTGCCTACGCCCATCAGATATCGAGGTTTGTCATCAGGCAGTAAGGGTGCGGTACGACCGATGATATTATACATAATGTCGGCTTCTTCGCCCACGCTCAAACCTCCCAGAGCATAGCCATCAAAACCGATCTCCATCATATCCTCCGCGCTTCTTTTACGAAGATCAGGAAAGACGCTTCCCTGTACGATGCCAAATAGAAGCTGATCCTCCTGATTATGAGCTTCCCTGCATCTCTTCGCCCATCGGGAAGTAAGTTCCATAGAGTTTTTGGCGTATTCATAGTCGCAGGGATAGGGAGTACACTCGTCGAAATTCATAATAATATCCGCGCCGATGGCATTTTGTATCTGTATTGACCTTTCCGGGCTGAAAAAGTGCTTTGAACCATCAATAACGGACTTAAAAAGCGCGCCATCTTCGCTCAGTTCCCGATTATCACCGAGGCTAAAGACCTGAAATCCGCCGCTGTCAGTAAGTATCGGTCTATCCCAGGACATAAAATCATGAAGCCCACCGGCTTTTTTTATGATATTGTGCCCCGGTCTTAAATAAAGGTGATAAGCATTGCCCAGTATAATATCCGCGCCGAGGGATTCCAGTTCCCAGGGGGTGCAGGTCTTTACTGTGGCATAAGTTCCCACAGGCATAAAAACCGGCGTTCTGACAACCCCATGAGTGGTATGTAATAAACCTCTACGGGCATGGGTACTGGTATCTTTTTTAATTATCTGAAAAGTTCTTTTGTCTTTCAATTTTGACATGCAATTCCTCCAAAGATGTTTAATTTTATATATGATAGCATCTGTTTTAAGGATTTGTAAAGGTTTGTTATCTCTAATTTGGTGTTTACAATTTTTACCATTGGGTTTATATTAGATTGAAAGATTTAGTTTTGGTCATGACTATAAGAACCAAAAACCTTTATATGTTAAATTTAATAAAACCAGGTTCATTAAACAGGTATATTCAGACATGAAAGATAGAATAGGATTAATCGGATTAGGGCTTGTAGGTTCGGCTTTGACAGAGCGTTTTGTTAAAGCTGGGTTTGACGTTATTGGACATGATATAGATAAAAATAAAGTGAAATCCCTGGATGAAAAGCTTAAAGAAGCCGCTGATTTCCCCTGTGAAGTTGCGGAAAAATGTTCCCGGATTGTGCTTTCTCTTCCCAATTCCCATATAGTCCGGGAAGTGATAGAAGGTGAAAACGGCATTATTCATTCAGCAAAAGCTGAAACGGTGATAATTGATACCACCACCGGCGACCCGGTGATGACGGCTGAATTGGCAGAAAGATTGCTAAAACACCATATACATTATATTGATGCTACCATCGCCGGTTCCAGTCAGCAGGTGCGCTCGGGAAATGTAATTTTGATGATAGGGGGAGATGAAGATATTATAAATAACCAGATAGATATCCTGAAATCAATTACTTCTGACCTTTTCCTCATGGGGGTAAATGGTAAAGGGGCAGAGACAAAGCTGGTGGTAAATCTCTTTATCGGTTTAAACCGGTTGGTTCTGGCCGAAGGCCTTTCTTTGGCTTTGAAAGCCGGGATAAATATTGACATGCTAATGGAAGTTTTAAAAGCCGGTCCGGCTTATTCCAGGGTTATGGATATTAAAGGCGATAAGATGATCAAAAGAGATTTTACACCCCAGGGAAAATTAGCCCAGCACCTTAAAGACGTGGGGTTAATACTGGAAATGGGAGACCGTTTTCAGGCAAAATTGCCCTTAAGTAAGCTTAACTTTGAAATATTGACACAAGCAGTAAAAGATGGGCTGGGTGATGAGGATAAC
>WJIO01000441.1 GCA_014730235.1 Candidatus Poribacteria bacterium
CATATTGCTGATACAGCATTCCCTGGGAACAAAACGCCAGGTGTTGAATCTTAAACCCATTCATCTACGCGTCCTCGACTTACTGGGACCAGAGGTGAAAAATTGTTACATCCGCGACGGATGACTGCGGAATGTAGGATATATGATTAGTCTTGTAAGTATATCAGCTTCTCCGATACTTGGCGGTTATGCTTTTGAAACAGGGAAAGGGCATACACCAATACTCCTTGTTAAAGAAAAGCCAGTGCAAAATGCTCTAAAATGGATTAGGGAAAACACCGATGAAAATGCTATCATTGCCGCACATTGGGAGTATGGAAGTTGGATAAACTTACTTGGAAATAGAGCTACTATAGTTGATGAACAGCAGTTGGTAAGCTGGACAAAAAACATGGCAAAAAAAGTATTTATAGGGAGTAGTGTTATTGATGCTCTTGAATTTCTCAAAAGTCACAACGCAGATTATCTGTTTATGACTGTACGAAGATCAAAAACTCTAAATCAGATGTCACGAGAAGCTGGTATCCATGAAGACTTTTTGGGTGTTCAGACTTTTGGTAATGTTATACAGGAAACAGAAATTAAGGCGGAGATGGGGGAAATTAGGTGTTTTAGATATTGTATGCCTGATTGGCAATTTGTTTTTGTAGATTCTGACTTGACTTTGAATGGAAAAACTTATTCTGCAGGAGAGTGGTGCATATCAAGTGTATATCTTCAAATTGAAGAAGCAGCAGGATCAATGGAAATCATCAAGGTATTAGTTGAGCTGTGTATAGAGAATAAAGCTATATATCTTGCACCACAGCATATTTATTATAAAAATAGGATTCATTGTATAGAAAATACAGATTATTTACCTGGATCAATGATTATATGTATGGAAAGAAATGATATGAATGATCCTGAAAAATGGCATGTTGCTTATTTGGATTCCAGAACACAAGAATTAATGGTTATTCGAGTTTTATTGTTAAACGAAATGCCAGAAATTTTTGAACGTGTATATCCACCATCTGGTACCCTTGAGACGAGTGAATATAGAGCACAAGTTTGGAGGATTCACTATCCATCAGAGGTTAAGCGCAGATAAAAATATTTAACATTGTATAGTGAATGAAAACTTCACATTAGCCCTATAAGCAATGAGAGATTCTTAGAAACGGAATTCCCAATCTTCGAACTGGATAGATCATGGAAACATACTGAGCCTCCATATGAAAGAAGGGAGTAGAAATGATTAAAGACAAAAGTGCAAAGATGTTTTTTTTATTATATTTAGTAATGATTGTCACTTCATTCAAGAGTGCAAAGTGCGAGTCTATCTTTTTTGTCTCTGACAAAGATGGATGCAACGCTATATATTATATGGAAGATAAAGTCAATGTCATAAAAATATTTACACTACCAAAAGAGTTTGAGTGTAAACGTATCATAAGTTTAAAACTATCTCCTGATGGCAGATATATTGCCTTCTCTCTAGATGGAGGAGAGCTTTTCATCATTGCTTCAAATGGGACAAATCACATGGCATTGGGACGCGGGCACTCACCATCATGGTCACCATCCGGTAGTCAGATAGTATTTGTGGATAATGGAAATATTTATATAATGGATATTCGGACACTTGCGATCAAAAAACTTGCTGACAATGGACTGTCACCAGACTGGTCTCCAGATGGTAAATTCATCGCTTTTATTCGTGACAAAAAAAACATAATTTTATTAAAACCGGATGGAAGCGATCAGCAAACTATATTTGAAGCAGAATTAACTCTTGTAAAACAGCTAGCCAGAATTTCCTGGTCACCAGATTCAGAGAATCTAGCTCTTATTACTGATGGTCGTAGGAGAATATGTGTTGTCAGGTCCGATGGCAAAGATCTTAGGTTCCTATACCCAGATCCTGATGGGCAAATTCTTGTAATGACAGTTGGCGTGGATTATCCATGCTGGTCTAATGATGGTAGCAAAATCATGTTTATGAAAACAAAGTCTGAAAACCAAAATGATTGGGATATATGGATTATGAATCATGATGGAACTGAGCAACAAAAAGTCGTATGTAGTTCCGCTTATGAAGGGAATCCGGTTTTTGATAATATCAGGTATAATGTGCAATTAATAAAGTCAAAGAAAATAGAGAAATGGAGCATGATAAAAAGGAAATGCCTTGATCATGAATTGTAAGATTTGGAGATAAATGGCTGATTTTTACCGATCTTTAGGATTTGCCAAAGACAAAATACTTTAAACTACTTTTTTCTATCCACACTGTTCAGGTATATAATGAAGATATTACAGCTAGCAACCTTTTTCCCACCCTATATAGGCGGTTCTGAGAACTATGTGCTTGAGCTTTCAAAGCATCTCAGGCATGTGGGACACCAGGTGCTTGTAGTATCATCTCGTCTTCAGAACAACCAAAGCTATGAAAATATTGATGGTGTTGACGTAGTCAGGATTCCTGGCATACACCTGGCTCAAATCCCATATTTTATCTTCTCCCCGGAATTGGTATTTACTCTTCTCCGTCTATCGGACAAATTTGATGTGATCCATACACATGTGCGTTTTTTCTTATCCACGAATGTAGCTGCAATGATGCGGAAACTTAGGCGAGAAATTCCCCTTGTGACAACCCTTCATGCAACTCGTCCTAATATTAGATATGCCTTTCTGAGGCCATTGGAGAAAATCTATGATTCTGTTATTGGAAAATTCACCATAAATTGTGCCGACCATATTATCGCTCTGGACGAAAATGTAAAGGTCCATGCTAGGTCTTTTGGTGTATATTCTGAAAGTTTTGCCATAATACCCAATGGTGTGGATACAGAGAGATTCAACATCCTGGAACGGATTAGCCCGGATCCTGTGCTGGTAGGTTTTATTGGTAATCTAACCAGAAGGAAGGGAGTAGAATACCTGATAGAAGGATTTAAGATAATCTCAAAGAAATATCCGGTTTTACTAAAGATAGCTGGTGACGGCCCTGAAGAAGAGAAGCTACGCAAACTATGTCATGATTCTGGTTTAAAAGAGCAAGTCATATTTCTGGGGGCAGTCAACAGAGAAAATGTTCCGGAATTTTACAAGGATGTAGACATACTTGTTGTGCCGTCACTATCAGAAGGTATGCCTACAGTTATGCTGGAAGGAATGGCTTGTGGAAAAGCGGTGATAGTAACAGATGTAGGGGCAGTTTCCACTGTGCTTAGTTCTGAGAAGGTAGGATTAATGATTCCACCGAAAGATCCAGGAAGTATTGCCCGGGCAATGGCAAGTCTTATAGAGGATGAAAAGCTTCGCGTTGTAATGGGTAATAGGGCGAGGATGCATATTGAGAATTACTTCTCATGGGAAAAAATTACTACGGACATTGAACTCGTTTATCAAAAGGCTATAGGGTGTTTCCCTGTATAATTTATAAGCATCAGGTATCATGAGGGATAACCTATGAGTTTGTATCTGAGGAAGTTGCGAGCCAAGAAGATTAGCAATACAGTAGGTGATTTTATCAAAAAAGGTAGCAGGATCCTGGATATTGGTAGCGGTGACTGTATTGTAGCTAAACAGTTGCAGAAGGACAGGGATACAGATATTATTTGTGTAGATAAAATAGATTACAACAAAACTGATCTACCATTAATCACCTGCAAATCTGACGATCTACCGTTTTTGGATAAGAGCTTTGACAGTGTATTGCTTTTTTTCGTTCTGCATCATTCAAAAGATTACCTGAAGTTGCTCGAAGAGGCGGAAAGAGTATGTAAAGGGGAACTTATTATTATAGAGGATATATACTCCAATATACTGGAACGGTGGTTTATATCGCTAATAGACTTCCTGTGGAATTTCCGGAATTCAGTAGCTACTCCTTTTAACTTTTTTACAAGACAAGAATGGCTTTCCATATTCTCTCAACAAAGCTTTCTGGAGAGGGGTATAATTTTAGGTGCGTTTTTCTTCCTGGTGGGGATGGCTTTGGATATTCGTGTTGCATGGCGATGGATACAAAGCGGATTTGGTCCGTTAGATGAGATTCGTTCAGCGCTTTTTGCTTTAGTTTTTATGGTGATGGGAGCACAGACGGTCTTTTCAGCTTTCCTACTGAGCCTTTTTAGTATACCAAGACATGTAAATTCATCGGAGAATGCTGTAAATAACGTTAGGGATTTTCTTAGCATTAAAGGAACTGAAGATCGTTATGGTGTTTAAGCTATATTTATTATCTATATTGTTTATCCTGATATTCTCAATACCAGCTTATGCCCAATATTTTAGTGCTATGGGTAGTGATTATCTTTTCTTGTCAGAATATGATGATAATCTGTGGTCAGGTTATGAGCAAGATTCTGATTTTGCCTTTCATGAAAGTCCCATCACCATAGATATGGATATGCTATATGAAATATTGCTGATGCTTTACTGGGAAGATCTGATCACAGAGGAGAATATCTACCATATTTTCCCTGAATTATGGGAATTGGAATGTGGATTTTGGTAATAAACGGGCAAAAGTTTGTTATAAAATGTCATAGATTATTTAGAGTAAGAATTGTTATTTATTAAACAGATGAACAATGGGGAGATTGCCTATGCCTGTAAATACGGATTTACTGCTGTGGGTTGACAACCATCTCCACAGCAATAAACCTAATGGCCTTCTTTGGATACTGGAAATTTTTCTTTAGACTAATCCCAGTGTAGTACCATCAATGATATCATGCCAATAGAAGTCTTTAACTAAGTTTTGAAGAGGAATAATGGATTGAAAAAAACATATTTTTGTCTTATAATATATTTACCAACACTCATCAGCAAATAATGAAATATCATACAGAATTTATAACAGGTAAAATATGGTTACTGAACAGACTCTTTCAGAAGTAAAGAATCGATTAGTTGAAGGTTTCCAGCCCGAGAAGATAATTCTTTTTGGTTCACAAGCCCGGGGAACGGCAGATGAACATAGTGACGTTGATATCCTGGTGGTGTGCCCTGTCAAAGGCAGTCGTCGCGCTTTGACTCTGGAAATGTATAGAACGTTGAAGGGTCTTGGTATAGCCAAAGACATTATTGTACTTACCAAAGAAGAATTTGAACGCAACCGCCTAATACCTGGGACGATAGCCAGACCAGCATGGTTGGAAGGAAAGCTACTCTATGACCGACCACAATCATGATGTCCTGGTTAAGGTTATAAGATGGCTGGGTTATGCAGAAGATGACCTACGTTTGGCAAAAAACACACTAAAGACGATGGGTGACAAATGTCCATATCACCTGGTCGCCTATCATGCTCAGCAGAGCGCGGAGAAA
The DNA here is from genome assembly GCA_014730235.1 of Candidatus Poribacteria bacterium. Lineage (GTDB taxonomy): Bacteria > Poribacteria > DTPJ01 > DTPJ01 > WJIO01 > WJIO01. The sequence goes on from WJIO01000441.1 coordinate 5,326, forward strand.
TGCCTGAAAGCTTTTCTTGTTTTTCATAATATTGATTTTCCATACACTCATGATATCAGCAGACTTTTAGAGTTATGCGCCCAAAAAGCAACCTGGGCACAGGATATTCAGAATGCTGAGGAATTAACCCTTTATGCTATTTCAGCAAGGTATCCAGAAGAAATCGAGGAAGTGACTGTAGGAGACGCGCACCGAGCTATTGAGATAGCTGAAGAAGTCCGAAAGATTATCCACAAGGTATTTTCAGACAAAGACATTGAAATTCCTCCTGAAATTTAGTATAAAGCAAAACCCGATGGAGATAATGAGGATATACCTTACACCAATCCCAGAATCCCGTCAATAATCTCATGCTGTCCGTCCACCCCGGAAACGCCATCGTAGGCATACTTGCCAGCATAGAAATCCCTGTTATCCAGCATCCGTTTGACCTGCCTTCTGTGAAATTTTCTGCCTGTGGAAGTCTTTAATCCGGCCTTAAATAAGGACTCAGCGATCTCATCAAGAGTGAACTTGGGATGTTCTTTCCTAACTTTAAACACATGCTTCACTATCTCGATTTTCGAAGGATCAATAGTGAGTTTCCTGGAATGCCTTTCCCTTTTATAGCCCATAGGAGCGTTACCGCCTGCATAACCTCCTTTAGAAGCTTTTGCCCTTCTACCCCTTCTTAATCTTTTGGCGATCTCCAATCTCTCATACTGATCCAGTAGCTCCATCATCCCGTTAATAAGATACGCCGTCGGGTCCTTGTCATAGATGGAATAATTAGGCCTGTCTATTGCCTTAATATCCGCTTTTACCTTCCTCAAATCCCTCTGTATAATCGCTTTCACGATGTCAGAGCGCCATAGCCTGCTTGTGGTAAGAACCACGATATAAGAGATACCTTCTGAAAGATCCGCCAACATATCCTGCAACCCCGGACGATCAATGCTCATATCATCCTCGTCAAATTTGGCGCCGGATATACCTGCATCCTCATACATTTTCATAAGTTCAAAATCGTTCTCAGAACAGAATTTGTTGATCTCTTCCTTTTGCTGCTCCAGAGAGTAACCTTCCCTGACCTGGCCGCTTGTAGAGACCCGAACATAGCCGAAAACCTGGGTGTTTTCCATACCATCTCCAATCATTCATAGATTCATTCATAATGCGTCTGTGACTCTAATTAATTACAGTCACAAAAGCAACCAAAAAAAAGAATGGCTTACCCTGGTAAAAGCGATTCAGCCATATGATTTTCTTAAATATTTAGGCTTCAAAAAGTTCCAGAAATTTACCTGGCGAAAGAAGCTTAACTCCTGAATATTCTTTCAACGGTAATAAATGGCGTTTATCACCAGAGATCAAATAATCTACTCTTGCTTCAACGGCACACTCTAATATCCTGTTGTCGGAATCTTTCTCCTTGATAACTGAAAGCCGGATCTTAGGCTGAATCTTAATCGCTTTTGCCTCTATGATGCTCAGAACTTTTGAGATATTTTCATTCGCCCAGCCAAATCGTCCTCTAAGTATATTCTCCAATTCAGAAAGGATAAATGAAGAGATATAAACATCCATCTCTTCTCTGATTAGCATATCCAGAACATCACCTGGCTTTCCTGCGAAATTCAGTCCTGAGATGAAGACATTTGTATCTATTACCACCTTCAGTTTTCTATCCACGACCGGCATCCACTATACTCTCAATCTGGTCTTCGCTAATTCCCCTTTCATTTGCCTTTATCCGGCCATACCTTGTGAGTTCCTTCCATTCCTGCTCCTCAAAGTATCTCCTCAAGGCCTCTCTGAAGAGTTCGCTTCTGGTCCTTTTTTCTTTCTCCATATATTCCTTTACCTTTTCGGCCATCTCTGGAGGTAAGGAGATGGTAAAGGTTGTGGATGTTCTTGCCATATTTTACACTCTTTCCCGTGTTACTTGTTATTACTATGTATTAATAATAATATTATACCAAAAACTTAACAGAATTTCAATCCATTCCTATGCTTGGCTATGCTTAATAACAGCAAAGTACAGCACTACTCCTCTTCGTAAGTAAACATCGTATCCAGCGGCCTTAACGCTTTTCGGATTTTTTCCATCTTCTGAGGAAGCGACAAGTTTGCTGAAAAAAGTGGGAATCAAAGTCGGCGGCTGGTGTTATTATGACTCCCGTCATTCCGATATAAAACACCTTTATCATAAGCTGTTCGTCCTGGATGAGAAGACTCTGGACGACATGATCTGCCAGGCATCCTGCTGGAGACTTGCGGAACTGACGCAGGAAGACTTGATAGACGCTGCTGTTGCTTTGGATACCGACATGACAAAGGATTTCACTATAGACGAAGAGTTCCTGCAATTGCATACCAAGGACCAGCTTCTCGACCTTGCGAAAGAGATAGAGCTTGATAGGCACATGGCAAAGAAGGACGAGAAATGGGACAAGGGAAAAAGGCAGGATATGATAGACGCTTTCCTGAAATCCGGATTCTCTCTGAAAGGCGTGGTTCCTAAGTCAATGGAACTGCCGAAGGAGAAGAAGCAGGCCAAAGGTGGATCTAAATGACCGACTCAATCAAGGTCAAAATGAAGGGAATCACAATTAAGGAAGACGAATATACTGTAAAATTCGAGATAAAGTGCGATTCTCTAGACGATGCCATCGAGATAGGGAAAAAGATAGAGAATAATCTCATCAACTCCCTGACAGGGCAAACGGTGCTGTGAAATCATGCACGTTGAAATGGATTCGACATGGCAAAAGTATGCAGTTTAGAGGTGAAAAGATAAAATGATTGAAATAATTGGTCTGATTGCTGGGATAGCAATATTTGCGATTATGGTAGTTCTTTATTGCTCAACATTCAGAGATCTCCCGAAACGGCCGATATTAGCAGACATTATTGCTTGGTTTATGCTGGCTATTGCTTTATTCGCGATATTCGTTTATTCAAGCATAGTCATGGACGATACATGCGTAGAATATGATTCTGATTATTTTGACGAACCAACAATCGGCGAGGAAAAAGTCCTTGAAACATCTCTTACAATATCCGCAATACAATGCCCCGAAGGTTGCATACAGGAATTAATAACGTTCCAGAACCTCAGCGAAGAAGATTATCCAAAGCAATACAATCTATCTTATGACTTGTTTCTACTGCAAGATAACTGCGGATTAGTGAGCTTGGTTTATTATGTGCCGACTGGAAGATATAGGATTCACATCTACGACTCTGTGAAGAAATTACTGGGCGGATATGAGACTGATTCACCATGCCAGAACATAACGAATACATATGACGCCATTGATATTCGGTGTTCTGAAATCAACGAAGAAATCACATTTCAGGTTTTACATGAGCCGGAGAAATATATCACTAGGGAGGATTGTAGATAAGAATGAAAAAACCAAAAACCGACATTGAATGGAAAATATATCGTGACAGGCTTGAGCAGAAGAAAAAGAAGTTATACGAAAGATACAAGAACCGACAGAAAGCAAAATATGAATCCTCTCCCAACCACTACTTACAGCAGGTAGAATTTTCCAACCGTTCCGGATCCCACGTTAACTGCTTTCGATATTTTCCAAACAACAGCGAAGAGCATGAATGCTTGAAGTTCCTTATATTTAGGCTCTTAAGGGATGCTGGCCATTTGATTTTAACAGAACCTATTTTTAAGGATCGTTCCAGATGCGATATTTTGGACCTTTCCACCGGAACCATTATAGAGATTTTGCACTCAGAGAAACTTGAAGATGCAAAAAAGAAAGCAAAGAAATATCCGTCATGCTTCCAGGTAAGGTTCATTTCAACAGGGAAAAAGCTGGATTTTGATGAGGTGTTATAGAAAATATTACAGGGCTCTTACATACGAATGGGACGGTGGTTGAGATAGAATGATTTACAGCGAAGAATGCATTGACCCGACAGCAGGTTTCGACCTTGTTGATACAGAACATGGAGTTATACAGAAGCCCAGAAAATTGGGATATTGGGTTTTGACTGCAGAAGAAGCATTGGAGATTATGAGAAATCGAGGTGAATCAGATTGAAAAATAAAATCATTATAGGAATGTTCATATTGTTAGTTATCGCTGGCTGTTACCCATGCCAGGAATACGAAAAAAAGATAGTATGCGATCAATATATATGGGTCAATAGTGACGCCAATGATCCGGAAGCTTGTGTAAGCGGAATCACTTACTACATATCGCCATCTTATGCCGGTTCGTATAATGAATTGCCGTTGCCAGTTAATATATCAAAAGATTGTCGTGGAGAACTAGATATTGATATTTACATGGATTCAAGAATAGATCCGGGTTTCAGATATGAACTTCGATACGAAAAGAAAAAGTGCTTATCCTATAAGGCCAGATTGGTGTGTGTAAATTGATTGGAGGACTGATAATAATGAAATTTGATGACAGTCGATTCAAAGATGGTTGGGTTGGGTTGTATGAAATGGATGAAAACCTTATATTTGAGGAGACTAGATCATTTAGAACAATCGCCCATGCTGAGAAGTTTATTGCCGAATTAAAGAAGGCCATAAACAAATATAAAATTACAAATTCACAGAACAAGGAAGTAGATAGACGATGAAAAAAGAAGAATTTGACAAATTTTACAATATTCTTGCTGGAGAAGAGGGATGTAATGTCACTGATCAATGCTGTATTTGCCACTCTGATCACAGGTTTACCAAGAAAATATTGAGGAAATATTTTCCAAAAGAAGACGTAAATAAATTCATAGCATGGTGCAAAAGTAAAGGAGGATATTGTGATTGTGAAATCATTTTCAATGTAGAATATTGAAATGGAGGATTGATAAACATGACAGAAGAAAATAAACAAGATACAAATTTAACGCATTCCGCAACGATACTATGCTGGCTCAAGGAAGTCAGAAGCAAGGGTGGAGGCAGATACCAGCAGTGTTTCAAGACAACTGATGAGCAATGGTACAGCACATATCCAAGCCCAAATAAAGATGAGCTGGAACAACTGCCCGGTAAATTCCCAAGGGGGGCGAAAATAAAGTTTGAGACATGTATGATGAAATTCAGGGGCAAGGAAGAAATGTTTGTAAAACTGCCGTCCATTAAGATAATTCCAGATCCTTCCAGACCCGACCAGAAGACCATTGAAGAGACTGCTGAAAAGTCCGATAAAGTACCGGAAAGTCCTGATAAGTTCCAATCAGTACCAAAGGAAGTGCCAAAAAAAGACATGGCGACAGTAAACAGATACAATTTCGACAGGAACAGAAGCATAGTTCTTAACGTGATAATCAAGGAAGCCTGTGAGTGTGTTCGTGGGAAGGATATTCCACTGGAAGACCAGCCGGAAAAGATCGCTGAATTCGTTGAGAAACTTGACAAAGCATTGCAGGATAAATTCCCAGAGTTGAGGCCACCGCAATGAATCTTGACAGATTTGTAGATACAACTTTGACACTTGGAATATTTATTTTCCCTATTTTTTTGATTTTTACTACAATCGTGCTGATAATAAAAATAATAATGCTCTTCTTTGAAAAAATTGATCCGAGAGTATTTCTTATGGGAGATATTCTATTTCAATTGACTTGGGTATTATCTATGATGC
>WJIO01000442.1 GCA_014730235.1 Candidatus Poribacteria bacterium
CATATTGCTGATACAGCATTCCCTGGGAACAAAACGCCAGGTGTTGAATCTTAAACCCATTCATCTACGCGTCCTCGACTTACTGGGACCAGAGGTGAAAAATTGTTACATCCGCGACGGATGACTGCGGAATGTAGGATAAAAATTCCCCTCAGGACTTTATGTCTATAGGTGGGCCTGAAATAATAGCAAAAGAAATGGCCGTTAGTATTCAGGCCAAAATACCTGTCTCTATTAAGGATAAAACAAAACCAGATCCTAAAAGAACGATCAAAAAACCCAGGGATGAAATATTAAAGATAGTAATCGTTGTGAAAAATGACACCCTTTGGAGTATTACAAAGAATAATTATGGAAAAGCCAGCAAAGAAATGCTAAAAGCCATCCAGGAATTTAATCCGGAGATAAGTGATACCGACAAAATATATGTAGGTCAGAAAATTAAACTTCCTGATATGGAAAATAAAATTATAACCAAAAAACATCAGATTAAATCGAAATTAGAACTGAAGGCAGTCACAGTAAAACCTGATGATAATTTATTCAGGATCGTATTAAATAACTATGGAACTGTTAGTCAAAAGCTGTATGATGCGATAATGAAAGCTAATCCCCACATCATCAGCATAACTATAATAAAAGTTGGGCAAAAAATAACCTTACCTGATATACAAACTAGAGGACCTGTTTAATTTCACGTTTTGGAAGATAAGCAATACCCATTAAAGCTGCCAGGATATAAACTCCGCCGGCACACAAAAATACTCCTTTTAATCCGACAGCATTACCAATAAGGCCGCTTATTGCAGGCCCCAGGAACATACCGATAGCGTAGACTGCCTGGAAAAATCCCATAGCAGCGGCCTTTTCCTCCTGGCGTATTCCCTGGATAGCCATTCCCATGAGTAAAGGATAAGCCAAACCCCTGAATAACGCCCCGGCTCCCTGAAATATAAATAGATTCCTTAAATTTTGAATATATGGAGTAACAAAGCATACACCTGCGATGGAGAAATAAGCTGTTCCTACAGTGGCTTTATAACCAAGTCTTGGAGCTATCAAAGTGCCGCTCAAAAGCATAGCCGTTGTCTGACAGGCATTAATTACAAATATCAGTAAACCCATGTGGCTTTTGGATGCGCCTATACCTTCGGCATATACAGTAAGAAAACCGTATGTTGTACTAAAAACGGCAAACTGACTGAGAGATGTAATTATAGAGACTATAAGCAACCTTCGATGAGATGCCACAGCCAGAAGAGTTTTAAAAGACGCCGGTTTTCTATTTTGCTTAAGCTTTTCTTTTATAGGAAGCATAAGCAGCAGACCCACAACAGATAATCCTGCACCCGAATAAAAAGGCGCAAGCCAACCATATTCATCAGCTATTTTACCTCCGATTGCTCCTATGGCCTGCCCCAACCCTACGCAAAAAGTTATCATGCTCATGGCTTTTGCCGCCTGGTTATCTTTGAAGTAACCGGAATACATAACCGTAAAGGCAACCCACATAGACGCTGCAACACCAGCCGTTGCCCTGAACAAAACCAACGACCAGGCGTTTGGCGACATAGCCAGTCCAATGCAACTAATAAAAATCAACACAAACCCGGAAAGCACAAAAGGCTTACGCCTTCCGATCTTATCAGACCAGATACCAAGGGGAAACCTGAATACAAGCTGAGTAAAACCATAAGAACCGGCCACGAGACCCACCATAGCCAGGGACTTGCTAAGGTATTTGGCATATGGCGATAGTGTAGGTTGATAAATGTAAAGGGATATCCAGAAAAAAGCTGTTCCTACCAGGAAAAGTTTTCTATCCAGCGCAGATGAATTTCCTTCTGGCAATTTTATGCTCCTTATATAGTTAATTTTGAAATTAAAAAGGTTAAATTCATATCAGTATATATTTATTCACTGCATATGTCAAACAACATATAAACCAAGCATAAATTCTATATCCCTTTTTCAAGACTTACTATTGACATTCCATCTATTAAAGTTTAATATTTCCTTGATTGATATGAATTTTGATTAAATGATATGGTAATGATTTGTATCCACATTTGTTAAATCTGATTAAGCGAAAGGTAAGTTATGGATAATGCAATTTTAGAGCAAAATTATAATAATATAAAGGAAATAGCCATGCGAGAGGGTATGCCTCTCTTTGGCGTGGCCGACATGACTGGATTGGAAAGCGAATTCCGAATATCCCCCGAGGCCGTATATGAAGGTCTTAAATATGGAATATCCATAGGTTATCATCTGTCGGACAGGATCATAGAGGGTATTGACAACAAACCCACCCAGATGTATCTGTTTCACTACAAAAGAGTCAATGTCCTCCTGGATGAAGTAGCCTTGAAAGTCGTGGGATATATACAGAATCAGAGTTATGATGCCCTGCCCATACATGCGTCGCAGATTTCCGATTGGAGCGGAACGATGGTGGGCCACGTTTCCCATAAAATGATAGCCCGATACGCGGGATTAGGCTGGATAGGCAGAAATATACTGCTGGTAAATCCCAAATATGGGTCAAGGGTCAGATATGTTTCAGTATTAACTGATATGCCGTTGAAGGTTGACGGTGAAGTTGAAGATAACTGCCGTTCCTGTATGAGATGCGTGGCCGTATGTCCCGGCGGGGCAATAAAGGAAAAACCGGAGAATTTCGATCTGGAAGCCTGCTATAATCAACTGGACTACTTCAAAAAGAAAGAAAACCTGGGTCAGCATATATGCGGAGTCTGCTTAAAAGCCTGTTATGGTCGAAGACCAAGAAAAAAGTCAGGAGGACAAAAATGATTAGTTTGGCGGTTATACTGCAATTATTAAGTGTTTTTACCGTTTCTGAGCCTGTGCCAAAACCGGAAGCACCGGAGGAATTTACGGAAGAAATAAAGTCAAATTTCCATGAATATAGTATTAATGTAGGCGGCACCCTCGACGGCTTTAATACTGTCTATTATGCTGAAACTTACGGAAATTTCATGAGGGAAGAATCCAAGTTTGAGCCAAACCAATACCTGGTCATGAAAAACACAGGTAAAACAGATATAGTAAATCCCCGCATTGTAATCAACGACAGGAGAGATTGGTTTTCAGCCGACACAATATTAAACAGCATATTTACTCCTGATATGACTGAAGCTGAGAAAGCTATGGCTGTATTCAAATTTACCGCCGACATAAAGGTTCAATGCCACGAGAACAACAGGCGCGTAGGCCCACCCTTTACCGATGACACATCCAACCCATCCCGGAATACTTTTAGCGAAAGGGCAAATCCAGTAAAAGCTGTAAATCACTACTATTGCAGCGGCTGCTCCCTCTCCGCCGCAAATTTCGTTGTCTTATGCCGACACGCGGGATTGATGGCCAGGGCTGTCTGGATGTGTCCACTGGATGTTTATGAAACTCACTGCGTTGGGGAAGTCTGGTATGATAATAGCTGGCATCTGTTCGACCCTGAACGTCGTTCTTTTTATCTCAGGGAAGATAAAACAACTGTAGCGTCTTATGAAGACCTGCATAATAATCCATCTCTGGCAGAAATAACCCACGATGGCGGCTTTGCCAGCAAAGGCATGAAAAGTCATGGCCCCGATTACCAGAAGTTTTATCCACCTCATACCATGCCGGTTGAACAGTGGTTAAGCGATATGGGTATGATTCTGCGCCCAGGTGAAAAATTTATATGGCTGTGGGATCATTCGGGAAAATTCCGATGTGGTGATAATCATCGTAATAAAAATTACCAACCCTACCGCCTGGCCAATGGCAAGATGATCTATAAACCGGATTTAGGCGATCCTGTTTCAAGAAATGGTGTACTGTCTGAACTCAACATAAGCATGTCATACGAGGACGAAAAAGAACCTGCGGTACATTCCATCAAATCAGATGCCTTGTCTTATGTAATATATAAAGTGGAAACTCCTTATCCCATAGTTGGAGGCATTATAGGGGGGAAATTCTATAGAAAAACTCAGAATGATTCTATCAAAGTATATCTTTCGGTTGACAACAGCGACTGGATACAGGTCTGGTCTGCTGAAAAAACCGGGAATCTTGAGGAATATTTCTCCATTGACGATATAATCGATCCCAAAACAAATCCGGCCAGATACTCATATTATGTAAAATATGAATTTTTATCATCGGAATCGTCAATTAATGCTGGTATCAATCAGGTATATATAGAGACTGATTTACAGATGTCAGCCCTGGCCCTGCCATCTCTATCAATTGGTCAAAACAACGTTGTTTACAGAGACGATACGAAAGCACCTCACAAAATCAAAATTACCCACGGTTGGAAAGAGAGTTCGGAAAATACCCCACCTTTGCCACCTGAAAAACCCATAATACCAGCAGACGGTGAGATATTAGATTCAGAAAAAGTTATCTGGCAGGCATCCCAACATCCGGATAGCAAAGCCATCGCGGAATATCATATACAGGTGAGTCCAAGAAAGGATATGCTTCATCCCGTTTCACCTAATTTTGACATGATAACGTTTTCGGATAAACCGGAATGGCTGATACCCCAGGACTGGTTTATTGCTGGAAAAGAATATTACTGGCGGGTTAGAGCCAGGGATGAATGGGGTGCATGGAGTGACTGGAGCAATATATGGACTTTTAAAGCTCAATAGCTTTAATTTCTCCGTCTACTTCAGCCTTATAAAGGCTAATATTGCATTTATGAACGTATACTTTAACCCCATATTCATAAGCTTCCCGTAAAGTTTTAGCAAACACTGGGTCAGTTTCATGGTGGGGTGAAAAGCTGTCAGCATCATCCCGCTGGATTACAAACAATACAGCAGCTTCATAACCTTCATCCATGGCTTCCATAAGATGATGTAGATGACGGGTTCCCCTTATAGTGGGAGCATCGGGGAACATTGCCTTTCTGTCTTTGACCAGGGATACAGATTTAACCTCTAAAAAGCAGAATTTATTTTCCTTTTCCAGCAAAAAATCAAATCTGCTGTTTTTATACTGGACTTCTCTGCGAATTAATTTGTAATCTTTAAAGCATTCAAGCTTTCCCGCTTTCAGAGCTTCTTCCGTCAGTTTATTGGGCAGGGTGGTGTTCAAAGAAATTAACATATCGTTTTTGTAGACCATAACAAGGGTATAACCTGTTTTTCGTTTAGATCCATTTTCTTTACGAAGTATAACATCCACTCCGGGATAAAGTATTTCCTTTATCCTGCCGGGATTAGGGAGATGAGCTTCCACAGTTTTACCTTCCATTTCCACTATGGACATAAACCTGTTTGGACGCTCAATGAATTTACCTTTCTTAAATTGTCCTTTGAGTAACATTCTGCTAACCTCGTTTTCCTATATATTACTTCTTTATGGGAAAAACGGCATTAAAGGTATAAAAATTCCCTGAACTAAAAGAGTTTGGGATAGAAATCACAATTCAGATTCCAATTTATGTCCGTGAAAACTTTGGCTCTTCCGGTTTGAATATGGTAATAATTTGAAAATTTTCTCAGCATATAGAAGTTTCTTATCTTTAACACACTGAACCAGGAAGAACCAACTTTATTGCAATAACACAGGGAATAAATTTTATGCTTGGATTCAGATTTATTCTTGACTTTCAATCCGAATATCTGTTAAAATCAATATATACTTCAGCTTATTGCTGAGCATAATAGGTGCGCTGGGTGACTCCTTTTTTGTTTGTTGTGTTTTTATTTGCGCACCTATTTTTATTATTACAAAACGGGCCTTTCCGGCTTGAGTGTGGTAATAATTTGAAAATTTTCTCAGCTTGTCATTCCTGCGAAAGCAGGAATGACAGCATAAAGAACTTTCCTATCTTTACCACACTGAATCCAGAAGAGCCACAAAACTTAAATAATTTGAAATGATAGATGAAGCTTATAAGTTGGCTTTTCAGCTTATGAGCTTTTTTTGTAAAGATGAAAATCATAGAAAATAAGGAAAACCCCTCTGTTGCTTTTGTGACTTTGGGTTGCAAAGTAAACCAATATGAAACCCAGGTAATGAGGGAGAAGCTTAAAAAAAACGGTTTCAGTTTCGTTGAGCCTGCAAGACCTGCGGATGTGTATGTTATAAATACATGTACTGTAACCAACGTAAGCGATCGCAAGTCCCGGCAGATGATCCGCCGCTGCGCCGCCGCAAATCCCGAAGCTCTGATCGTCGTTACCGGATGTTATGTGGAAAGGGATTTAGAGGAAATCAGGCAAATCCTGAAAGGTTATAAAAACCTTATATTATCCAACACCGAAAAGCTTTCTCTGGACAAATTTCTTCAGGACAAAATTCCAGAGGAAAAAGATTTCTGGAAATATCATGGCATAAATGCCTTTTTTGACCAAACCCGGGCTATGGTGAAAATACAGGATGGCTGTGATTCTTTTTGCACTTACTGCATTGTGCCATATACACGAGGAGGAATTATCCGCAGTCGTCCTGTGGATGATATTGTTCGGGAGGTAAAATCTCTGGCTGAAAGCGGATATAAAGAGGTAGTGTTGACAGGAATACATCTGGGTGCTTATGGAAGAGATATGGATGACGTTAATAAACTCCATAATGTCATAGAAGCAATTCATCCAGTTGCGGGTCTGGAACGCATAAGGTTAAGCTCTATAGAGCCTATGGATATAGATTACGAGCTAATAAAGACTATTGCTAATCTAACTAAATGCGCTCATCATCTGCATATATCCCTTCAAAGCGGAAGCAACCAAATACTTAAATCAATGCGCAGAGGTTATACGCGTAAAGAATACATCGATCTGACGGATCGAATCAAAAACATTATACCTGATACAGGTATATCCACAGATATAATGGTAGGCTTTCCCGGTGAGACAGACCAGGATTTTCAGGATACATATAATTTAGTAGAAAGAGTAGGATTTAACCGTCTTCACGTCTTCAGATATTCCCCTCGTTCCGGCACACCCGCCGCCAGATACCCGGATCAGGTTCAGGAAAGTATAGCTTATCAGCGAAGTCACTGGATCAGAGAACTTGGTGATAAAATTGCTTATGAATTCTGTAAGAATATGATCGGGCAAACCGCAGAAGTACTGCTGGAAGAAAAAAGGGAAGGTAAAAACAATCTTCTAGCTGGCTTTACCAGCAATTATATCAGGGTGTTGGTAGCTGATGCAGGAGATGATAAAGCGGGTCAGATAGTTGAGGTTAAGCTAACTGATATTACCGGAAATTACATGATGGGCTTAATCAATCCTGCTTAAATCATTATACCCAGGCATAATAATAACCGTCCCGTTTAACCACCTGGGTATTTACTTCAAATAGCATGCTGATATTATTATCCGTCAGAATATCCTCCTTGATCCCGTCCCGGAATATTCTACCTTCTTTTAATAATATAACCCGATTTATCTCCGGAATAATATCCTGAAGATGATGCGTTACCATGACAACATTTATGCCTGAACCAGCTATCTTCCTTAAAGTCTGCTGAAAATGATGCAGTGCACGAAGATCAAGGCTGTTGGTAGGTTCATCCAGCACAAGGGCTTTTGGGTCATGAACCAGGGCTCGGGCTATTAACACCTTTTTGGATTCACCAGATGATAATTCCGTCATATTGCGGTTAGACAGATGTTCTATATCAAGGAAATCCAACAGGTAGTCAACCTTATCCTGCATGTCTTTTGTGATGTTGTGTCTATATAGACCTATACTGCTAAAAAATCCTGAAAGTATGGTATTGCGAACAGATATTTTTCGGAAGCAGTCCTTCATCAGGTCGTCTGAGACAATCCCCAGCAAATAACGTAAATCAAATATATTCCATACTTCTTGACCCCATATCCTGCATACCATATCAGGAACTGTGGAGACAGGATAATACTCTCTGGTAATGGTCTTGATAAGAGAAGACTTACCGGAACCGTTAGGGCCAATTATGGCAACATTTTCACCTATATTGATGGTGAGATTGATGGAATCCAGGACTTTCTTAGTAAGGCCTTTTATGACTGTGAGATTTCTGAATTCAATTAGCGGCGGATGGTTCTGCTTCATTCGTGAATCCTTCTTTAATCAGGTACATACTGCCGCCAGTACCGAGCTGATTCCCGAAGGTCAGATATTACCCTTCCTTCCGCCGGATACCTTTCCCGGTGGGATATTTCCATAAGCAGAACCACGTCTTCTGCACCTGATTCTTCCAGTGTATACAGAACTTTCTGCGGCTGGATTTTCCCCTTTTCGTTATATTCTTCGGTAAAGGGCCAGTGTCCACCTTTGTCCATAAGGCTTTGTTTTACATGTATAGCTGGTGAATTTTTGCCAAATTCCTTAAGCCACGCGTAGGGATCGCTATCCCTGGGATCGCCGGAAAAGTAAAAGCCATGGTCCACATCAAGACATAACTCAACAGGTATAGCTGCATCTTCATTAACGCGTTCATATAATTCCCATGTATCTTTTATAGTGGAGGCCATCTCTCTGGGGATTGACATAGGCTCGAACATGAGAAATTCAAAACCTACTTCAGCGCCGAATTCTGATAACTTCTGCCACAGATTTATGGCTTCGGATGTGATTTTTTCCCTGCGCTCATCGTCTTCCAGATCAGTTACGGACATTATACCAAAGTGAGAGCCCACACCCCGGGCCCCTAATTCAGCCGAGATAAGGAAGAAATCTTTAAACCACTGGAACCAGGCTTCTCTTGTGGTTGGGTCCGGATGCATAAGGTGATTTACCCTTGTAAAAGCGCTGGTGAAAGTTGTGTCTATACTTACGTCATAGGTATCAGCCATTTTCCTTATCTTATTTATCTGCTGACTTATAACTCTATATGGCAAAAATGGATTAAGCAGGTCTGCCACAAACTGAACGTACTTTAGTCCCAGTTCTTCACCGACTATTCTGATCCATACTTCCGGTTCAGGGAAACGATTTATAGCAAAACCGGCGTTAATACCCAGTTTAACGTTCATCCAACTTCTCCTTATTTTATTAGACAATCAAAAATCTAAGCTTCTGATCTCTTTTTCACTTGTATTAATTTTCTCTGTATAGCTTTATTACCGGGATTGATTTCCAGAGCTTTTTCCAATTCTTCCACAGCTTGATCCAGAGAACCCTTTTGAGCATAAAGCACCCCCAGGGCATAATGGGCCATTTCGCTTTCAGGATCTAGTTTTATAGCGTTGCTAAATTCCACTATGGCCTCGTCAATCATACCTTCTATAGCATATTGTCTTCCTATTTCATAATGTATTTCGGCTGGTGGAAACAGGGATTCTTTGCTTGTAATAAATAAAGTCAGAACAGCCAGAAAAATAATAGCTAAGGTGTATTTCATGTGGAGCATTGCTTTTTTATATCTTACAACACTGGATAATTCATTCATTCCTTTATCTATAAATTCCAACCTGCGCAATATGGATGGATGAGTTTTTATAACATCAAATATTCGCGGTGTTTTTCTTGGGATGTAGTTAACGGCAGCCAATCTCATAAGCGCGCTTTTAAATGTATCTGGTTTACCTGTAACGTCTACAGCATATAGGTCTGCTTGACGCTCAAATCTTCTGGATAAAAAACGGAAAATAAAAACAAAATAAAGATAAAAACCCGTCAGGGTTGCTGCTGCCCCCAAAAAACCAATATAGGTTGTTCCCAAATTTAGTCGCTGTATAAAAGGGAAAATATGAATATAAAGGAAAATATAAAATGTAAGATAACCAAAAGAAAATATCAGATATGACAAAGCATGTTTATATTTTATATGGCCCATTTCATGGGCTGCCACAGTTTCAATTTCATCTATCGTAAAGTTATTCAGTAAATGGTCTGTGAGGAAGATATATCGGGCATAAGGAAGCAGACCTGCCATAGCTGCATTTGCTATCCTACCACCAGCGGTATTCCATACCAGTATATCTTTGTATTTGATATTTTCTTTTTGGGCTATATATTCTATCCTCTGGCGCAAAGGACCATCAGGAAGAGATTGGGAAGGCCATATCCTTTTTATAAGCGAAGGGGCCTTTATGTATATTATGCTTATTATAGAGATAATTATAATCCAGTAAAAATAAGGTCTGGTTATAAAAAATATCCTTACAGACAAAGGAGATTGCTCTATTATATCACCCACCAGCAAGTAAAGTCCAAAGGGTATAAGGGGTATCAACATAAGCTTGAGATTCAGAGCTAGAAATTCCCTTCGTTTCCATGATGTTTTTTTTACCTGTTTTTCCAGCTCATATATAGAAATCCTGGTTAATAATAAAGCTATTATTAGAGGTATAATTCCTATCATTGTACGCAGGTTTCTAAGCTTTAGAAAGGAAAATATATGATCAATTAATAAAGGCAGTTTAAGGTAATAAACTTGAAAAATAAAACCTGCGAGGACAAATAGGCTGAATATAAAAGCATAAAAACGGGAGTTTCTCAGTAACCTTATCCTTTGACTTCGTTCATCCGGCAATTGTTTTATAGCTCTTTTACCAATAACATAAGAAAGCAAAGCGGGTATAAAGGTAATGATCGCCATCAGAAGCAGATTAATCCCTATACCCGAACTATACTCAGCCTGATGCTCTGGGGTAAAGAAAAATAGAAACGTTAGTCCTGCTATTAATATTAATGCGCTTTGTTGAAACATATTTATTTAGGTATTAGAGAGAATTTCTGACTCTTTCCGGGTTTATGTGGTAAAGATAAGAAAATTTCTGGCTCTTCCGGGTTCAGTGTATTTATAATTGAAAATTCTCTCAGCTTGTCATTCCTGCGAAAGCAGGAATCCATTATATCCGCATAAAGACTGTATTCCTGCTTTCGCAGGAATGACAATATTTTATATTCGTTTTTTAACGATTAAACAAATAATTTTATCCTACAAATCTTTTAATATATTCCCCAAGGTCTTTCCCGTATTCTTCATCTTCCAGGGCAAAGGTAAGAAATGTCTCAAAGTAACTTTTGAATCCCCCTACATCGTAGCGTTTTTCATCTGGGCCCAGTCTATGCCCCCAAACCTCACTGGTTTCCATTAATATTTTTATAGAATCAGTAATCTGGTATTCACCGTTTTTCATAGGGGTTTCCTCTATGGCTTTAAATATTCGCGGACTAAAAACATACCTGGCTGATATGGCCATCCTGCTGGGTGCTTCATCAACTTCGGGTTTTTCTACCAGACCTCTAAGCCGAAAATCAGAATTATCGGAATGTTCCGGGAAAGGATCTGCGATACCATACTTTATCACATCTTCCGCTGCCACTTCCTGAAAGGCAATTGTCACGCTGGCCTCTCGCTTTTCATGAGTCTCAATAAGCTTTTTCAGAAATGACCCCGGTTCCTTTGATTTTATAATAGAATCACCCAGACATACTACAAACGGTTCGTTATCAACAAAGCTTTCAGCTAGTGAAATGGCATGAGCAGTACCAAGTTGTATCCCCTGTCGCGTATAAAATAACTTCACGCCGCAGTTTTCATAATCAAGGGTGCATAGTAAATCATGCTTACCTTTTTCCTCAAGATTTCTTATGAGTTCAGAATCCCTGTCAAAGTGATCTTCAATAGCCCTCTTTTTTTGCCCTGTTATAATTAATATTTGGTCTATCCCCGCCGCTTCCAGCTCTTCCATAACATATTGTATTACGGGTTTACGTCCTACAGGAAGCATCTCTTTAGGTTGCGATTTTGTTGCCGGCAGCATCCTTGTCCCCAAACCAGCAGCAGGAATTACAGCTTTTTTTACTCCCATTTTTTCCTCCATAAACTATGCTTTAATTTTTTGCATATAAATCATTCTTCCACCGCACTTTTCTGACAAATATACTCCCAAAGCCTAAAATTACGCTGTATATTATCATGAAAATTTCATAAGGTATAAATATTTTTAATAAATAAAGCTTATGAAATTCTTTGCAGACACGATAACATGCAGCAAAATCAAAAATTATCTTTACAGCCACGCTGATAATTAAAGGTAAAAAAAGACTGTTTACTGAAAAGGATACAAGAAATCCAAGCATAAGCCACAGGTGAAAAAGAAAAATACCATAAAGAGGTAATAATGTCCAGGATTTACCAGTCCTTCCACCTATTATCCACCTCAATCTTTGAGAAATAAAGCTTTTAAGGTCTTTTTCCGGTACTGTGGATACAGAGGCATTTTTATGATAAACAACACCCATACTTAAATCTGTATTCCTTGCAACAGCCTGAATAAGTGACGAATCTTCAGTAATAGTATATCCCATTTTGTTATAATCCGTATATTCCAGAACCGACTTTTTATATGAAAGATTACGCCCCAACCATGTGACAGGTATATTAAGCCCTATAGAGCCTGCGGCAGCATCGGTAAGAAACAAAATATCAAGGAACTGGAGATTGGCGAAAAACGATCTCCCTTCATATAGGTTATGTATGGTGCTGAATCCCAGCACAATACCTGTATTTTCGTTAAATAGGAAAACTATCTCGCGTATCCAGTTATAATTTGCTATACAGTCGGCATCGGTATTAAGTATAATTTCGCCTGAACAAAGCCCTAACCCTTTTTGCAGGGCGTTCTGTTTACCTGTTATACCCTTTGGTCTTGTTTTTATATTAAGAGATTTTATCCTAACATATCTTTTTGCATAATCTCTTATGATAGTAGGAGTATTATCCGCAGAACGGTCGTTAATAACTATAATTTCGTATCTATCGATGGGGTAACTCTGGTTCAAAATAGAATCCAGACATGATTTTATATTTTTCTCTTCATCCTTTGCCGGAATCAATACGGATACGAAAGGTAGTTGATCCTCAGATAAATTATTACCTGTAAGCCTTTTTATCCTTATTACACCAATGGATAACAATAATGAAGTTAAGCCATAAAGGAATGATAATAAAAGAGAGAAAAACCAGATCCAGATCAAAGTTATTTCCAATTATATTAATATCTAAGAGTCAATTCCACCTGGATAACATCCTGAGACCATGTTTTACCTGTCTGCCAGGGTTCTTTTCTCGGATCGCTTTCCGGCAGCTTTGCTTCTTCAGTTTGTTTGTTATCAATCTCTGTATGTTTATAGCTGATTTTTAATATCGAATCCCGGTGTATCTGAAATTCTATTTTTGCCTCATAATTTTCTTCCGTTTCTACTATTCCATGAGGAAATGTCTTTTTCTTACCCATCGCTGTAATGTCATAGTCATATATGTTGCCGCCTATTTCCCCATCCCTTATTTTTTGATATGAAGCAGTTGTCAATATATACTTCGTAAGTCTGTAATTAGCTTCAAAAAGCAGATCATCGGCATTAGGGCCTATCCAGTGTCCCAGAGAATTATCAAAATGTTTGTAAGATGTTGGCTTTCGGGGATACAAAACCGTTCCTTTGTGGGCATAAGTCCAGGGTTCTACCCTGGCGTATTCGGCTCTTAAATCCAGATTATCTATACTTAATGGATCAGCTACAAATATACCACCTAAAACAGCCCAGCGATTCGCGCTGTATGTAAATATGCTTTCATCAGGGTGAAAATCATCCACAAATACAGAACCATAAAGACGGGTATTGGGTATAACGCAGAGGTCAAAATCAGCTTCCATGTTTATATTACCTGCATCACCCAGATAATCTTCCGCTATTGTATAGGGCATTATGGGATTTAATATTTCCAGATGAAAGCTGTTTGTATATATATAGGCTTCCTGCCAACCCAGACACAATCCCGAAAAAGGTCTTATTTCAACTCGATGAGCAGTTATATATTTATCAACAATTTCGTTTAGATATTCTCTTGTAAGATCATCCCGGAGAAATCCCAGTATACTGGTAAATTTTAGTTTCCATACCTTCACTGGTATCTTAATCACATCAAAAGTTGGGTCAACACCTGAAAGTCCTATTACTCCATCATATCCAGTACCCCAGAGCAACTGGTCTTTACCAAACTGCATATATGTTCCGGGAAAATTAAGTATAAGATAAGCGTCAGAGAGAAGTGTCCAGTTTTCCCGGGTTGGATCAAGATATGGATCCCATAATGGCAGCGGCTTATCACTATCCTCATAGGTTATCCTGATGGTATTATAGAAATAGTTTTTGTCAAGACTCCCCCAGGTAATAATGTGGGGAGTAACTTCGTATATTTTATAGACTTCCTCACCTTCTTCATATCTAGCGGTTTGAGTAATGCCAGCTTCCATAACAAGACTTTTTTTATCTTTGTCCCAGTTAAGCAATCGGGCATATTCCCTAACATCGAGCATTCCCCTTTCTATCAATTCAGGGGCAAATTCCTTCTTCATTTCTATAAACTGGGCTTTTTCTATACTTGAGAGCTTAACCCTATCGTTTTCTTCAAGTTTGGATATATGAATAAGCATATCCGCAATTTCATCCCGGGTGTAGGGTTTGATATTGCTCAGAAAATCTCTTAGCGCGCCTTTGGCCTGAAGTCTCTCAATAAAATGATAATACCATGTATCCAGGGGAACGCTAATAGGGGCAGCGGGTATAGTGGGGGTGACAGCAAGGGTGGTAAGTAAGCATAATACAAGAATCAGAGAGATAATCATGATAAACTCCCGGAATGAATTCTTTTCTAAGCTGCTTCAGGTTTTTCTCGCTTACCAAATTTTCTTTCCGTACCATTTATTAGACGCTGAATATTTCCCTTATGACGAAATATTACAATAATATTTATAACAATAGCCATAATCCTAATGCCCCAGATATATTCTCCACCCCTCAGGAAGGTGGAAATTAAGAAGGTAAGACAAAGGAGTAATGAGCCAAGAGATACATATCTTGTTATACCAACTATAATAAACCATACGATAAGGGATGCAAGGCCTCCCGGCCAATACAAAGCAAAGAATATTCCAAGACTCGAGGCAACTCCTTTGCCACCTCGAAATTTGAGGTATACTGGCCATACATGCCCAATCATAGCCAGTCCGCCGCATAATACCGGCATGTATGGTGACAGGGGATTTGGCTGAATAGTTCCTAGTCTTGATATAAGTAAAACTGATAAAAGCCCTTTTCCTACATCCGCAACAAGGACAACAGCACCGGGTAATGTTCCCATAACTCTGAGGACATTGGTAAATCCGATATTGCCGCTTCCATGCTTCCGGATATCCAGCCCTTTTAATTTTCCCATTATATAACCATTTGGTATCGCTCCTAACAGATAGCTTAGTATCAATGCCAAAAAAGCTAACGCCATTTTATTCTCCTGTTTTCGCAACTTGTTTATCAGATTTTCTTGTAGAAAGGAATTTCATCTTTATAGGTGATCCCTGAAAACCAAATTCTTCCCTAAGCCGATTTATCAGATATCTTTCATAATCCGGGCGGATCAAATTAGGATATGAAGTGAAAACTACAAAGGTAGGAGGTGCTGTCGAAACCTGAGTTATATACTTAAGATTTGGCCTTTTACCTGAGACTATAGGATGGCTATACTGCATGATTATGTCTCTGAAAGCTTTATTCAATACATGGGTGGTTATCCGGGTTGAGTATTCGGCAAATATAATCTGAGTTAGCTCCAGCAGCTTTTCTACGCGCAGACCTGTCAAGGCAGAGGATGACAGCATGGGAACATATTCAAAAAGCGGCGCCTGCCAGCGTATCTCTTCACAATATTCATCAAACGTATTGCTGTCCTTTTCTATTAAATCCCATTTATTAATTACCAGTATACAGGCTTTTCCCTGATCTGCTATGTATCCGGCAATTTTCTTGTCCTGATGACCCAGTTCCTGTGTTGCGTCAATAACAAGCCACGTAACATCACTCTGGCGAATGCTCTGTATGGCCTTTCCGACACTTGACCTTTCCACATCGTCAAATATTTTCTTGCGTTTTCTCATACCCGCCGTATCCACAATCTCATAGGCCAGAGCGTCTCTATGGAAAGCTATATTAACAGCATCCCTGGTAGTTCCGGGTCTGGAATCAACTATAACCCTGTCTTCTCCTAGCACACGGTTTACAAGAGAGGATTTACCCACATTTGGTCTTCCCACAACAGCTATTTTTATTCTGTTTTCGTGTTTTTCCTCGGCTATTTTTTCCGGCAGGTTAAATATAACTTCGTCCAGTAATTCAGCCACACCTATGCCATGAGCGGCTGAAACAGGTATAGGCCCTCCTAAACCAAGGGCAAAGAATTCTACAGCGTGGTTTTCACGTTTTGGATTGTCGGATTTATTCGCTACCAGGTATATGGGTTTTTCCGATTTCCTCAGCGTTTCAGCAACTTCTATATCCCAGGTAGTTATACCGGTTTTCACATCCACAACAAAGAGAATTGCATCCGATTCCCTTAACGCGGTTTCCACCTGGGTTTTAACCATAGCTATAAGGTTATCCTGAGGATCTAAATCCAGTCCACCTGTATCCACAACAACAAAGCTCTTATTATCCCATATGGCTTCAGCATATATACGGTCTCGTGTAACCCCTGGCATATTATGGACAACGGCTAAATTTCTCCCGATGATCCGGTTAAAAAGTGTTGATTTACCTACATTAGGTCGTCCTACCAGGGTAATAATTGGTTTGTCCAATTTACTCCACTCCAGTATTTAACTATAAAGATTGAATTATTTTGTTCAAAGCTTCAGCAGGATCATGGGCTTTTCGTATAGGCCGTCCAATAACAAGATATGAAGCACCTCTGGATATGGCTTCAGAAGGTGTCATGGTACGCTTCTGATCGTCCTTTGATGACCACTCAGGTCTTACCCCGGGAGTTACTATAATAAATTCATCACCACAGGCACTGCGTATCATCTCAATTTCCTGAGGAGAAGCAACAACCCCATCAAGACCAGCGTCCTGGGCTAATTTTGCCATGTGTAAAACCTGATTTGAAAGCTTTGTTTTGCCTTCATAAACCTGATCAAATAACTTTTGGTCTATACTTGTCAACATGGTAACACCAATAACAAAGGGTTTTCGGATACCCAATTCCTCTGATTTGGATTCAGCACCCTTAACCGCAGCCTTCATCATCTCCATACCACCTGAGACATGTACGTTGAACATATCAACGCCCATCTCAGTTACAACTTCGGCAGCCCGGGTCACAGTATTGGGAATATCATGGAATTTTAGGTCCAGGAACAACCGGCTTCCACTATCCTTGACGGTTCTAATGCTTTTCGGCCCTGAGTTTGTGAATAATTGAAAACCGATCTTAAAGGCTATGCCGGTTTTTTCCAATTGATTGATAAGCTTTCGAGCATCATTTAACCCCGGCACATCCAGAGCTAAAATAATTTTGCTTGCCAGTTTCCTTTTATCCATGAATAATCCTGTATTTATTGCTACTTGGCTTTTACTATATCAAGGGTAACTCTGGCAGTACCTGTTTTAATTATGCCAATTTTCAGAGCTGCTTTTCTGGATATATTTATTATGGTTTTTTCGCTTTTAGGCATCCGATCGTTGATACGGACTTTCACTGACTTACCGTTATCAACATTTGTCACTTTTACTATTGTTCCAAATGGTAATGTTCTGTGGGCAGCCGTTAGTTTGTTGACATCATAAAGTTCCCCGCTGGCTGTCTTACGGCCATGAAAATAGCTGCTGTACCATGCTACCAGACCGAGTTCCTGATCTACAATTTCCAGACTTACCTCGGCAACGCCGGATTTATGCATGCCGATCTTTTTGGCTGCTGCATAGGATAAATCTATTATACGCTCCTGAATCCAGGGGCCTCGATCGTTTATACATACAATAGCGGATTTATCATTCTTAATATTTTTAACGCGAACCAGAGTTCCAAAGGGTAAATTCCTGTGGGCAGCGGTCAACTTATTCATGTCAAATTTTTCCCCACTGGCTGTGGTACAACCATGAAGCTTTCTGCCGTACCACGATGCTGTACCTACCTGAAAATTACCAGTATAAAGCTCTTTCGTATATGGAATTAAACTACATGCAATAGAAAAATTTACAAGAAAAAGCGTAACCAGATATAGAATAAACGCAGGAATTCTAAGACGAATTGTATACACTTCGGCATCCCCCTTTACCTTAAAAACCGCCTGTTCCTCTTTTATCTGGTGATAATTTCCAGTTTTACATCGGCAGTGCCGCATTCAACTATATCAATTTTCTGAGCAGCAGCATATGATAGATCAATAACGCGCCCGCGGATAAAAGGCCCTCTGTCATTGATTCGAACAGTTACTTTTTTCCCGTTTTGAAGGTTAGTTACACGTATGTAGGTGTTGAAGGGTAAATATCTATGGGCAGCGGTGAGTTTATACATATCATAAATCTCACCACTAGCGCACATTCTGCCATGATACTTTAGACCATACCATGAAGCTTTACCCGTTTGCGGCTTGCTTATCTCAGGCATCCGGGATCGGGAGAAAACACCACAGCCGGTTATAATAAGACAAAAAACTGCAATAATCAGCAGTATTGAATATTTCTCAAAGCGGCGGTACATGAGTAATTTTGTAGAGACATAGTATACTTTGTCTCTACCGTTAAAACTTACTAAAGGCTTTGAGCGTTAAACCTTTTAGTTCTTCTAAATAAGCCATTATTTTCGGCGGTTTCGACGGTATTGATCATCGGTTATCTTTGAGGAATACATGCCTTCCTGAAGGTAGAAGACTTATAACAGAAAAGTTGAAGCTGAATATGGATGTTTTTAATATTCTCTCAACACAATATTTTTTTATACACTAAACCTATTAAACCAGAAAGAGTATATTTTAACTGTTTTTTATTTTATTTCTTTCGGTAAACGATCCGGCCACGAGTTAGATCATATGGAGATAACTGAACTGTGACTTCATCACCCGGTAATATTTTGATTCTATTCATCTTCATCTTGCCGGAAAGATAGGTAAGTACTTCGTGACCATTTTCAAGCTCGACTCTAAACATAGCGTTGGAAAGGGCTTCTGTTACTTTTCCTGCTACTTCTATTGCATCACGCTTAGGCATATAACTCCCTTCTGTTAAATTTAAAAATAAACTCAATCTGTAATAATGTAAAATTTAATTACCAAAAAACCAGACTGAGATCTCACGTTATTATAGGCATTATAACATCTTTGTATGAATTGGTCAAGTTCCAA
>WJIO01000443.1 GCA_014730235.1 Candidatus Poribacteria bacterium
GGTATATTGCTGGATTAAGTGAAAATGATTGTGAAAAATTGGGTATAGAATATCAGCCAGATACAGAAGAAATAAGCAAAGGTAACTTTAAATATTTACAAAGAGAGAGCGGATATAATTCAGAAATTGATTTTAGACAGGAAATACTTAAACATTTTGATATAAAAACGGCAAAGCAAAACAACGATTCCTTTCGCTATTTTGTAAAAAATACGGTATATAATAAGTGAAGATTCTAAGATTTTTGATATTTATAATAATTGGGATTATATTTTTGGGCTGTGGACGCAGTTCAGACCAACAGACCGCTGAACGTCCGGAAGACCTGGATCAGGAGATAAGCCAGTTTTCCCTGTTGCATGCAAAGGATGGACGCACAAGGTGGAAATTAAACGCCAACAAAGCCCGGTTTCTTGAATCTGATAAAATCAGCGTTGATGATGTTTTATTGGTGATATACAGCGACAAAAATGATGAAACAATGACAATAAAAGGTGATACCGGGGAAATAAATCAGCGTACTGATGACATTAAGATAATGGGAAATGTAAAGGGAAATTCATCCAACGGAGGAAGACTGGAATCAGAGGAATTATACTGGCGGGATAAACCCGGAAGAATTTATACACCACCGGGTATAAAAGTTACGATTTATTATGAAGATTCCATAATAGTAGGAGAAGAATTGGATGCAGACCCAGAACTGGAAACTGCTACTTTAAGAAACATTACCGGCGTTACTAAATCGGAGGAAAAGTCGGATGAAAAATAGAAAACATAAAATATTTATTAACAGTATTATTATGACAGGAATATTCCTGATGATCTTTACCTCCTTTTCTCTTACAGCGGAAGAGGAAAATAAAACACTTATATATGATTTTACTGCAAAGAAAACCAGTATAGCCCGTAAAACCGGCATCACTATCTTTGAAGGTGACGCAAAAATGAACGTTCGGGCCAGCGATGAATTCCTGAACGCCGATAAAGTTACCATATACAGAGATGTAGAAACCGGTGAATTGATTAAAATGGTGGCCGAAGGCAATGTGGATATGAACCAGCAAGGAATAAAAGCCACATGCGATAAAGCAATTTTCTATGAGCAGGAAAATCGAATAGAACTTGAGGGAACAGAAGAAAAACCGGCGGTTGTTGATGAAGAAAATAACAGAATGGAAGCTCCCAAAATAATACTCTATCGGGATGAAGACCGGATCGAGGCCAGTGGCAACGTTACCGGTCATGTAGAAATAGAACGTCAGGAGCAATCCAGCGAAAAATCAGAAGAAAAGAATCAAGATGAAACTGGCAACTCATAATTTAGTTAAATCATATTCCAAACGCACTGTGGTTGATCACGTAAATATAGACGTAAACAGAGGTGAAGTAGTCGGCCTGCTGGGGCCAAATGGTGCGGGTAAAACCACGACCTTTAACATGGTTGTGGGATTGATAAAGCCAGAAGAAGGTAAGGTAACCGTCGATGGGGAAGATATTACTATGCTTCCTATGTATAAACGAGCAAGAAAAGGTATAGGTTATCTATCTCAGGAACCATCCATATTCCGCAAACTTACAGTGGAGGAAAACCTGAAAGCAGTGCTGGAAACCCTTGATATGTCACCTGATGACCAGAAAAAGCGTATGGAAGAGCTGTTGGAGGAATTTGGTATTTCCCATCTGGCAAAGCAAAAGGCCTATTTCCTTTCAGGGGGAGAGAAGCGCAGGACGGAAATAGCCAGGTCTCTGGTTACATCGCCCAAGTTTTTACTCCTTGACGAACCGTTTTCAGGTATTGACCCAATTGCTGTTATTGACATACAGGAGATAATTTCCCGACTGCGGGAACTGGGTCTGGGAGTATTGATAACAGACCATAGTGTCAGGGAAACCCTTGAGATAACAGACCGGGCTTATATAATCGCAGATGGTGAAATAATAAATTCCGGTACTCCTGAAGAACTATTATCTGATGAACAGGCCAGAAAACTATATTTTGGTGATAGATTCACTTTGTAATCATTTAATGAACTTTGAGATCATAAGCAATACTCGACAGACGAATGTGAAGGTGCATAGTATATGTCTCTGAATATGACAATTAACACGAGCCAAAAACAGCAAATGGTCATGACATCCAAAATGGTTCAGGCCATTAAAATTCTGCAAATGCCCAGATTGGAGCTGGCTCAATACATTTCCCATGAAATGCTGGAGAATCCAATCCTCGAAGAAGTCGAGTCTGAAGTGATGGATGAAGATGAAACCGACGAAGATATAGAATCCAAAGAACAAGAAGACATAGACGAAGAATCGGAACTTGATATTGACCTGGATTCTGGCACCCTCGATACAGACCAGGAAGCTTCAAGCAGTTTATCCGATGACGATCTACCTGAAATGGACATAAACGACGAAGACTTCGGGGATCTAGATTATGAAAAATATTTTGACGACAGTCCACCCATAAACAAAAATGAATGGGAAGTTCCGGATGATGACGATACCCGCGATACTCTCGCAACCCAGGACGAATCTCTGGAAGACTACTTGCTGTGGCAACTGAGAATGACAGATATTTCTAATGATGACTACCTGATAGGCGAATCTATTATTGGAAATATAAACGATGACGGATATCTGATTGCCACTCCAGAAGAAATTGCCCAGGATATTGATAAAGACGTCTCAGAAGTAGAAAAAATCCTCCAAATTATAAAAACTTTTGATCCTACAGGAGTAGGGGCAAATGATTTAAAAGAATGCCTGATGATACAATTGGAACAACTGGATTCAGAAGATACTGTTGCTTATGAGATAATAAAGCAGGATCACCTTGAAGATCTGGAATCAAACCGTATTCCACAAATCGCAAAAGCCCTGGGAGTAGAAATAGATATAGTCCAGGAAGCTGCAAAACTTATATCTACCCTGGAACCAAAACCGGGTCGTCAATTCAGTTCAATAAAACCAAATTACATAATACCTGATGTTGTGGTAGAAAAAGTTGATGGAGAATATAAAGTCTTTATGAACGAAGGCGGCCCTCGATTGGGAATAAGCCCTTATTATAGAAATATGTTAAGTTCTGGTAATTCGCTTTCACCCAATGCCCGTAAATATGTCATGTCTAAATTCAGGTCGGCTAAATGGCTGTTGGAAAGCATAGAATGTCGACGCAGAACTATCCTGGAAGTTACCAGAAGCATCTTTGAGGTGCAAAGGGATTTTTTGGAAAAAGGAGAAGCCTATATAAAACCTCTAACTCTTAAGGATATAGCCGACCGAGTAGACCGTCATGAAGGAACCATCAGTAGAGTTACAAACGGAAGATACGTGCAAACACCTCGGGGAGTTTATGAGTTAAAATATTTCTTCGGAAGTGGTTTATCCACAAAAAGCGGTGGTAAAAAATCCGCCATAAGTGTCAAAGAAATGATAAAAGAGATGATTGAAAATGAGAACCCCAAAAAGCCCCTCAGCGATAAAGATATTGAAAAGCAGCTAAATAAAAAAGGTGTTGAAATTAAAAGAAGAACAGTTCAGAAATACAGGGATGAACTTAACATACCATCATCTACAAAGAGGAAAAGATGGTGATCCAAAAATCCAGTGTAGTATATATAGATGGGAGGATATAGAGAATGAACATAACCATAAGTAGTCGTCATTTCAATATGGATGATCGTATAAAAGAATATGCCGACAAGAAAATACATAAGGCAGAAACTTACTTTGATAGTATTATGGAAGCTAACATGGTTCTATCTGCTGAAAAACACCGCCGGATTGCCGAAGTAACCATAAGTGCCAAGCGCGCGACTTTCCATGCCCGAGAAGTTACAGAAAACATTTACGCTTCTATTGACGGAGTTATGGATAAAATAGACAAACAACTAAGACGACACAAGGAAAAAATAAAAGACAAAAAACACGATACAAGAATGACTTTATCTGACATACCAGCAGAAGAAGAAATAACGGAAATTGAAGATATCGAGGAAGATGAAAACGGTGAGGTTACTGAAGCTCAGATAATCAAAGTTAATAAATTCGCGCCAAAGCCTATAACAGTGCAGGAAGCTGTCAATCAAATAGAAATCTCCGGCAATGAATTTCTCATGTTCTCTAACTCCCAGACCAACCAGGTAAACGTGATTTATAAACGTACCGATGGCAACTATGGTTGGATAGAACCTGATTTTGAATAAATGAATGTAATCGTTAAAAAATGGAAAATGTGTTTAGAAAATCCCTTTATAATGATGGTAAATTACAAAATTTGTCATTCCTGCGAAAGCAGGAATGACAACTAAATTACATCCATTTTTTAACGATTACATGAATATAAAAAAATAAAAAGGCGGTTTTATTATGAAACTTATGGACTTCCTTGTTCCAGATGCAATAGAACCAAACCTCAAAAGTACAACAAAAACCGATTCAATAAAAGAATTGGTGGCTTTGCTTAAAAACGCAAACGTTATTAGCGATGCGGAAGCAGCATCCAAAGTTGTTCTAGATAGAGAGCAACTGGGAACAACTGGAATTGGTGAAGGAATTGCAGTACCTCATGGTAAATCAGAAGCCGTTGACAAACTGGTGGCAGCTTTTGGTAGATCGGAAAAAGGTGTTGATTTTGATGCCATTGATGGCCAACCAGCCAACCTGCTTTTCCTTCTTGTTGCCCCTGTGGACTCAACAGGACCACATCTTATGGCCCTGGCCCGTATTTCCCGCTTGCTTAAAAACAGAGATTTCCGTACTAATCTTATGAACGCGGAAAGCAAATCGGATATTCTGAAAATATTTGAAAGCCAGTAATGATAACGAGAGGTGATTTTTAATGTCAGATCAAATAACGCTGCTTCAATTATTCAGACAACTTGAGTATGATCTGAAATTAAAACTGGTTGCGGGTGCAGCAGGACTGGATCAAAAAATAGTAGCTGTAGCGGAGGTAAATCGCCCAGGCCTGGCTCTATATGGAGATTTTGATTCCTTTGCCAATGATCGAATCCAGGTTATGGGCGCAGGTGAAATTCAACGGGCTTTTAAAATGACTCAGGATGAAAGACGGGAAATCTTCCACAAAATGATATCTTATCAAGTTCCCTGCTTTGTCGTTACCAGGGGACTTGATATACCAGAAGAACTTATTGACGAATGCAATAACTCACAAACCCCGGTTTTTAGCTCGATTTTATCCACGCCGGCCTTTGTGGGAAGATTGGTTCCCAGATTGGAAGATGAATTTGGCCCCTCCACTGTTGTACATGGAGACTTTATAGAAGCTTTTGGGGTGGGTGTTCTCATTATGGGGGAAAGCGGAGTAGGTAAAAGCGAATGCGCATTGGATTTGATACGCCGGGGGCATCGCCTTATTGCCGATGACGCCGTATTATTAAAATGTGTTACCGGTCATCGCATACTTGGCAGCAGCCCTTATTCCTTCGGTCATTACATGGAAGTTAGAGGAGTGGGAATCATTGACGTTTCTACGTTGTTTGGTATAACAGCAGTACGATCAAAAAAATCTGTGGACATGGTTGTTACTCTGGAACAATGGGATGAAGATAAAAGCTATAACCGTTCAGGATTGGAAGAGGAATTTTACGAAATATTTGAAGAAAAACTGCCTCATGTTACTATTCCCATACAACCCGGCAGAAGCACATCCATAATAGTAGAGGTGGCAGCCATGAATCATCGAGCTCGTAAAATGGGACACCACAGTGCCGAAGAATTAAATAAAGCAATAATAAGACATATGAAAGCCGAAGCTATGGGAAGGGACTTATCCTGTAGTGAATTGGATGATTAGTTTGGCATATTAAAATAAATACCTCCCATTTTACTCAATATCGAAGGGAAAAAATGATTGGTGTTATCGTGGCTGGTCATGGTAATTTAGCATCAGAAATGATTACCATTGCAGAAAATATAATGGGAAAACAAAACCATCTTATAGCAACCAGTGTAAAATCCGGGGAAAGTCAGGACATTCTTGTAGAGAGGTTATCGGAAATTCTGAAAAATATGGAAACCGAAGATATAATAATATTGTCGGATATATTTGGCGGAAGCATCTCTAACACATGCCTTTACTTTGCCAAAAAGCGAAAACATGTTGGAGTTGTAACTGGTGTAAATTTACCCATGATCCTGAAAGTCCTGACACACAGAGATCGGAAAAACTTAAAAGAACTGGTTTCCGAAGCATGTGAGGGCGGAAAACACGGCATTCAGGATATATGTGGTCTATTAAATATAAATAACTAAAAGCGGATTAGTTAAATGATAGTGCTTGTTCGCATAGACGATAAGCTTTTACACGCTCAGATTATGTGGGGTTGGGCCCAGGCCTTAAAAGCATCCACAGTTGTGATCGCCAATGACAAAGCAGCCGGGGATGAACTGCGTAAAGGTTGTCTTATGATGGCAGTAAAAGGCTCTGAATCTCCTGAAAACCATCCAGTAGTAAAAATTCTACATCTAGAAGAAGCTGTTAATATGATTAAAAATCTGGATGATAAAACGGAGCGAACAATACTGGTAGTCTCCAAACCTGCTGATTTACTCTTCCTAATGGGTAAAGGCATATCCATCAAAAATGTAAGCGTCGGATGGATGTCTTCCAGACCAGACCGGGAAAATATATTACAAACAATATCAGTAGATAAAAATGACATCCAGGCTTTTCGCAGATTATCCCAAAAAGGTGTTAACCTGACATATCAAAGATCACCATCAGATACTGGGGAAAACATGATGGATTATATAAACTAAAAAGAGCATAATCTCTGAGCAAAGAAAGCAAAAATATATTATGGATCAAAAAATTTTGACACGGGATTTTAAGATCCAGAACAAACTTGGTCTGCACCTTCGACCTGCCTCTTTAATAGTAGAAACAGTAAAGCAATTTAAATCTGAAACATTTCTTTCAAAAGATGGAACTAAAATACCTGCCAACAGCATAATCAGTGTGATTACCCTTGTTGCAGGAAAAGGTTCTGTAATTACAGCCGAAGCCAAAGGTGAAGACGCGGAGAAAGTTCTGGATGCTCTGGAAGACCTTATAGAAAACCGAAAATTTGACGAGGAATAAATAACAACAAAACCAAACGAGATTGAGAATTTATTATGCTAAAGGGAGTAGCCGCATCACCAGGTGTAGCCATAGGTAAAGCCTTCCTGTTTTATCATGAAGATGTGGATTTACCACACTACACCATTGATGAATCAAAAATAGATGCCGAAATAGCCAGATTCCAGGATGCCATGAAACAAACCAGGCGTGAGTTACTGGATATACAAAAAAAGAGTGAAGAGGAAATGACAGAAGTTCACGCCAGAATCTTCCAGGCTCATATATTGCTTCTGGAAGACCCTATGTTTGTTGATGAAATTCCTATTGAAATAGAAAAATCCAGGAAAAACGCCGAATATATAGTAAAAAAAGTAACTGATGATCTTGTGGATCAACTATCAAAGCTCCAAGATGAATACCTGAGCGGCAGAACTATAGATATTCATGATGTAGCAAGACGTATAATCCATAATCTACTGGAAAAAGAACGTCTGGATTTATCCACCCTCAGCGAAGAGGTTATAATCATAGCTCAGGATTTATCCCCGGCAGATACAGCTCTTATGAAAAAAGAGTATGTTTTGGGATTTGCCACAAATTTCGGAAGCAGAACATCCCACACCGCAATTATGGCCCGGGCTTTGGAAATCCCGGCAGTAGTAGGATTGGGAACTATTACCTCCGAAGTCAAAAACGGTGATCTTGTGATAATTGATGGCAGCAGCGGGGAAGTTCTGGTCAATCCAGAAGAATCAATAATTCAATCTTACATATCAAAGCAGGAAAGGTTTCTGGAATTTGAGCGCAGTCTTGATGTACTCAGAGATTTACCCGCTGTTACCATAGACAATCATAGTATTGACCTGGCCGGAAACATAGAAATACCCGAGGAAATAGATTCAGTATTACATCACGGAGCCAATGGCATTGGCCTATACAGAACGGAATTTATATATATAAGACAAAAAGAGGGTATACCATCAGAAGAAGAACAATACCAGCTTTACAAAGATTCAGCAGAAAAAATGGCTCCCAACCCGGTTATCATAAGAACCCTTGATCTGGGCGGAGATAAATTTGCATCCCAGCTCCAGTTATCCGATGATGTTGACTCCATGCTAGGTCTCAGGGGTATAAGGCTATGCCTTCAGCGTCCGGATATATTTTTACCTCAGCTAAGAGCAATACTCCGGGCCAGCGCTCATGGAAATATTAAAATTATGTTTCCCATGGTTTCCGGCATAGAAGAATTCAGACAGGCAAAGGCCCTCCTGGATCAGGCAAAAAAGGACCTTGATCAAAAGGAAATACCTTACAAACAAGATATTGAAATAGGCCTGATGATCGAAGTGCCGGCTGCAGCTATGACATCTGACATACTCGCCAGAGAAGCGGATTTTTTCAGCATAGGCACAAACGACCTGATACAGTATTCCTTGGCTATACATCGGGGGAATCAAGGTATAACTCACCTTTATGAACCCCTGCATCCGGCAGTTCTGCGACTCATAAGATATACAATTGACGCCGCCCATAATGCCGGTATCTGGATTGGTATGTGTGGAGAAATGGCGGGGGATCCTGTAATGGTTCCCATACTATTGGGAATGGGTCTGGATGAATTAAGCATGAGTCCAACGGCTGTACCAGAAGTCAAAAAGCTTATAAGATCATTAACCTTGAAAGAAGCCCAAGAAATGACCCAAAAAGCCTTTAGTCTTTCAACCCCCTGGGAGATCGAAAGTTATGTATACGGCGAAACCATGAAGAAATTCCCGGAACTGCTGACATGGATCAGCCTAAGGGCTTAAGCACTTGGAGAAGAGAAAAATGAAAATTCTGGATAATATAGATAAGATGAAAGATAAATCAAATATGCGGCAAATACTGCTGGATTTTGACCAGCAGTGTCTAAAAGCCAGTAAACTTATAGAGAATATTAAAATTCCTCCAGAATACAAAGATGTTGATAATATAGTAACTTCCGGTATGGGTGGATCAGCTATTGGCGGAGACCTTATGCGGTCATTATTTGCTGATTCATGTGAAATACCTGTGGTGGTAAATCGCAATTACACAGTTCCAACTTTTGTAAATGAAAGAACCCTTTTTATGGCTGCCAGCTATTCAGGTAATACGGAGGAAACCCTTTCAGCCTTTAAATCAGCCCAAATTCGCGGGGCAAAGTTAATATCCATGTCCAGCGGCGGTCAGTTGAAAGAATTATCAAATGAATTTAATAATCCGCATATTGAAATACCATTAAAAGGTATACAACCCCGTTGCGCCCTGGGTTATCTTTTTATCCCTATGATGATGGCTCTGTCAAAACTGGAGTTTATACCAGAGCAAGATTCACATCTACAGGAAGCCATTGATCTTATCTCAGATACCGCGAAAAAAATCTCACCAGAAATACCTACATCAGACAATAAAGCAAAAAAACTGGCAAAAAAAATTCATGGCAAAATGCCGGTAATATACGCATCCCAGAATAAATTTGACATTGTTGCCATGAGATGGAAAGGTCAGTTTAACGAAAACAGCAAAGCAGTGGCATTTTATAATGCAATTCCTGAGATGAATCATAACGAAATTGTTGGCTGGGGGATTCCTGAAAAAATAACAAAGAAATCCATTGTGCTGATCCTGAAGGATAAAGACGATATGCCCCAGATCAGCAAAAGAATGGCAATTACCAGCGATCTGATAAAAGAGACAGGCGCGAAGGTAAAAACCATTAATACCAAAGGCAATTCTCCCCTGGCAAAAGCTCTTTACCTTATATATTTGGGCGACTTTACCAGCTTTTATCTGGCGGCTCTGAATGATGTCGACCCAACACCCATCGAGAGAATAAGTCTGTTTAAAGAAATGCTGACGAAGTGAATATCATTTTCAACTTGTAGGAATCCTATGTGCGTATGCAATACGTCCCTACAAGGATTAATGAATACTTGGTATCCACTGATTTTCTATGAATAATGAAACTTTTGTAGCAAAAATAAACATAAATTTTTGTCATTCCTGCGAAGGCGGGAATCCATTTTTCCAAATAACATGTTTTCTGGTTTACTGCCTTCATAAGAATGAAGAATTCTACAATCAAAAATATAAAATCAGTGAATACTACTTAGTTTACAGGTTTTGCCATTAAGAAACCTGCTCTTTTCCGACTTTTAAAAAGAGAGAAAGGGCAAGAATATGAAAAAGAGCATCTGGCAATTCGGTACTATAAGTTTTGTAATGGTATTATCAGTTTTATTTGTTCTGACGAACCATTCTTTATGTGAAGATACATTTAAACAGACGCAAATACATGAACTTCCACTTCTGCCAGAAGGACAGCATTTAAGCTACATCGAAGGCTTCAATCCTGATAATCCACCAGAACTGCGCAAAGTTATGGATGAGGCATTTCAGGAATCGCTGGATCATGGAATGAAAGTTGCCCGTATTCAAATGGATTGGCCTGATGTTGAACCTACCAAAGGCATCTACAAGAAGCAGGAACTCATTGAACGTCTGGAATTTTATCATTCAAAAGAACTGGCCATATTCCTTCTACTTTGTACGGCTGATACTGATGATCTCAACTATCCTGAGGATTTGCTTGATGAAGAAGAGGGAAAACTGGCAAATGATATGAAACCTGATCATCCAGATATAATTAAACGATATAATAAAATGCTTGATTGGGCAATACCAATAGCTAAAGAATACGGTGTATATTGCATTTCTGTGGGGAATGAACCAGACACTCATCAAGAAGATGACCCAACTTTCATGATGCATTTTATTAAATTCGTAGCCGCTGTTCGGGAACATGCACATACTATCGATCCGGATATTGCAATAACCTATACAACTACATGCGATCCAGTATTGCATCCCTATAGAAAGTATGGCAAATATATAACAGATTCTGTAGACATCCTGTGTTTTAACTTTTATGGTTTTGGTGGACGAATGGGCTTTAACCAAAAGAAAACGGAAAAGATTTTCGATGGTATGGTTAAACTGGCAAAAGGGAAACCCATGCAGATACAGGAGCTTGGTTGTTCATCCATCAATAACCCGGATACGAACTGGCTTTTTTATGAAAGCTCTGAAAGTATACAAAGCAGCTTCTTTCAATGGTTTTTTAAGAAAATGAAAACGACAGAACAAATGCGCGCTGCTTATGTATTCCAGCTTGTTGATCATTCTCCCTTCATTGACGAATTATATTATAATGCGTTTCATGAAGAACATTTACCTGAGGGATGGACAAGAAAATTGTGTGATTGGCTAAAGGGATTAGGTCTGATTAGTTTCAAAGATGCAAAGAAGAAAGAAGCCTGGAATGAATTTCTAAAGGGATTGGAGCTAATGTATGGGGAATCGGGCTAAGAATAGTGATATAATAAGCGAATACCTGGATACATTAACCACTGTAAAAAGCTATCTGGAAGAACAGATATACCTGGGATTCTCAGAAACGCAGATAAACCGAAGCTCTCAGGATGATTCCAAAGAGCAATCGGAAAGCTCTATAGTTGTTTATAACAATATGGATGAGATCCGATCTGCTGTTGAAAGCTGCCAGCTATGTCCACTGCATAAAACCCGGACAAACGTGGTATTTGGCGATGGCAGCGAAGAAGCAAAGCTGGTATTTGTGGGAGAAGCGCCGGGAACGGATGAAGACAAACAGGGAAAACCCTTTGTAGGTAAAGCCGGACAGAAGCTAACGCAAATTATCGAGGCCATGGGATTATCCCGACCAGAGGTATATATCGCTAACGTTCTGAAATGCCGTCCACCGAGAAACAGGAATCCAAAACCTGAAGAAATTGAAACCTGTGAACCCTATCTGATCGCCCAATTAAGGTTGATAAAACCCCGTATTATATGTGCTTTGGGTACTTTTGCCGCCCAGACTCTTTTAAGATCAGATAAACGTATATCAACACTAAGAGGACGATTTCATACATACCAGGGAATAAGGCTTATGCCCACGTATCACCCGGCTTATCTACTACGCAATCCCAAATTCAAGCGGGATGTATGGGAAGATGTGCAAAAAATAATGGCTGAATATAGTTAATGTAAAGTGGATAATCAATAGGGATAAGGTAAAATATAAATTTCCTTTATTTTTATGTAGTTGATTGACAGGAGTTAAAGGTTGGAAGATAAGAGATTTATATGTAAAGAAGACACGCCAGAATTCCTTGCCATTGGGCATTTTACCCATGATGTAACGGAACATGGACTTATTCTTGGCGGTGCGGCGGCATATTCAAGCCTGGCTGCGTTGAAACTGGGTATAGAAACAGCAATAGTAACATCCGTCGGAACGGATTTTCTTCATTACGAACGATTTAAAGATATATCAGTAACCCTTGTAGACAGCAATTATAAAGAAACAACGACATACCTGAATATTTATAATGAGGGAAAAAGAACACAGTTTATTAAAGGTATATCAGCGACGATAAATCCAGAGCATGTACCCAC
>WJIO01000444.1 GCA_014730235.1 Candidatus Poribacteria bacterium
GATATTGATTTTGAGCAAAGGACTTTAACCGTTCAGGCAAAGGATGACTGGCATACTAAAAATTACAAATCCCGGACAATCCAACTGACCCCAGTTCTGCATGATGTCCTGGTAGCGCATAGAGAACAACAACAGGCAAGGAAGTATAAGTGTGAGTATATATTCACTTATAAAGGCATTCGAATAAAGTATAGTGTTCGGGATAGTTTAAGATCGGTTCTGAAAAAGGCAGGAATGAGTGGAGTTACTTTACACACATTAAGGCATACATTTGCTTCTCAACTTGTTATGGCGGCAGTTCCACTGAGAGACGTACAAGAGCTTATGGGTCATCGTTCCTTTGAAACAACCCTTAAGTATGCACACCTCTCAGCAGAACACGTCAAACGGCAAGTCATGAAACTACCGTTTGCAAGTGCTTGAGGAAAAGTTACGCCACGTATACGCCACGCGAAAGCGTTTTATCTTTACCCTTCGCACAAAATCAAATCCGGAAAAACGCTGTAAAGCCAATAATGGCGAGGGAAGGTGGGAGTCGAACCCACCAGGGATGGTAACCACCCCTAACTGGATTTGAAGTCCAGCAGAGCCACCGGACCCTATCTTCCCTCTTGATAAAATTTTCTGGTATTATATTTCAACTATTACTTTGATACATGTTTCAGGATGTTTTCCCGGATATTCTAGGGCTTCCTGAACATGATCCAGGGTAAAAGTCGTAGTAATCATTGATTTTACATCTACCTGATCGT
Organism: Candidatus Poribacteria bacterium; assembly: GCA_014730235.1. Classification (GTDB taxonomy): domain Bacteria; phylum Poribacteria; class DTPJ01; order DTPJ01; family WJIO01; genus WJIO01. The sequence continues at coordinate 753 of WJIO01000444.1, forward strand.
TGCTAACCATTTTTATTGCTGTGGGATAGGCATTGGCGTACCTGAAAATCCCTCTTATGTCCACATCTTTGCATATAGCTTCAACTGCTCTTATGGGAATTTCATCCACTGTGGGCATACCTACCCAGACAATGGTTGCTCCCATTCTGGCTATATTTATTGTCTGTTGAAGCGTTTCAGGTAAACCTACGGCATCCATTACTACATCTGCTCCACCATTGGTAAAATCCAATATTTTTTCGACAGGATCATCTTCTGTTACGTTTATAGTTAATGATGCACCAAGTTTCTTAGCTAATTCCAGACGAAAAACTTGAAGGTCTGTTATAACTACATCAGTAACTCCCCTTGCTCGGACAGATTGCAAAATCATGAGACCTATAGGACCTGAACCTATAATAGCCACTGTATTTTTTACATTTACATCTCCACGTTCTGCCGCATATACTCCAACAGCCAGTGGTTCTATCATAGCCCCTTCTTCAAAAGTCATATTATCCGGCAACTTAAAAAGGTAATCTTCAGGATGGACTATGTATTCACAAAAAGCACCGTGAAAAGGGGGCGTGGCTAAAAATGTCACATCAGCACAGAGGTTGTATCTTCCAGTTCGGCAGTAATAGCATTTTCTGCAGGGAACACCAGCTTCTATGGCAACTCGATCTCCGGGTTTTAAATTCTTTACATTCTTACCTATTTCCACAACTTCACCGGCGCATTCATGACCCAGTATAAGAGGTCTTTTTACAATGAAATCACCTATTCTGCCTTTATTATAAAAATGCACATCTGAACCGCAAACCCCAACTGCCCTTATTTTAATTAAAGCTTCATCATCCTCTATTACAGGTATATCTGTTTCATCAATGCGAATATCTCCTGGTTTGTGAAGGAAAGCAGCTTTCATCTTTGCCATAGTCTTACCCCCTGGTGCTTCTCCGTGAAAAATTAAGATAGGCAAATTATTAATATTTGCCTATCTTAATGAAATTATCAGCCTGTAAAATCTATATTTCAGGTTGGTTTTCGTATGCCCATTTATAATAATCTATCCTGTTTAATTTGGAAGCAGCCGCCTCGTCGAGGATAACAGTAGCTTTGGGATGCATCTGCAACACTGAAGCAGTAACCTGGGATGTGATAGGACCTTCAATTAATACAGACACAGGATCAGCCTTCTTTTCACCATTTGCTACCAGAAGGCAATGTTTTGCTTCCATTATCGTTCCGACGCCCATAGTGATAGCAAATCTTGGAACATCTTCCTTTTTCTCAAAGAATCTCGAATTATCTTCTATAGTTTCTTCAGTAAGTGTAACTACCTGGGTTCGGGATACAAGGGATGTTCCGGGTTCATTAAATCCTATATGACCATCCCCACCGATTCCTAGAACCTGCACATCAACTCCACCAACTTTGTCAATTTCATCCTCATACCACTGACAATAAGCGTTAAAATCCTTGACTATTCCTGAAGGAACATGAATATTTTCAGGATTTATATTAATACCTTTGAAAAGCTTTTCCTGCATAAAATAGAAATAGCTCTGGTTATGAGTCGAAGGAAGTCCTACATATTCATCCAGATTGAATGTAACCACTTTGGAAAAATCAACTTCTCCAGCCTCATACATACGAATAAGCTCTTTATATGTTCCAATAGGTGTGCTGCCTGTAGCAAGTCCAAGAACCAGATTTGGTTTGTGAAGAATTTCATCCTTAATAATTTTCGCCGCTTCTTTGCTCATTTCTTCATAATTTTCTTTGATAATTACCTGCATCAAATACTCCTTTAATTATTGTCTTCATAAGCGTAAGCCTGTAATGTAGTAAAAGCCATCACGCCTACAATATCGTCAACACTTGCACCTCTTGATAGATCATTAACCGGCAGTGAAAAACCCTGAAAAAGAGGGCCATAGGCTTCTGCTTTTGCCAGGTATTGGGTCATTTTATAACCAATGTTACCAGCATTAAGGTCTGGAAAGATAAGTATATTCGCTTTACCCGCGATGTCATTATCTTCCTTCAGCTTTCTTTTTGCCACTTCAGGAACTACTGCCGTATCAAATTGAAATTCACCGTCAATCAGCAATTCCGGGGCCATTTCCCTGGCTTTTTTGGTTGCTTCAGTAACTTTATCCACCAATTTATGCCCGGAGCTACCCTTGGAAGAAAAAGAAAGCATGGCAACCTTTGGCTCCCAGTCCAATATTTCCCGAGCGCTTCTGGCTGATAGAACAGCTATTTCTGCCAATTCATCAACAGTCGGTTCTGGATTAACCCCAGCATCGGCAAATATAAAGTTACCGTTTTCTCCATACGGACAATCAGGAACCGACATCACAAAAAAGCTTGAAGATGCGGAAACACCTTCTTTAAGACCTATAATAAGTTCGCTGGCTTTAATAACTGTTGCTGTCAAACTCATACAACCAGCAACCATTCCGTCAATGTCTCCAGCATTTACCATAGATGCGCCAAAATATAGAGGCTTCTTTACCAGTCGTTCAGCCATCTTTTCAGTGACGCGCTTACCTTTTCGGGAATCAATATAAAATTTTGCATATTTCTGTAGCTGATTTGAGCTTTCAGGATTTATTATCTCTACGCCCGAAATATCAACTCCAGCGGATTTGGCTATAAACTGAATATCCTCAGTACTACCCAGAAGAACAGGCTTAGATATACCTTCTTCTGCGCTTATGGCAGCGGCTTTTACAGTTCTCTCTTCTTCACCCTCAGCCAGAACTATCCGTTTAGGATTTTTGCGTGCTTTATCCTTGATCTTATCTATAAGATTCATAAAACTTACCTTCCCGCCAGTTTTAATTTTTATTTGATATCAATCTGACTCCTATAGATTATATTCCAGCTAATTGTATTATGTCAAGTTACATAATGAATATCCAAGCATAAATTTTACATCCCCGTGTTATTGCGAAGAACGGAATAACAAAGAAAGTTTTTAGTCTGTATCAGAAGTTTTGGCTCATCCAGTTTGAATGTGGAGGTGTAAAAAAACATTGTCCAATTAAGAAAAAAAATATTCTCCATTTGTCATTCCTGCTTCAAGCTTTTTGAAAAAGCTTGAGCAAAAAGGAATAAGAGTTTCGCAGGAATGACAAGCTGAGAAAATTTTCAAATTATTACCATATTCAAACCGGAATAGCCAAAGTTTTCACGGACATAAGAAATTTCTGCTTGGTTTTCATACAGGTCTTGTATTATAATTTATTAACTGATATAATTTTGTAAATTTATTTCCTTAGTTATGAGAATTGAATAAGAGAAAGAGGTTTCAAATATGATGACACCGCGAGAAAGATTTTTAGAAACATATCTTTTTGGTAAACCTGACAAAGTGCCCTTCAGACCCGGTGGACCAAGAGAATCTACCCGGGCGGCATGGCATACTCAGGGTTTACCTAAAGATAAAAACTATATGCAGGCAATTTATGAAATACTGGATTTTGAACCACCCAAATCCCATAAACCCCATGCCAGTCTTGGGGTATCCTTCCGAATGATACCTACATTTGAGGAGAAAGTTCTGGAACATAAAGACGGCCATTACATCGTCAGGGATTGGATGGGAGCTATAACAGAGATTTCAGATCAATATGATTACACGTATATCCGATCTGCAAAGGATTTTGTTACACGAAAATGGCATAGATTTCCAGTTCAGACCCGTGAAGAATGGGAAGAAATGAAAAAACGCTACGATCCCAGAGATCCCAAGCGTCATCCTGACGATCTTAAAGAAAGATGCAAAATACTTCAGGACAGAGATTATGTATGCAGTTTTGGTTTTAACGGACCCTTCTGGCAAATTAGAGAATGGGTTGGTATGGAAAATCTGTGCATAATGATGGCTGAAGATCCGGAATTTGTTCAGGATATGGCCCAATTCTGGACAAATTTTGTGTCAGAAACTATGGCTCCTATAATTGAAAATTTGGCAGTTGACAGCGTAACCATAAATGAGGATATGGCTTATAAAGCCCACAGCATGATCTCACCCAAGATGGTTCGTCAATTCCTGATGTCTGCCTATAAACGCTGGGTTTCAGAGCTTAAAGACAGTGGATGTCCAATTGTATATATGGATTCCGACGGATATGTGGGAGAATTAATCCCCCTCTGGATAGAGTCAGGAATAAATGCCTCCGGCCCTAATGAAGTAGCAGCCGAAAATGACCTGGTAGAATTCCGCAGGTTGTATGGAAAGAAAATGGCCTATAACGGTGGAATTGACAAAAGGGCTATAGCAAAAGGTGGTAAAGTAATTGAGGATGAAATTGAGAGGGTAGTTCCCCCATTGCTCAAAGATGGTGGTTATATTCCGGGTTGTGACCACGGTGTTCCACATGATATATCCTGGCCAAATTTTATTGAGTATTCCAGATTGCTGGCAAGAATGACAGGTTGGATTTAATTCAAGCTTCTTCAAAGAGCCTGAGAGCAGGGATCCAGAAAAAACTTATCCTGAAAGACTGGATTCCTGTCTTCGCAAAAATGGATGCTAATTGATGTAAAAAAAGAGTTCATGCCTCGCGAACTAAGGCATGAACTCTTGCAGTAGCAGATCTGGCTTGATGTTTTTTAGCGTTTGGAGGTTATGAGGTCATCAACATGATCTGAGGTTGTCCAATTTGTAATTAAATTTTGCTTATTTTATTGGACATTCTAATGAGGATGTAATTTGAAGATGATATGTTTTTTAGTTCACAACAATCATCTTTGCTTTCGACCTATATTATATCATGATAGTTTTAAGAAAACGCAAAGAAAAAGTAAATTGAAAGTAACTTTAAGAAAATAGTATGGTTTTTCCAGATTTAGTGTGGTAATAATTCGAAAAATATCTCAACTTGCCATTCCTAAGAAAGCATGAAAACAGAAAACACGTTAATTTTGGAAAACTGGATTCCTGCTTTCGCAGGAATGACAGGACTTATTTTAAATATATTCACAGAAAAACAGTGACTACTAATTAGCTTGATGATTTCATGGGAAATGAATTCATCCATGATTCCTGTATATATATTCTACCACTTTGAGTAACAAGGCTTATAGATGCACCAGGATTTTTTAGAATTCCGTGAACCTTACTTTCGGATCTCTCCAGAAGTCTTTGCCAGGGCAGTATAACAGGGGCAATTTTTCCACCTTTTGTGGCTTCCATAAGAAGTTCACATTCCAGATCACCGTTAGTTAGAAGGTTAATATCACCTTTATCATTTTCGCACCTGAAACGTCCACTTTTTACCGAGTCAAGATTCAGGGATATGTCACCTTCTGTAGTCTTAAGCGTCACGTCTTTTGAAACTATATCCCGGACTTTTGTATTACCCCTGATAGCGTTTATGTATATAGAACCTTCCACGTCAGAGATTCTTATATCTCCACCATTAACCCGGGCTTTAATATTACCTTTCATATGTTCACAACCCAGATCGCCGCTTTGGCAATGCAGATCAACTTCACTTTCAATATTGCTTAACCACATATCACCGGGTTTTGCGCTGGCCTGGATATTTGTTATAACCTTTGGAACCCAGACCTGCAATTGACCTGTAGAGCTGGCAATCCTTGTGGTGTTTTCATCCTGACCTACTCTTATATCGAATACAGCGCCATCTATTTTGAGTCCAGGTTTTTCCCAACCTCTTATAAATAAGTCCCCCTGAAAATTCACTATATACAAAGCGCTTCCTTCAGCGACTTCAATGGAATGGCTTACATATATAGGATACTCGAAATTCTGCCACATCCATTTCCAGTTGCTATCTTCCCAGGGCCACTGCCATGACATTGGTCTTCCTTCTGCTAAACCAATCATCATATCAGGCTGCCAATCTTTCAACCTTTCTGCCAGAGCCATTTTTCGCTCTCGCCGCGTGGGTACACCTTCATCTGTAAAGTCATCTGTTTCTGGAAATTCTATATTTTTAATGCTATCCTGTGCTCTTGGAACAGGTGCTAAAGATTCTTCTTCTTCAACTTCCTCATCTCTTTCATCATTAAGCCCTATAAGAATCTCTTCCAGATCACTATCATCTTCTTCTTCGGTAACCTTTCGGAGAACTTCTTCAGCTTCTTCTATTGATAACTCACCGCGTTCTACGCGTTCGAGTATTGAAAGTCGATCCTCTTCTTTATATTCTTCAGAATTCTTTTCATTATTCTGGTTCATGCCAATTTTTCCTCCATAATATCCAGATTTATAACTAACCTTTTTATTAATTAATATCCAATAATTTCAGAAGCCTTATTTCACCATTTGGTGCGTTCAGATTGATTGTTGACTTTCCGCCATTCATTACCCCACTTATGTTTTCTCTATCCGTTTCCATGATTTTTATGGGTAATTCAACTTTCGTGCTTTCAGGAAGAGCGTGGGTTGAAACCTGACAAGAAGCATCCGGGGACATTTTAACAGTAACGTTGCCTTTAATTACATTAATTCTTGCTTCCGCATCGGTTAATAATTTCTCCATATCCAATTTAACATCACCATTCTCCAAGTTAATTTTTATATCCTCAAAGGTTCTTCGACTTAAATTAATATTACCTGAAACAATATCCAGCCGGATCTTGCCCATACCACCAAAAGACAGGTTTTTACCTGATACAGAGACATTTCCTTCCCTGGATTTTATATTCAGATCGGCATAACAATCCTGTATAAAAATATCCCCGGAATCAGATTGAATATTTATTTCGGCATCGCCAGTTTTTCTCAGACAAATCTCAGATTTATGCGATTCAATTCTTAATTTACCTGAAAATTCTTCTATTTCAATATTGCCTTCATGAGCTTTTACACTTATATCATCACCTACATCCGTAAGTGTAATATTATTCCCTGCCTGTATATCCATTTCCGTATTTCTGCATTTCGCTACCTGTATATTTCCCGTTCCGCTTTTTGCCTTTATTGGTATATTTAGACCCATTAACGAAACATCACCTGTATCTGTCTGTATATCAGCAAGTAATATATCCGACTTATTTTGTTTAATATCCTGATATATATAGTCTTCTTCCTGTAATTTGGTAAAAATGTCTCCGGTTTTAGAACGCAGGAAAAGTGAATTTGAACAATCTTCTATAAATATATTTCCCTTACTGGTAGTAGCTTTGACAATTTCATTTGATTTCCTGATTTCTACATTTCCGGAACTGCTGTATACAGCCACTTCTCCAGGGCAAGAATCTATATCAACTATCCCTGTTCCACTGAAAAGAGTAACTTTGGCAATTGAATCGGGAATATACAATAAAATGTCATTATATCCGGAGAATTTTAGTTGATTTTCTTTCCTTTTTATAGCTAAGGAGTTAACACCTCCTTCGCTTTTTGCGTAAATATAATCTTTTTCCCAGCCTTGAATAACAATATTACCTGACTTTTGCTCTATAAGTAAATGTGTACCATCTCTTAGGTCCCTTATTATTTCGATCTGGGGTTCATTGGGTAAATCATCAGTAAATACGACGTCTTTGTTATTATTTTGTTTTTCATCAAATGATTTGACTAATTGTCTTATTAATTGCTGACCCAGATCAGGATTTCCTTCTTTCTTAAATGAATCAAGCATTTGCAAAATCTTATTTGCCATTTGTGCACTTATCTGTTTTGCTGCAACCATCTTCATTATCAGGGTGACTTCGTTATCCATATTTCCTCTACATAATCTATGTTTAATTTAGTATACATTAGTTAGTAACAAATGCCAATCCTAATATTCCATACCTGCATAAATCGCAAGAAAAGTGCCAGACCAGCTTGCTGAAATTCACGAACTTGACAGTTATAAAAAAGCTTTCATCCCTTTTATCATGGACTTTTATAAATCCAAAAATAAATGATAATATTGTATGTTTAAGGGAATTAATCATATATATTTCATACTTCTGATGCACTATTGATCATGTTGCATTTTGAGGCAAGTTTCTATATATCTATTTACTAGGTTTGTTGATCCGTTAAAGTTTTCCCTGTTGCATTTTGATCCATCAAATCATACTGTATTGATAAGGTTTTGGGATTATTTTTGTTATGGATAAATCACAGTTTCAGGCAATATATTTAACTTACTGAGAATATATATAGCGTTGGCATGATTCATGCCTTAGTATTAGTCTGATGGTATTTTTAGATTGATAATTGCATCTGGTTATTGATTTGGCTACAGTTATAAGGGGTAAGACTTGCAGGAAAGTCAGAAATCTAGAGAAGAACTAATCCAGGAAATAGCAAAACTCCGTCGGGAAATTGAAGAGAAAAATTCAAGAGAAACCAATTATAAACGCATTGAAAACGCCTTACGGATAAGTGAAAGCAGATACAGGTCATTAGTAGAAAACACCGCTGATGTAATTTTTACTCTTGATAGAAACTGGAATTTCACCTTTCTCAATCCACGTTTTCAAGAAATAACTGGTTACAGCATCCAGGAATTACTGTGGCATCCTTTAGCTGAAATAGTTTCTCAGGATGATACTGAAATCTTGTCCGATGATTTTCGTGAAAAAGTTCTTAATGGAAAAATAGTAAAATCCGAAATAAATATTATCCATAAAGATAACAAAAAGATCTATATTGAATTAATCTTTATACCTATGGATTATGAAAGCGATTCTGATGTCATGAATGTGCTGGTTGCAGGACAGGACATAAGCAGACACAAGAAAAATTTTGAAGATAGTTTGAAAATCCAGAAGCTGGAATCAATTGGGGTATTGGCCGGGGGTATTGCCCATGATTTTAACAATATACTTACTGCGATTCTAGGTAACATATCCCTTTCGAGAATGTATCTGGAGTCTGAGGATGCGGAAGATAAAGCCATGAAAAGGCTTAAAGAAGCGGAAGACGCATCAATCCAAGCCAAGAGTTTAACCCAACGATTACTGACTTTTGCCAAGGGAGGTACTCCTATAAGAAAACCTATATTCCTGGTTAACTTGCTTAAAGATTCAGCGGAATTTGCACTTAGTGGATCTGATTCTGTTTGTGATTTTGATATAGATGAAGATCTCTGGATGATAAATGCAGATGAAGGACAGATAAGTCAAATTGTAAATAATATTGTAGTTAATGCAGACCAGGCTATGCCTGAAGGCGGCAGGATTAAACTGACCGCGAAAAATGTAGACATTGAAGAAAATACTGTACCTCTAAAACCCGGTAAACATGTAAAAATCTCTATTGAAGATCATGGGCACGGTATACCTAAGGAAAATATTAACCAGGTATTTGATCCATATTTTACCACCAAGCAGTCAAGTGGGTTAGGTTTATCCACAGCATATTCAATTGTAAGAAAACATAAGGGATATATTGATGTAGATTCGAAAATTGGGGAGGGAACTGTTTTTCATGTTTATCTTCCTGCTCTTGATGAAAATGAAGTAAAAGAAGAAAATATCGAAAATACAGATAAAGCAAGCGCTATAGCATCAGCATTAATAGGAGATTCTACAACGAAACGTCTGCTTTTGATAGATGAAAGCGATTCGATTTCCGGTAATATAATCGAATCAATCGAAGCCGCCGGGTATGATATTAACCGCTTATCAGAACTTGCAGGAGCTTTAGAATTATACAGAGAAGCTAAAGAATCAGGATTGCCATATAAATTTGTTGTTATTAATTCGGATGTATTTAAGGGGAATAATATAAATAATATTACCAGAGAATTGAAGCAGATTTATCCGGAAGTGAATATCGTCCTTTCAGTAGATCATCCGGATAATCCTATAAGTGCAGAATATGTTAAATATGGCTTTCAATATGTAATATCAAAACCCTATAATGAAAAAGATTTAATGGATATGATAGAAAAGCTTTGATAATCACCTAACAATATGTCTAACCCCCTGGTTTCCGGCTACAATAACATCCGTTGCAATATCCAGAAATAAACCATGCTCTACAATTCCCACCCGTTTAGCAAGTTTTTCCGAAAGTGTATATGGGTCTTTTATGGGACCAAAATTACAATCCATTAAAATATTCCCCTGATCTGTTATAAAAAAATCACCATTATCTTTCTTACGAATTTTTACATCTGCGTCTAATCTTTCAAGATAATTCTTCTGAGAATTGCATCCAAAGGAAATAACCTCAACGGGAACAGCCCAATGAGTACCAAGAACCGGAGAAAGTTTTGATTCATCAACGACAATAATCTCCCTGCGACTTACCTGAGCTACAATCTTCTCCCGAAGTAAGGCCCCGCCTCCGCCCTTGATAATATTGAGACTCAAGTCTACCTCATCTGCCCCATCTATTGTCAGATCAATATTTAAATCTTTGTTTACACAATCATTAAAAGTAAACAAAGGTATATCAAGTTTTTGCGCTTCTTTTTCCACATGCCTGGAACAGGGAATTCCTGTTATATCTCTAAGTTTTCCCTTTTTTAATAACTCAGCAATATAGTATAAGGCATAAATAGCTGTGCTACCATGACCAAGTCCGACTATCATACCTGATTCAACAAATTCAGCGGCTTTTTCACCTGCTAAACGTTTAAGTTTAGCAACATCCATTTTCTATTCCTTTTTTATTTGTTCTGTTATTTATAACGGTTCTTCCTGTTTTTTTTGAGTGCGTTTCTTAGCAGTGGACTTTTGATAAACTATAACCATCCATAAACCGGCCACAAATCCCCACACTCCGTTAAGGAATAAAACAAAAAGCGGGGTCAGGTCTCCCAACTCAAGGCCCATTATCCCCTGTTCTTTCCTCATGGGTAAAATTACAAAAAGCTCAACGGCAGTAGGAGCGAGGCTGTAAATCAACCCCCTGAATATATAATTACGGGCGATGGGAAATATAAGTAATCCACCCCATATACCACCCCATACAATTCTTGGATATAACCATGGTAACGCTAAAGCCGGGGCCATATTTATGTTTAAGGAAGCTGTAATCTCACGGGAACCTAAAAACCATAGAAGAATACTATTTACCAATCCTCCAAGACATCCGGCGCCAAAGGTAAGAGTCAAATTTCTTAAAAAGTTCCGCATTATACCCTCCTTATATAAAGCTTCTCTTAATTATTAAAATCATGATTATCGTGTAATAATTTTCACGTTGATGATCTTTTCTTCAATGGCTTCATTCTCCCATGATCTCTTATAAAGCATTTTTATTTCAGTCTGTCCGGTATTCAGTGCTTTAAACTTAAAACGCTGATGTCCCGGTGCTCCTACTAATTCCGGATCATCGTTATCTTTTATAAATTTTTCCTCCAGAAGTTCCAAGTATACAGAATCATACTCAGCTTCCCATTTGTAACCGGTTGTTGGATTTGATTCCAGTGTAACATAAAAATTTTCCCCTGCTCCAACAACAGTTGTTTGCGATTGATCATCATCTTCATCTTCTGGTAAAACCGTACATCCATGATTACCTAAATTTGACGCAATCGTCATAATAGTCAAGGTTATTAAGGCCGATTTATAAATAATGGATCCCCCTCTCATGGTCCTTTACCTCCTGTTTTAAATTAAAGTAGATATTAAGAACGCACATAAGCCAAAGAAAAGAATACTCGTTAGAAGTTTTAAAAGAGCCAGATGTCTTTGAAAGACCTTTGTTAGAGATGTAAAGCTGGTTCCAAGGTATGTCAAAATGAATATAACAATAAGGGGAATAATAAACATAAAATTATATAATAACAGATAGAGGATAGCATTTCTCCTGAGTTCTGGCACGCCTACTACGAAACATAAAGTCGGAAGATAGACCTGTCCGGTACACGCTAACTCCATCAGTGATACAATAACACCTGCGACAAATGATGCAATGATAAACCTTTTTGTTCTCATCTTTCCCCGAATGGTCTTGTTTATCCGATCTTTAAGAAAACCGGGGAGTTGAAGGAACATTTTCTGTGATTTTCCGCGTTTTACCATTATAAAATCGTATAAGCTTAGCACAGCCAATACAAAGGTCAATAAAATAATAATTATATAGAGTATGCGGCTAAAGATAGAAAATACGGAAAGGGTTTGTATAAAACTGAAAACTCCCAGGCCAATCAGGAAGTATGTCAGAAAGACCGCGACAGTAAACGCTGTTCCTACATAAATCAGATCTTTTCCCTTGCGCCCTACCAGAGCCAAATAAGACATAAACATGATGATTGTGGCAAAAGCACATGGATTAACACCATCCAGAAGTCCGGCAACCAAAATCGCAAAAGGCCCCAGGGTTTTGAATCTTTCGATCAGGTTATTCCTGGCACTTGAGCGTATTTCTTCTGCATCTTCCCAGGGTTTTGTTGTTCCTATTTCCTGATATTTCTTTACGGTTTCCTTTAGCTTTTTGTCTGTTATCTCATCCGAATACAAATGCTTCTCTCCGATAAAGACAGCCGGGGCAATAAGTCTTTCTTCTTTCGGAACTTTATAAAGACAACAGATCGCCTCAAATAGCTCTATATCCTCTTTTTTCTCTGAATTAAATCTCTTTATTTGTATCTCTGGATATGAACGTTTCAGGCTTTTTAATATATAATTTACCCTGTTGCATTCCTTGCATCCGGGTTTCTCAAAATAAGCTATATATATAGTTTTTTCCGATGTTTTTTCTGTTTTTTTCGTATTTATCTCAGCAATTCCGGGAAAGTCACATCCACCTTGTTCTGAATATTCAGCAACCAGCTTTCCCAGGTTATTTACAATTTCTTCTTTACCCCCCAGGACATTCCTGCCAATAAATATAACCGGAATATCGTTACCCTCATCACCGAAATACTCTTCCATGGACACCAGTAAATCGTAATTATCCACATCTTCAACAGATAAGAATTTATAACTTAGTTGCTCGGAAAATTTTTCATTGAGAACCGGTATTAATTCATTTTTAACATAAATACAATCATTACAGTCCTCGGAGTAAAACATTATGAAACATACTGATCCATCCTCAGTTTTCTGAACTTTGGCATCGGTATGTGAAATAGATTCAGCAGATGGTTTTGTATCCTGAAAATTAGAAACATCTTTGCCTGAGACTTCTGCTTTTACCCGAATAATTGATCGCGGATTTTCCGGATCATTTGAATCTATATAGATTGTTTTAACTACTTCTCCCAGGCGTTCATCTTCCTTAAATACAGCTTTTATATCTGATTCTTCATCCGGCTGTATAGTATCCGACGTTATCTCAACCTTAAGACAGCTACAACTGCTTCGCAGTTGAGTAATAATGAGTTCTTCAGAACCCTTATTTTTTATCTTGAATACATGCCTTATTTCTTCCCCAAGATCAACTGTTCCAATATCCCAGACCGATTCTGAAATGACAATTTTGGGCGCATCTAAAGCATATACAAATGTTACAACAAATAAAAGAAACAAACAGATAAAAGCTTTGAGTGATTTAAATTCCATAATTGTTTTGATTATAGTAATCGTTAAAAAATGAAAAATGTGTTTAGAAAATACCTTTATAATGATGGTAAATGACAACTAAATTTTAACGATTACATTATAGGTTAAAATTTAGTTGAGACCAAAACCGATGTGATATTCGCATTATGATCAAGTTGATTGTTAATTTTGTTTTTATTCCTGACATGCTGGTATTTAAAGCTTACATTGCTTTCATAAGCAAGGGCATAAATAATTTCTACGTTCAAACTTCGGGTTAGAGTATCAACAGCAGCTATATCGGCTTCTGCATCTCGAGTAGAAGTCTTATGAATATAGCTGGTTTGTAAGCGCAAATCTCTGAGTAAATCAGCCGTTATACCAACGCTACCTGTTGATAAATTTTCTATAAGGTCAGGGAAATCTTCTATTGTTGATTCCACCTCATTGAGCCATTTATAGAATATCCATATTGACAGCTTATCCTCTATAATATCATAACTCCATGACAGACGGAAACCATGACTGTTTGATGAATAGGAAAGGGCGCTGTAAATAGATTTGTATTTCGGGCTTATTCTGATATAAGATAAACTGGTGGTTAGTTTTCGTGGATATTTTAGCAGGGAAGTTATAAGTAGAGCATGTCCAGTTATTTCTTCACCTTGGTCTTCTATCCTTTTTTCGAGAAGGCTGGAGTATGCAAAATCTCCCGTCAAAAGCAGGTGTTTTCCCAGGGGAAAATTAAAATCAACGCCATATACCTGGTTATCAACCGGGAAATACAATATCCTGGATGGGTTTTCAACAGAATTTTTATCGTCAGTTATGTAAATAGCCTTTAATCCTAACCATCGTAAGGATGTACTGGGTTTGTAATATGATTGTAACTTGATGTTAGTTGCATATAGATATTGTTGATAAGTTTCCCTTTCCTGAGCGGTTTTTGGTCTAGCAAATATGGCAGCTATGTTTAAATTATCCCAAAAATTTAAATCCATCCGACTGCCTTCAAATGTAAAATCAGGCCCCAACTCCTCCAGACTTTCGGCTGTTATAGCGCCGCCTTCTGAAGGACAAACGGCACATCTGCTTGTTCCTCCACCTTCTGGATTATCATCCATATCCCAACGCATGAGTGTTAAAGGGGTAAAGTGAACGTCGTAATAACCTAAGGTCCAACGAAATCCCCGAAAGTTATATCTTACAAAAACACTTCCAAACTCATTGGAAAATCTTTCCGGACCTGTATCAAAAACTACATCATCCTCATTGGAAATCCTCAATATACCACCTGTGGTTAATTTTTCACTGATCCTGGCTTTTAACTCCCATATCATACGATGATTAAGTTTCAGGCCTTTTATCAATGGTTCACCGTAAGGACCGACAGGATCAGGTGTATCTGAATGATTGGTATTTCTAATTCGTATCTTTGTATATCCGTTTATACCGATCCTTGAAAATTCATCCGCCTGTGATTCTATAGTTTCTAAAATAGAATCAATCTCTGACAAAAGCTCTTCATTTGTCAATTCAGCCGAAACAAAAGAAGTTATAGAAAAAGAAAAACATATACATAACAGGAAAATTGTCTTTCTGGATATACTACATATTTTCATCCATAGTCCTCAGTTTCTTAATTTGTTCTTCAATTTCATCAATTTTCTCTGGAATTTTGTATGATATATATCTTATTATACCTTTTTTATCAATGACAAAAACGCTAAAACAAAGATCTTCAGCTTTATACAATTTCACAACTTTTTCATCAGCATCAGAAAGAATTGGATATTCCAGTTCCATTTTATTCGCAAAAGATTGAAGCATTTCATTTTTCTTATCAAAATTGACGGACAAAAAACCCACATTGATTTTCTTCATTTTTTTATACAACTTTTGGTATTCAACAACAGCATCCAGGGATTCTTTACACTTTATGTTCCAAAAAATCAGTATAGTTAAATCAGTCTGGGAGAACACTTCTTCTGATTTAATAGTCCTACTACCATCCAAAGTCTTAAGCTTGAAAGAAGGAGCAGATTCTTTTACCTTTAGTCTTTCTTTTAGAAGTTTTAAAACAACTTCCTTAATTACATTTGAGACATCAGGTGGATGGTCATAGTTTATATATTGAATTGTTCCTTTATTGTCTATGATAAAGAAGCTGAAATCATAGGCTTTTGCCTTGTAGCGACTTACAGCAATTTTCCGTTTATCTGAAAGGATGGGAAAAGTTATTCCCTCTCCTCTGACAAACCTTCTGACTGATGAAAGCTTCTCATCGTCAAAGTTAATAGAATAGACGTTTACATCAAGATTGTTTTCTTTGGAATACTGGTAGAATTTCTGGCAGTCTGCAACAGCTTTCAGGCAATCGGGACAATAGCTATCCCAAAAAATTAAAACAGTAAGTTTCTTTTCAGAGAAAATATCCCTGGATTTTACCACTTCATTACCATCCAGAGTCTTCAAAATAAAAGCCGGTGCTTTTTGGAGTATTTCCAGGCTTTCATCAGCAAATGTATTAAAGGAAGTTGGCATAAATAATATGAATATGAATGAAATAAATGCAAAATGTTTTATCATAATATAATTCCTTTGTTTAATCTCTATTGATTATACGTTTAAAGATTTGCCGCAAACCTTTTTTCGATTTTTTGTTTTTATAAGAATCTTCATGTTTTTTATCTTTGGAGGATTTTGCCACATCCAGATTTAACTCATCATCGGTTTTTGATATATAACCCAGGGAATCGGTCAAATTTACCTTATCACCTTCAGAATAATTTTTCTTTTCAATGACACCTGTATCTGGAGCTTCTATCTCAATGGCAAATTTCTCTGTTTCCACAACAGCCACTGGATTATATTTTTTTACTATTTCACCTTCTTCAACAAGCCATTCCACCAGTTTAACATTCTTTATACCATCCCCTAATTCTGGTATCTTTATATCAATTCTTTCTGGCATTATATCTCCTTGGTCTTGTAATTGTATCCGGATATGTTGTGATTATAGTTTAGCAGAAATTTCCAATATATAAAATAAAAAAAGCGATGTAAATATTTACATCGCTTTTTTTATTTTATATATTGGAAATTTCTGCTAAACTATAATCACAAC
>WJIO01000445.1 GCA_014730235.1 Candidatus Poribacteria bacterium
GTCTATATGCAAAGACGGCTCTACCTATACCCAGGCGTATAAAATGGGCTTCGTTGTGAGTTTTAACCTCACGATCCACCTCAGGAGGTAGATTAAGAAGCTTCAGCAGTTCCAGAGCCATAGGCTTAATTTCATCCGATGACGGTAAAGCCCGAAATGTCAGCTTATGCTGTCCTTTGGAAAGCTGATGAGTTCCCAGAAGCAGATCGGTTTCTTCAAAGGAATCTGTGCAGAAATTGGCCTCTGGATAGATTTTCTCACCGTCCAGTTCAATATCATAAACACCATGTTCAGGGGAAGAAAAAGTTACCAACCTAACAGCATAACGTCCTTCTTTTGAAACTTCAAAGGGCATGGCCAAAGTAGCACCGGCTTCCATTGCTTTCCATTGTAATGATGGACGACCTCCAAAAAGCCCTACAGCCTGTAATTTCAACTCTCCCTTTCCCTCAATCTCAGCCTTAGTGAATTTCCGTACCAGGTTGAAATTCTCCCAGGGCACACATCGCTCTTTATAGGATGGTAATTCTGCGAAAGGTTTTGGTTTTCCTATCTGATACCAATAGGCTATGCTTGATATAAAATCCGGGCGTTCGATGTACCAGGCTTCTTCTGAATTTTCCCGATTGCCCTTATGTTCTATGGTAACTTTCAGAGATTCTCTGAATCCTACCGGATCCAGTATATGCCATCGGTAGCATATGCCATTATCACCGGCCCGGTATCCCTGCCATCGTGGTTGACCAAACCAAGGGCTTGTACGCTGTCGGAACCCCCATGCGTCGTTAAAATAATCCTCGCTTCCAGTTCCCTGCAAGCTGGGAATTTCCTCACCGTCAATATAAAAGAAATCGTCCCCCTCACCGAACCAGCCGTCCTGGGACATGGTTATAGACATAACAGTTCCCACATACTGTCCGCATCCCTCGATGTCGGCAATAAGGTAATCCTGATCCATTACTGCTGGATATTCCCGGCGATATTTGGCGTAGAAATAAGGTGTATCCGGGGGAAGCTCGTTCAGTTCCACCCAGTCAACCTGCCAGTATAGACCTGTGCGTCGGTCTGGATTATCGTTGGTAACCACAATTCGAGCAGATTCGGCAAAAGGCATACGCCAGTAACACGAAAGACTACCTGAAGGAGATACCTGGACAGGAAAGCTGTCCACAACTTCCGGGCTTTGACCAACTGCAAAGAAATCTCCCAGGGGTACTTCTACACCAGGTTCATCAGAATCATCCCAGTAAATACGCAAACTCAAAGCGTTAAGCTCATTTGCCCCACCGGCATGGCTGGTAAGCCATATATGGTTAATAACTCCAGGTCCTTTCAGCACCGGCATTTCCAGCACCTCACCGGGAGGGATGGGTGTCATATCAAAATTTCCATCGTTCCAGTTAGGCTGTTCATTGCTGGAAATCCTGCGATTTCGACCTATGGGAGGGCCGGCAAGAGAGCCCATAAGATCACCGAATAAAGACATTACAATACCTCCTATATATGATTTATATGGCTTCGATCCATGCGGCGTCATTCATGTAAGCTTTTACATATTCATAGGACATAAAACCTTTCCGGCTGTTATCGCCGGAATTGCGGATGATAAATACACCGCCGCACGTTTCCGGATCGTCTTTATATCATGAAATTACTATGCAGTGACCGTCAAAAACCTTCGAAGGTGGACTCATCTGGAGAACTCCGTCCTCCCATTTTGCCTCTTTTGGCCAGCGAAAGCCGCCTAATACAGGATAATTATTGGCTAATGTCTCTTTGATGCCCTGAAAATGTTCCTCAGTCAGACCTGTTTCCACATCCCACTCTTTGATCCAGTGGTATTTCACCGGGGTTGATTTTACCTTTTCTGCCTTTTTTATGATTTCATCAGACGGCTGTAAATCAACATCAAATTCGTCCTGATAGGGCAAGTCTTTTTCCTCACAGATTCCATATTCCTGGTAACCATCCCATAATTCAGAGAAAAAAGCACCGTCCTGTTTACGATCTGCTGCCTTGTGAGATGCCCAGTTGGCAAATTCAACACTGAGCAAAGTACCTTTGCTTTTATTAACAGCAACAGCATATTCCAGAGCGCCTACAAAGGTAAAGACAGAGCAGGTTCCTCTTTTGCCCTGGGGTCTGGTGGGCAGTTTCATTTTTTCAAAACGTGGAGTCAAGTCCACTGAGGTTGGTAAAATACTTTTTGACACAATTATCCTCCCTTGAGTCATCGCATAGTTAGTATTTATTATACATTTAATTTCATTAACCTTCAAGAATCCGCCGAACGATATTCACATTTTCTTCCACCATATCATCTTTATCTCCCCGGTGCATACCTACGTTTACAACATCAGTCGGCTTAATATTCTCAAAGGCAAATTCAAAAGACATTAAAGGATCAATACGTCCTGCACCCATGATTTTATAACCTATACATGGCTTTTTAATGCTTTTTATACACTCCACAGCAGGAAAAATATCAGCTAATTTAAATTTATCACCTTTTCCACTATGCAGACTACCGCAGTTAAAGAAACATACTACATGAAAGTCCACCAGATCAAGGCTATCAACCCAGTAATGAACATCGGGACTATGAGCAGCAACTCCCATGGGAATACCCTGAGCCTGTCCGTGCTTGATATGCTCCCGTAGGGCCTTTTCATCTTTTGTCTTGTAAAGATTATCTACAAAACCTCCATGAAGATATCCGGCTTTACATCCTATCTCTATACATTTATCAATGGCCACATTCATATCCGGGCAAGTATGGCAGTTAATCTGGGCTATCCACTGCAAGGTGCCACCCTCTGCCAGATATTCCGCCGTGGTTTTTACCACATGCGGTGTTTCATTATTTGTTATCATGGTATTAATACCGGCTTTCCAGGCCCTTTCCCATGTTTCCTTAATTATTTCGGGAGTATTAAACGCAACCATCTCTTTATCCCGATCCCGGTTCTGATGGCTGAAACCCCCAAAGGGATTCGCTCCGATAATTAATCTGGTTACTTCCATTCCACAAAAATCTACTGTTGGCAGCATTACAGGAACTCCTTTTGTTTATATACTGATATTTCTAAAATTAACTAAAACCAGATGTTGCAGTGCTTAAAGAGACACTAGCAAATGAAAATGCTATCAGGCTGTCATTCCTGCTTCAAGCTTTTTAAAAAGCTTGAAGCAGGAATGACATAGAACTATATTCTTTGAGCATTTTCATCTGTTTCTTCATGCTGAAGCCTTATAAACATTGGTTTTAGAGATTTTTTAGAATTCTCAGATATAGATATTATTAAGATTACTATACAGATAGATATTTTACATTATTTATGGATGGGATTGCAATACTAACTCGATCTTTTATCAGTTCTTTCCAGCTTTATTAATTTTTCTTTTAAACCCAGACCAGCGGAAAATCCCCCCAAAGTGCCATCAGAACGCACAACCCGATGACATGGAATAACGATAGGCAGTCGGTTAGAACCTAAAGCCTGACCTACCGCTCTTGAGGCTCTGGGTTTACCTATCTTTTCTGCGATCCATCCGTAGCTTCTAAGGTCACCAAAGGGAATTTTTGCCGTTGTTTCCAAAACTGATCTCTGGAAATCTGTGTATCCTGTCAGATCTAGGGGATAATCGAAGTTGGCTTTTTCTCCTATAAAGTAATGGACGAGAGAGTATTTTATTTCTTTAAAGTTGTTATCTTTCAATAAAATCCCTTCTGAAGGTAAGGTATTCAGTGATTCCTGCATGGTGGGTTTTGGTAAACACAAGCTGTATAAGCCAATTTCTGTGGCAGTTACGGACATCCAACCCCAGCTTGCTTCAAAATATGAATAAATTAAAGGCATACAAATTAATCCTTTATAGTTTCCTGCATGCTTTCGTCTTCTTCATTGTGAATAATTCTCCAGGCGATGGCATTGATTTCCCCAATTTTTTCTTTTAGATCATAAATCCACATTATATAAGCATCTTCACCTGTATCCGAATAAAACCTTCTTCTGATGGCTACGGCTTTAAAGCCAAATTTCTTATACAGATTCTGGGCGGAATGATTGGATACCCTAACTTCTAGAGTAACTTTATCCGCATTTAACTTTTCAGCCAGATTAAGGGCCGAGGCCATAAGTAAACTTCCTGCGCCTCTCTGTCGGTAATCCTGACGAACTGCAATAGTTACAATATGGGCTTCGTCCACTAAAAGCCAAAAACCTATGTAACCTACAACATTCTTGCCATCTCTTATCACCAGGAAATGAGAACGGTCGGGGTTTTGCAGTTCTTTTTCAAACATCCATCTGTTCCAGGGCATAGTAAAGGCGTTACGTTCAATTCTCATAACCTGATCCAGATCCCTTATTTTCATTCTATCTACTTCAAAATTAATCATTATATACGCTTTATTATTGACATTATGCGTCCTGTATGACCATTTTCCGCCCTGTGAGAATAAAGAAGGTCAGTATTACAGGATGTGCATAAGCTTTCTATAAATATATTTTCTTTTTGTATTCCTGCCTTAACCAGTTGTATCTCCAATGCTTTATGTAGATCAAGATTGTTACCAGAAACACACACCTCGGACCCGAATTCCTGAATAAAATGTTTTACCAGGTCTTCACCAACAGAATAGCAGCATGGTCTTATTGCAGGGCCCAGAATAACAATGCAATTTTTAGGTTTTATAGCAAATTCATTCTGCATCTTAATAACTGTTTTTGCACCGATACTGTGTAAAGTTCCCCGCCAGCCGGCGTGGGCTATTCCAAAAGTATCTTCTACTGGATCAGCAATCATGATAGGTACGCAGTCAGCGGTTAATATACCCAGGGTTAATTTTTTCGACCTGGTAATCATGGCATCCGCTCCGGGTATTGCATTTTTGTGAGTAAATGCCCCGCATCCGGCTTTGGAATTATCCACAACAGAAACTTTATCCCCATGAACCTGTTGAGCTATAACCAGAGAATCCAGATCAAAACCGATAGCTTCGGAAAAGCGTTCTCTGTTTTCATTTACAGCTTCAGGATCGTCACCTACATGATATGAAAGATTTAGAGAATGGTAAGGTTTTTGACTTACACCGCCAATTCGGGTGCTTATTGATACAAGAAAACCACTTTTTTGCAGGAACGGGACAGAAAGGTAAGATACGGATTTCAAGTGTAACGAAAATCCAGAA
>WJIO01000446.1 GCA_014730235.1 Candidatus Poribacteria bacterium
ACGACGGACTGATTGGTATTTTTGTTCCCCGTCACAGGACGGATTTTCGTTGTGTAGATCACGACAGCTATAACAAAGCCGAATCAACCATGACCCTGGAGCAGGCTGTGGCTGATATTGACGCCATGCCTTCGCCGGAAAAGATCGAAACCGATTTTAACCTGGATGAAGTCTATGCGGAATTTCGCCAATCCATGCTGAATATGCAAAAACGCTGCGGGGATATGCTGTGGATGCCGGCCCAATGGGGTGCTGGAGCCAGGGTTACATGGTATAGTCGCTACGGTTATCAGAATTTCTTTTATATTGTGGGATTATATCCTGATCGGGCCATAAAGCTTATGGAGGTAGGCGGCGCTCAGGGAAGATGCCAATCCCGGGTTATCGCCAGGGCTGTAGAGGAAGGTATATACCCAAAAGCTGTTTTGCTGGGTGAGGACATCTGCACACAGCGAGGTCCTATGATCTCCCCGGACTTCATGGAAAAATATTACGCCCCACAGCTTGAATACGGACTGGAGCCACTACTGGAAGCAGGATGTCGCCCGGTATGGCACAGCGACGGGGATGTTCGTCCTATGATAGATTTTCTGTTGAAAGCTGGAATCCAGGGTTTTCAGGGATTCCAACCCGAATGTGGTATGGTTCTTGATGAGCTTATTAAGCTGCGCACCAGAGACGGTGAAAAGCTTTTGATATTCGGCCCTATGGCCGTTACTACAGAGCTTCCGGTAGATTCACCGGAAGAAATTACAAGAAAAGTGCATCATGCTATAAAGATATGTAAAGGCAAAGCTTCCCTGGTATTATTTACCGGTAACACTATCAATCCCGATGTGCCTCTGGAAAACATAAAGGCTATGTATGAGGCGGTACTTACGGCTGATTAAATTGGCTCTTCCGGATTCAGTTTGGTAAAGATAAGAAAGTTCTTTATGCTGTCATTCCTGCTTTCGCAGGAATGACAGTTTGAGGGAATTTTCAATTATAATCGCACTAAATCCTGAAAAACCATTAAATTTAACAGCCAGAACCACCGGGCCAGTCGCTGACCCGGTCGATTTCATCATCAATTGTCTTATCTATGTCGTCTTCTGAATTACTGGACGTTCCCCGTCTCTTTCCCGTCGGTCTTTGAGGTGCCGAGAAAATTTCATCTGGGGCTTTAAACTGTGCGTCATGCAAACGCCTGTAAAGCCCATCCATTTCCATAAGCTCATCATGCTTGCCCATTTCCACTACCTTACCCTGATCCAGAACCACAATAAGGTCTGCGTGATGTATGGTCGAAAGCCTGTGGGCAATAACAAAGGTAGTACGGTTTTTGACAAGTCTTTGAATAGCGTTTTGTATTAACACTTCCGTCTCAGTATCTACAGAGGATGTGGCCTCGTCCAGTATCAATATGCGCGGATTGGCCAATATAGCCCTGGCCAGGGATATTCGCTGTCTCTGACCTCCTGAAAGCTTAACACCACGTTCTCCTACGATGGTTTCATAACCATTGGGTAAGGCCTGTATGAAGTCATGGGCGTTGGCGGCTTTTGCGGCTTCTATTATTTCTTCGTCAGTTGCATCAACCTTACCGTAAGCAATGCTGGATTTCAGGGTGTCATTAAAAAGGAATGGTTCTTGTAAAACTATTCCCATTTGCTTCCTGATGGATTTAACTTTCACGTCTTTTATATTATAACCATCAATGAATATATCTCCCTTTGTCGGGTCGTAAAATCTTGACACAAGGTTTACCGCGGTGGTCTTCCCTGCTCCGCTGGGACCTACAAAGGCTATCATCTGCCCCGGTTCGGCCTTCAGGTTTACGTTTTTTAATACTTCCACGTCATCGGAATAGCTAAAGTTAACATCCCGGAATTCCACCTTGCCCTTGATCATGGGAAGTTCAACTGCATCTTCTTTATCCTTGATCTCCGGCACTGTATCCAGCACCTCAAAAACACGTTCCACTGAGGCCAAAGCCCTTTGAATTACCGCGTAAAATCGTGTTATACCCATCAGCGGGCCATAGAGCATATGTATATAAGGGAAAAATACAACAAACATACCCGCCGTCATTTCCCCCCTTAAAACTTTGATTCCACCATAAAGCAATACTACCAGAGAGCCACCCTGTACCAATACGCTTAGAGTAGGGGCAAAAACTGCCGCTATACGGGCTACTTTAATGTTAAGGTCCATGTTCTGTTTATTTTTTTCCACAAACCTCTCGTATTCAACATCCTCTCTGGCGAAACCTTTTATGATGCGAATTCCGGATATATCATCCTGTATAAGGGCATTAAGTTCTCCAACTTTTCTTCTTAAAATCCGATAGGTCTTTCGCATTATATTACCAAAGGCTATAGTTATTGGGATTAAAAATGGGCCCACAAAAAGCGAAAGCAAAGTTAGTTTCCAGTCCCAATTCAGGCAGAAATAAAGCACCCAGCACAGGCGCATAAAGTCGGTAACAAACCGGATCACTGGCCCCAGCATTACCGATTGCAGAGAGTTGACATCGTTGACAATCCTGGACATAACATCACCGGTTTTATTCTCCTGGAAATATCTCAGCGATAGTTCCTGTATGTGGCTATACACATCATTCCGCATAAGGAAAATCAAAGTCTGACCAAGTTTTGCCATCAAAAAATCATGAGCGACCTTAATTCCAAGACTTAACAACTGTAAAAACAAAAAAGCCGCGGCAAGTACATAAAATGTAACAATAAAAGGACTTCTATCCGGCATCCAGTTATTCGATACATAGTCTGCGGCATCGCGGATTATTGGCTCAATGGGCAGTGTTTTTTGGCCCGGTTTACTTCTTCTGGACGGGGTTGTGGTCCTTGGCACATTGTCAGGTATGCTACTGCTACCAGATTCTGAATTATCTGATGCAAATCGTTCTGCTGCACGGATTTCATTAATAGCAACGCCGGTAATTTGAGTTGGCAGGATTGTTATGAAGGATGTGAATATGGATAAAATAAGTACCAGGAGACTTAAGTGCCAATAAGGCTTGGCATACATAAGTAAGCGTAGGTAAGTCTTAAAACCCCTGATAGCTTTTTGACGTTGGTCCCGAATAAGATAAAAAAGGCGGCCTAACAGGTCATTCGATTTCTCTGAATTTTCATTTTCCTGATTAACATCTCTGCCGCTGCTGGAAAAATTTTGTCTTCGCAAGTATACAAGCCCTCCTTCCTGAATTATACAACATGGGAATGATATACCTGTTCCGCTTAAAAGTCAAGAGTTTTTAAGCAGGGACATTGGTCTGTCACACATTCGGTATTATAATATTAATGGAAAGAAGAATTAAAAGAAGGAGGTTGGATCAATGACAAAATATGAAAGTCTGCTTGTATCAAACAGCAAAATATCTTCTACAGGTATTGAAAGATTGATAATTGAGTCATTAAAGAGGATGTTAAACGAAAAGAATTCGAAGGAGAAAAATTTTCCCGATGATCTGGATGCAGATATGGTGGATGTGGTGCTGAATATGGAAATATAGAAAGTCTTAATATATTATCCCCTGATTTTATTTGAATCAGGGGATTTTTTTGTTCTGAGTTGACTATCCTGTTCCCGTATGTTATGATAAATCCCAGAATGTAAATAATATAAATATTCATATATAATCTAATAAGTAATCGTTAAAAAATGAAAAATGTGTTTAGAAAATACCTTTATAATTATGGTAAATGACAACTAAATTATATCCATATTATATCCATTTTTTAACGATTACGATAAAGAAAGGAATATCTGATGGGAAAGTCAAAAGATAAGCCAGCCGCATTAGGTGGCGCTCCGGTATTTGTCCAGACTGTTCAGACTCCGGAATTTCCAAAGCTGGATAACTGGAAACAGGTTACAGATGAAGAAGCCCAGGTTGCCTATGATATGACATTAAGAAACGAGCTTTCCGGCGGTACTCCCGTTGTAAGAGAATTTGAAAAAGAATGGCGGGAGAAGCTGGGTGTAAAGTATGCCATAACCGTAATGAACGGCACAGCGGCTTTATACAGTGCGTTTTTTGGCCTGGGGGTAGGTCCCGGAGATGAAGTGATATGTCCTGCTTACACATGGATATGCACCATATCGCCGGTTATATTCATGGGGGCAAGGCCTGTATTCTGTGAAAGCGATCCTGAGTCCATGATGGCTGATCCTGAGGATATTCGCCGCCGTATTACTGATAAAACCGCTGCTATCGTGGTTGTGCATCTCTGGGGTAACGTATGCGATATGGATCCCATTATGGAAATCAGCCGGGAAACCGGTATACCTGTAGTTGAGGACTGCTCTCATGCTCATGGGGCCATGTATAAGGGTCGTCACTGTGGAACTATCGGCCATGCAGGATGCTGGAGTTTGCAGGGAAGCAAACCCGTTAGCGCAGGTGAAAGCGGAATCATCGCCACAGACGATACAGAGGTATTTGAGAGGGCATGTCTTGTAGGCCAGGTAAACCGTATGAAGGGAATGGACCTTGTAACAGAAAAATACGCCAAATATCAACCCCTGGGTACAGGTATGAAATTCCGGGCCCATCCGGTGGGTGTAGGAATTGCCCAGGTTCAGATGCGCAAGCTGAAAGGTCTAAACGACAGACGCTCTAAGTATGTATCAGAAGTTGAAGCTGGTCTTAAAGACATCCCAGGTGTAAAGCCTGTAAAAGTCTACGAAGGAGCAGTTAGAGGTGGGTTTTACGGCTTTCCTATTATACATATTCCTGAAGAACAAAACGGATTGTTCACATCAACCTTTGTGGAAGCTTTGAGAAAAGAGGGACTACCAGCCCATTTAAGTGGTTATCCGTTACTGCATACACTACCTATCTTTGCCGAAGGCTTTGATCTATACACCCGCAATCGCGGTCCCCTTTGCGGCGATTATCCGGGCTATAATAAGGGTGACTTCCCTGTATCAGAAAAGATGGTGGAAAAACTGGTATTCCTGCCTGTCCTCAGCGATCCTGTGCCTGATGCTGTTGATCGTGTTCTGGAAGCTATACGCAAGGTCGCCAGCTATGCGGATCAGCTTGTGGATGCTGAGTAGATTTTTAAATAATTTTTTCGGAGAATCATAATGAATTCTGCTAGTTCAATACTTTTCACCATATCTCTGGTAGTCTACCTGCTGGCTACCATATTATACCTGCTGTATGCCATTTTCCACAAGGAATCCATAGGCAAAGTGGCTACATGGATTCTAAGTGTAGGGATAGTGGTGCAGACAGCAGCCCTTATAATAAAAACGGTGCAGATTGGACATGCACCCTTTGTTACTATATATGAAACCCTGGTATTCTGGTCATGGTTGATCGCAGTTATATACCTGTTTATGCAGATCAGATTCAAAATCAGGGTGCTTGGTGCATTGATAACTCCTTTGGCTTTCCTGGCCATTGCCTCCGCATCCCTTTTACCTGAGCAGTTCAAAAAATCATCGCCTTTAGTTCCTGCTTTGCAAAGCGGATGGTTGCCATTTCATATTGCCACATGCTTTATCGGTTATGCATGCTTTGCTGTGTCCTTTGCCGTCAGTATTGCATATTTAATTAAGAAAAAAGATAATCCAGATGCCATGCTTTCAAAAGAAAGGCTGGACATAATTGGATATAAGTCCATAAGCATAGGTTTTCCATTTTTGACATTGGGGATAATATCCGGCGCTTTCTGGGCTGATGTGGCCTGGGGTAGTTACTGGTCGTGGGATCCAAAAGAAACCTGGTCGCTGATAACATGGTTCATATATGCTATCTACCTGCATCTGCGCATCGTGGCCAAATGGAAGGGCAAGTATTCGGCAATTGTTTCTATTGTGGGTTTTTTAGCGGTTTTATTTACATTTTTCGGTGTGAATTTTCTCCTGTCAGGTTTACACTCATATCAATAAGGAAGATTAATGAAATCCGAGAGTCAATACAGACACGAAATGATCGAGGTATGCAAACGAATATATCAAAAGGGATTTGTGGCATCAAATGACGGCAATGTAACCCTGCGAATGTCGGAGGATGAAATACTTGCTACGCCTACAGGCATGTGCAAAGGCGATATTACGACGGATCAGCTTATCAAGGTAAACATGCAAGGTGAGGTTATATCCGGTTTTCTCAAGCCGTCATCAGAATTGAAACTGCATTTGAGGGTATACGAAAAACGCCCGGATGCAGGCGCGGTTGCCCATGCCCACCCGCCCATAAGCACAGGTTTTGCCGTAGCCCATGTTTCATTAGAGCAAAAGGCTATTCCCGAAGTAATCTCGACTCTGGGTGGGGTTCCTCTTGCACCTTATAAGAGACCATCCACCGACGATCTAGCTCGAACCATTGACAAATTCATAGCCGACAGTGATGCCATTTTGCTGGCGAATCATGGCGTTATGTCCGTTGGTAAAGACGTATTTGATGCATACTATACACTGGAAAGAGTTGAACACTCAGCCCATATCATCCTTGTAGCCCGGATGCTGGGCGGCGAAAAGGAACTTAGCAAAGATGAGGTTGACAGCATATATAAAATACACAGAAAATAGGAGGTAATAGATTGGCACTAAAGGAATTCGGTGTAGGCATGGTGGGCTATGGATTCATAGGAAAGATGCACACCTATGCCTACAACAGCATACCCATTTTTTACAATCCGCCGCCGGCAAAAGTCCGGCTTGTGGGTGTTTGCACATCCCGGAAGGAAACAGCGGAAATCGCTGCTCAACACGGTGGATATGAATTTGGAACTACCGCTTACCATCAACTGCTGGATCGGGACGATATACATATAATAAATTGCTGCACTCCAAATAACCTTCACAAAGACCTGCTGGTAGATGCCCTGAAAGCAGGCAAACACATCTACTGCGACAAACCTTTAGCCATGAATCTTGCCCATGCAGAGGAAGTAGTGGAAGCTCTTAAAGGTGTTGACGTGGTTCACCAGATGACTTTCCAATACAGGTTTGTTCCGGCTACCATCAGGGCCAGGCAGTTAATTGATGACGGCTTTCTGGGCGATGTAATGAGTTTCCGGGCGGCATATCTGCACGCTGGATACACCGATCCCAAAAGGCCCATGAGCTGGCGTCTGGACAAATCCCAGGGTGGCGGCGGAGCCCTTTACGATCTGGGATCTCACATTCTGGATCTCATGCGTTATCTTCTGGGAGATTGTGCAGAAGTCTTTGCCACTACAAAGACATTTGTAAAACAGCGTCCTGTTACAAAGGGTAGCGATCAGCTTGTGGATGTGGAAGTAGATGATCTTGCCCTGATCCAGATGAAGATGAAAAATGGCGCTCTGGGTACTGTGGAAGCGTCGCGCATCGCCACAGGAACAAACGATGATCTGTGGTTTGATATACACGGCAAACAAGGTGCAATGCGCTTTAGCCTCATGGAATCAAGCTGGCTTGATGTATACGATGACCGGGCCGAAGGCGGTCCTTATGGGGGTAATAAAGGATTTACCCGTATTGAAGCTGTCCAGCGTTACCCTGAACCATCGGTTTTCCCGGGACCCAAATTCGCGCCCGGATGGTCTCGTTTTCATATAGCCAGTATTTATGATTTCTTATGCAACGTTGTCAAAGGCGAACCTTCGCCGCCTACCCTTTACGACGGTTTTAAAGTGCAGCAGATTATGGACGCTGCCGAAAAATCCGCCCGGGGTGGTAAATGGGTTAATTTAGAATAAAAGGAGAAAGGATAATGATAAAACTTTCAGCTTGTATCGAAGCTCTTTACACAGATGTTCCCTTTATCGAAAGAATCGAAAAAGTAGCAAACGTAGGCTTAAAGGCCTTTGAATTCTGGGGTTGGGGCAACAAAGACATTGATGCCATCAAAGAGGCAAAAGACAAATTCGGTATTGAAGTAGGTACTTTCGGAGCCGATGTAGGTGGCCCGTTGGTCGATCCTAAAAATCGTGAAAAACTGCCGGAAAGGCTGAAGGCTTCCATAGAGGTAGCAAAAAAACTGGGATGCGATGGGATGCTGGTCACCACAGGAAACGAGATAGAAGGTGTCAGCAGGGACAAACAGCACGAAAGCATCGTTGAAGGTCTGAAAGTAGCGGCTGAAATACTGGAACCTGAGGGCATGGTTCTGAGCCTGGAACCCCTGAATGTCCTGGTAAACCACAAGGGTTATTACCTGTATACCTCCGACGAAGGTTTCCAGATAATTGACGAAGTAGGAAGCCCCAGCGTGAAACTGCTTTACGACATCTATCACCAGCAGATTACCGAGGGTAACCTCATCGCCAACATAACCGACAGCATTGACAAAATATCCCACTTCCACGTGGCCGACGTTCCGGGAAGACACGAACCGGGGACCGGCGAAATCAACTACAAAAACGTATTCAAGAGCATAGCCGAATCAGGCTACGAAAGATTCGTAGGACTGGAATTCTGGCCCATAGGCACATCCGACGATGCCTTGAAATCACTTCTGGAAATGACTGCGGATATGTAATAGATACGATTGAACTATAAAAACTTTCAAATGCACTGGGATATTATAATATGTCTCAGTGCATTTATATCTCCATAAAACTCATCTTATCTTAACCCATTTCCTACCTGTTCTTAATAATACTTTTATATAATTTCACATTAACCAATACCCAAAAATCAACCTTATTTACATATAGCCAAGTATAAAATTTATGTCCCTATGTTATTGCGAAGAACGGGGTAACAAATAAAGTTTGGTTCCTTCAGGTTCAATGTGTTGAAAATAAGAAACTTCTATATGCTGTCATTCCTGCTTCAAGCTTTTTCAAAAAGCTTGAAGCAGGAATGACAATCAAGGGATGTTGTTTTTTAACGATTACATAACCATTAAAAACGAAAAAGGTTTTGTATATAAACCGACGCGTGTCCCGTTTTTCATTTAAAAATCACCAAATTCACGCCGATTCCACGGAAAACCGATGCGCTATTCCATCGAAATTCAGCTTCCAGTATTTGCTTATAATATCCATGCCGATCAGGCCTATATCAGAATCTGTTAAAAGAACGCCGCGTTCCGGGCGGTAGGTTTTGACTTCTTCGCCCTGGGGATAGCTGTGTATTGAAATAATAACCAGATGGGTTCGGGCTCGCTTTATGCTTCCATCGTGGGCCCTGATAAGGACAGGTTTGCCAAGAAGCAGGGGCATCAGCATCTTGGCCTTTTCGGAGGGTATACAGGTAATATCCGCGCCTGTATCAATCCTGGCCTTAAATGAAACCTCGACCTGTTTCCTGCCGGTAAGCGCGGATATACTTACATTTACATAAGGTGCAAAGCAGGCCGTTCCTTCGTGTTTCTCATAAGGTTTTTCGCTAACGATAAGTTCTGGCATTTTTATCCTACTATCACTCTGGCTGGAGGTATTTGGATCGGTTCATCTTCCACTTCGATTTTGCATATAAGAGCTTCTACAAGGCCGTATTTGTCGTAAACATCTTCAGCAAGCTTAATCTGATCATCGTCAATACCTACTATTTTATCCCTGTATATGGCAACAAAATCACCTTTGTGCTCCTGAAGAAGTTTGTTTTCGTGACGTAAATATGTTTCCCAGCTTATCATGTAGTCATCCATAACTGTTTCATCCTGATCAGAAACAGACGAATCTGCATTGGAAAATTCCTGTATGCTTTCATGAAGAGAAATCATCTCCTGACCCAGCTTTTCTACCACTGCTTTAAGGCTTTCCACATCATCCAGAACCGGGTCAATAGTCGCCAGAGTTAGTTCCCGTATTCCTCCCAATTCACCCAGGGCAGTTATAGCAGAACGACGGACATAGTGGTCATCATCCTGGGCCATTGCCCGTAATAACTGGATAAGTTGATTTTTCAATCCCGGTCTTTGAGAGCGTGATATGGCATAGCATATTTCACCTCTTACGCGGTGGTCTTCCTCCACCGCAGCAGCCGCAGCCAACTCATAAAGCTCTTCATCAGTAGTTCGATCTATAAGCTGACCTATTTTCCATAGACTCCGTAAGCGTTCGTTGGGATCGGGTTTTGTACGAAAGTCCTTTAAAGCGTCATTTAAAAAACTACGGGTATCCTTTGAATGAGAATTGTTATTATTTTTCACCATAATGAACCACTTCCAGCCTTGTGTTCCAAAATGTAACGGTTTTAATCAAAAATTTCATCCAGAGCTGATTTAACATCTCCGGAGGTAGCTGGTTTGTTTATAATTTTATAAGCACCAGCGTTTTTTATTTCTTCCAGTATATCAGGATCCCTAACCACTGTAAGGCCTATTATAGGGATTTCCGGCTTAATGCTTTTTATTCTTCTGCATATCTCAACGCCTGTACTTCGACCATAGTTTACAACTTCAGGATCAATATCATCAGGTGGAGCCATCATAATATCCAAAAGAACAGCATCAAATTCTTCTTTACTTACAATTTCCATGCCGGCTGCGGCAGTATAAGCAGGCACTATTTCATATTCATCTTCTAACGCCACCTGAAGTTGGTCCAGAAAAAACTGCTCATCCTCCACAAAGAGGACTCTCTTTTTCATTCCCTTACCTCCCGGGCAAAAACAGCGAAAATACATTCAGATAGCGATTAAAACGTACTTCAGTACTTCTTACGTCAATCTTACCGTTGTAATGTTCAACAAACTCCTTTACCAGCGATAAACCCACACCGCTACCTGCAGGATCCATTTTCACCGCGTTATTTGCCCTGAAATGCCGCTCAAAAATACGATCTTTCTCTTCATCTCGTATTATTATACCCTCGTTTTCAAAAGTTATAGCCGTACCTATGCCCGAATCATCCTGCCAGCCACCGATCCTTATACATGTATTGGGAAAAGAATATTTTATACCATTGTCCAGCATATTCATTACTACAAGCCTGAATATCTCCGGATCTACGACAATGGGCTTCCAGGTCTTTATATCCGGATCTATATATATATCCACCGAGCGTCTCTCAGCCAGGTCTGTCATTATCTCCCTGCATTCAGAAAAAATTATATAAGGTTCTACCTGCCGATTTTCATAACTAAGTTTGTCTAGTCGTATTTGTTCAAGCATCCATGCCTTTTGGGCCAGCAGGTTAAGCCTCTGGAGTTGGGTTACAACCCCGGTTATTGTACGGGATGCCCGTTCAGGAGAAACCCGGCCTTCCCGTAAATTTTCAGCAGCTATCATTACATTCTGGATTGGTGTTCGCAGGTCGTGAGAAACCGATTCCATAAGATTTGTCCGTTCTTCCACTGTATCACGTAATTTCTCCATTGAGAAAAATACATTGGAAATGATAGCCATTTCACGCACAATCGTCATCAAATAAAGGCAATCATCTTCCCGCATCCAGCTAATACAGCATTCAGAAGACTCGTCCTGATATATGCCACGTTGTTTCACATCAGGCTCATATTTACCCAACAGCATAAATGTCAAGCCGCCATCTACTGTGGCTGTTGATGCAACAAGTCCAGGATAATTTACACCCTTACCATAAATGCTGTAAAGCATACCCAGAATAGGTGCATCCCGATGCTTTTTCAGATTTATTTCTAGGACATGTTCTTTACCCTCTATCTCCCGAATAAAATCAACTAACTTTGACGCAGAACCAGCCCAATCATATTTAATAGCAGGTAAAGTTTCTTCCGAAAGACCATACTGACATAAAAGATTAAATGAAGCTGATTCAGACTTATCCCGGGAGATTAAAAGAATATAATCAACCCCTAAAAATCTTGTAAGATTACCAAGACACCAACGGATTTTTTCCCAGAAAATATCCACTGAGGAAAGAGCACTTGCCATTTCAGCCCTTATCCAGCCCACAACAGATTCCTTTTCGAGCCTATAGCTGTTATCAGCCATCTCTGAAATGTGTTTTCCAGCACTCTCCAACCTCAACATTATATTTTCCATGTCTTCCGGAGTTATCTCTAATTCTGCATCGTTATTAATGTTTTCATCCAGAGTCTTCAGCAAAGTGCCGACTTCAAGACCGAGTATAGCTTCGCTTTTACCGATTCTGATTTTACTTTCTTCCCAGAGATCGATTTTATTGTATTCGGAAGAGGATATATCATCAGGTAAATGTAAAAGTTCATTTTCCAGGATACCTTCAGGCCAGATATTCCCGGGTTTGGGTTTTCTGCAACCTGTTGTAAGAATTGCAATAGTTTCACCGGCTACCTGAACGGCGGAAGCAAAACAGATCATTCCATTAACGCACATATAAGCTGTGGTTACTGCTTCCCGCATTTTTGGTAAAAGTCTGGAAATACAGTTATAGCAAAAATTTAAACTTATATTTTCATTTTCCGGGTTATCTGTATTAATATCAGCGTTTAAAGCTTTATAATACTTACAAGACTTTAGATAAATATCGGCTTTTTGATCTCTGGACTGACTACTCGGATATACTTTTTGTTTATTATCTGAAATTACAGATACACATAGCGGGATATTATACTTAGCAGAAAAACCCTCCTGAAAAATCTCCAGCAGTTCCTGTCTGAGTAAGGCTTTATCATCTTCGCCATTTTTGGCAACCAAAGGTGGTATAATCCCGCCTTCGTATTTGGACAATAGCCTTTCCATTTCAGGAGGATTTTCTATAATAAGTTCAGGCATTATTTCTCAAAAACCAAAAATACTTAGTGGGCCAGAAACAACAAAATCAATTTACTTAAAATTAAAAATAATTCATAAACTTTTATAACTATTATATACAAATAGCAATATTTGTCAATAAAATAACCCAGACAAAAGTTCTGGCTTTTCCGGGTTCAGTGTGGTAACGATAAGAAACTTTTTTAATGCTGTCATTCCTGCGAAAGCAGGAATCCAGTAGATCTGCATAAAGACTGGATTCCTGTTTTCGCAGAAATGACAAACTGAGAGAATTTTTAACTATAAACACACTAAATCCGGAAGAACCAAAATTCTTTTTACCAGCATTTAGAATATCCGCATAATTTGCAAATAACACAACCTTCCGAATATTCCAGCATATTACCGCATTCAGGACATTCAGGACAAATATCCGCCATTATAAGATCGTCAACTTTGTTTTGCTTCTCTCGTGTTTTACCGATTTTCATTTCCGTGTATTGTTCCATAGCCTTGCCGATAGCGTCAGCACAGGATAATATCATACCTCCCGGCTGCCATGATGGAGAAGCGCACCGTATACCTTTGAGACGCTTGCTAATAGAATCAGGATCAACCCCTGCACGTAGTGCGGTTGAAATAAGAACACCAATAGCCTCGCATTGGGCAGCCCGACATCCGCCGGATCGTCCCATATTGATGAATACCTCGCAAAGTCCTTCTTCATCTTCGTTGACAGTGATATATATTGAGCCACATTCAGCGGTTTCAATTTTTCTTGTTGAACCGGCAGTCACCAGTGGCCGAGGTCTTGGTGCCATAGAACCTCTGGGCATAGGATTGGCTTCCTGACTACTTTCAGTCTGAACCTTCTGAGTTTTACCGATGTTAAGTATCTGTTCATCCCGGCTTCCATCCCGATAGATGGTGACACCCTTACATCCCAATTCATAAGCCAGCATGTAAACTCGCTCAACATCCTCTTTCGTCGCTTCATTCTTGAAATTTACAGTTTTTGAAACGGCATTGTCCGTATGATTTTGGAAAGCCGCCTGCATCCGCACATGCCATTCAGGGGAAATATCATGGGAAGTTACAAATAGCTTACGCAGTTCCTCCGGTATTTCCTCCATCTCCTGAATAGAACCTTCTTCATGAATCTTATAGATCAACTCATCATTGTAAAATTCACCGGCTTTGGCCATTTCCTCAAAAAGAGGATGGACCATAACCAGTTCTTCGCCATCCATCGCTTTTCTGATATGACATATTCCGAATGGTGGTTCAATACCAGAAGAAACCGAAGCAACCAGGGATATAGTTCCAGTTGGGGCGATTGTGGTATGGGCTGCACCGCGTATCCCATGTTCTTTTATCATCTTTTGAAGTTTTGACCAGTCCAGTTCAGGCCTTCCAAAGTTACCGTTGGTAGTTCTATCATTATGCTTTCGGTTTCCGTCTTTGAATATACTTTTGTCAAAGTTAGGAAACGGTCCTCTTTCCTTTGCCAGTTCAACTGAAGCCATCTCAGCATGATAATCTATAAATTCCATAACACTTTCAGCCAGTTGAACGGCCATGCTGGAATTATAGGGTATACCAAGCCTGATAAGCATATCAGACCAGGCCATTATACCCAGACCGACCTTCCTGTTGCTCTTGGTTTTCTCTTCTATTTCAGGGAGTGGAAAGTTATTCATATCAATAACGTTATCCAGAAAATGGACGGCTTTATAGATAATATCCTTTAGCTTTTCCCAGTCAACAACCCAGTTTCCATTATCTCTCTTAACCATCTTTAGCAAGTTAATTGATCCCAGGTTGCAGGATTCGTAAGGTAAAAGGGGTTGTTCGCCGCAGGGATTTGTACTTTCTATTTCACCAAGTTCCGGAGTTGGATTATCCCTGTTTATCCTATCCAGAAAAACTATCCCCGGATCGCCGTTTTTCCATGCACCTTTCACAATACGATTAAATACATCTTTGGCGTTGACTTTTTTAATAGCTTTACCTGTTCGGGGATTTATTAATTCATATTCTTCTTCCTTAGCGACCCTTTCCATGAATTTTTCTGTCAGGCCCACTGAAATATTAAAATTATTCAGCTTATTATTATCATGCTTACAGGTTATAAATTCCATAATATCGGGATGATCAACCCGAAGTATGGCCATATTAGCCCCACGACGGGTTCCTCCCTGCTTTATTTCTTCTGTGGCCGAATCAAATATGCTCATAAACGATATAGGCCCGCTGGCGACTCCACTTGTGGATTTAACAATGTCGTTTTTTGGTCTTATTCTGGAAAACGAAAAGCCGGTACCGCCTCCGCTTTTGTGTATCAAAGCGGTATTTTTGAGGGTTTCAAAAATACTGGGCATGCTATCATCAATTGGTAGCACAAAACATGCCGACAACTGCTGAAGTTCACGTCCTGCGTTCATTAAAGTGGGTGAATTAGGCAAAAATTCCAGATCCGCCATAATATTATAAAATTCTTCTTCAGTCTTTTCAATATCTACATCAGGATTATACAGCTTATCGGCAGAAGCTATATTCTGGGCCACTCGACGGAACATATCTTCCGGCTCTTCTATGGGTTTACCTTCCTCATTTCGTATCAGATATCTCATATCCAGTATACGTCTTGCGTTAGAAGTCAGATTAAGTTTTTTTTCATAGGTTATAGCCAATTTTATCCCCCGTATCTCTAAATTGTAAAAAGTATTTTAAAAAGGCAAAAAATATATCAAAAACCTATATAAAAGGCCTATATAAGCTGATAAATTTGTCAAATTACAAATGAAATGGAAATATTTAACACGGTTTGGTCTTTGGATAGAATAATCCATCCTGATTTTATTGTCAACTGTTTTTCTCTGATGTTAAAAATGATTTTGGACAAAAATCTATTCAGAATTGTAAAGCTGGTGGGAGGACGAAGCTCTTGCTGAGCCCTTTAAAGTGATGCACAATAGAAAATAGGATTATGTTCTAAATTCTAAAAATTAAGTATAGAAATTTATCTAAACCTGTGTTAATCTATGTTCCAAAAGCTAACTATGTTACATAATGGAAACCTCCACAGAAAGGTTATAAAATGAAAAGCTGCAGGAAAGAATTATGGTTTGAAATCCCAAAAAGACGTGGTTTTATAAACATTACACCCCAGGTAGAAAAATGCGTATCCGAAAGCGGAATAAAGGAGGGATTATGCCTGGTGAATTCCATGCATATAACATCCAGCGTCTACATAAACGACAACGAATCGGGTTTACTGCAAGATTACGAAGAATGGCTGGAAGAACTCGCCCCCCACGCGCCCATATCCCAATACATGCATAACAGAACTGGCGAAGATAATGGCGACGCGCATCTTAAAAGACAGATCATGGGCCGCGAGGTGGTGGTGGCTATAACCAACGGTAAATTGGATTTTGGCACATGGGAGCAGATATTTTATGGAGAATTCGACGGCAAACGGCGTAAGAGGGTTCTGGTAAAAATTATCGGGGAGTAAAAGAGACTTGAAAAACAAACACCAACAATTATATACTTACATTAGGCTATTGAAAATATGATCTTCATTAATAATAAGGGTGTGAATATAAATGAAGACAGTGGAAATAAAATTATCCGAACAGCAATTCAGCATTTTAAAGAAACTGAGTATTGAAAATAACAAATCCATATCAGAACTTGTGGATATTGCATTAGAACAACTATTTTCCATACAAAATGAGTGTAAAACAAATCTGGCAAAAATACAGATGGCAAAAGGAATATGGTCTGATCGAGAAGATATTGGTGAAACAGATAAATATGTTCGTGAAATAAGAAAAGGAACCAACGAACGTATGAAAAGAATTGGTTTATGGAATAATGAGTAATCTAATTGATACAAATGTTGACTATTTACGAAATAATCCCAAAGCTGTTTGTATACTATAGACATTAGTGTATAGGAATTTTTTAGTATAATGACATAAATCCTAATCCTTGAAAATCCGTTTCATCCGTATTTATCCGTATGCTATTCTCATTAGATTCAGGAGAAAACAAATGCCTATCACCAAAGCCCTTTTCATAGGTAACAGCTACACTTTTTGCAACAAAATGCCCTGGATAGTCTCAAAACTTGCCGAATCGGCAGGAAAGCAGTTGGAAGTTGAGATGGTAACCCAGGGTGGTGTTGATTTTCAGTGGCATATAAATAATCAGGAAACCCTGGATGCCATAGACAAAGATATTTGGGATTTTATAGTTTTACAAAACCACAGTCTGGCTGCAGTGGAAAAACGGGATGATATGATTAAATACGGTGATATGCTAATTCAAAGAACACAGGAAACAAAAGCAAAGACGGTGCTTTTTATGACCTGGGCACGACAGCATATACCGGAAATGATAGAGGATATTGTCGGGGCATATACGGAACTGGCGGAGAAGAATAATACGATTATTGCGCCGGTTGGTCTGGCATGGAAAAAGGCTCTGGAGGCAGACAAAGCTTTGATACTTCATACAGAAGACAAGAGCCACCCCAATCCCCTGGGATCATATCTTGTCGCCTGCGTTTTCTACTCAACGTTTTATAATGCCAGCCCGGAAGGTCTTGCAGGAAGAATAGAGATTGATGGCGAAACTATAGTTGATCTACCTGATAGTCAGGCTGCTTTTTTGCAATCAACGGCTTGGTTTGCAACAGGTGGGTAAGATCAAATAAAATTAGTTGAAAAAGGTCAAAAAAAATGAAAAAAACTATCCTGGCATTTGGAGAACTCTTGTGGGATTTGCTTCCTACTGAATCAGTCTTGGGAGGTGCGGTGTGTAATTTCATCTATCGTGTAAATTCCCTGGGTGATCGGGGAATCCTGGTTAGCCGACTGGGTAAAGACAAACTGGGTGAAAAGGCCTTTAAGAATGTGGCGGATCTGGGATTGAATAAGGATTACTTGCAGTGGGATAAAAATCATCCTACCGGTACAGTTCCGGTGTCTTTTGATGAAAATAACAACCCAAATTTTGTGATAATCCCCGATGTTGCCTATGACTACATTGAAATGACGGATTCACTCAAAGAAATTGCCCCAAAAGCCGATTGTATATGCTTCGGCACGCTGTCTCAAAGAGCACACAAAACCCGTGAAACCCTTATGGAACTGCTGGAACTAACAGAAAACAGCATAAAACTACTGGATATAAATCTAAGGAAAGATTGTTATAATAAAGAGACCATTGAATACTCCCTTGAAAAAGCTGATATTCTAAAGCTAAATGAAGATGAATTATACGAAATCAGCGAGATATTTGGCATATATGGTGAAGATTTGATCCAGCTTTGTGAAAGCACAATCAAAGGATGGAACCTCAAATACTGCGTGGTTACATTGGGATCAGAAGGGGCTTTAGCCGTCTCAGACGAAGGCGAAAAAGTTTACGATCCCGGATACAAAATCCAACTGGCCGACTCGGTAGGCGCAGGAGATGCCTTTACCGCAGGTTTTGCTTATAACATACTACGAAATAAACCTTTAGGTGATGCATGCAGGTTGGGTAACATTATGGGAGCACTGGTTTCCACCACAAAAGGTGCTACCGTGCCGATTTCCTCCCAGCAGATTGAAAGCTTTGACAAAAGCAGTATAGAACGCATTTACAGAAAAGAATTTATGATTTAACTCAAATATAACCGATCACGAATTACGGATTACGGAGAACCAATAATGTCCTGGAAATTAGCACTACATACAGTAAGTTACGCAGGAGTCTGGCGAGGTCAGTCAAGCCTTCCTGTAGAAGATATACTGGACAAAGCGAAAGCCGCAGGTTACGAAGGTATAATGCTTATGTCCAAACGTCCTCATATATCAACTCTGGACATGGGAACGGAAAAATATCAGAGCTTCAAAAACAAGCTGAAATCCCTTAACCTGCAAGTAGCATGTATCGCCGGATATACAGATTTTACAGCAGGAATTGAGCGACCTATGTCACCTATGGCGGAAATGCATGCTGTATATATAAACGAGCTGGCCAGACTTGCAGTTGATCTGGGCACACCAATAATACGCATCTTTACCGGACTTGAGCGGGGAGGTGTGGTATTTGACAAACACTGGGAGGCATGTGTAAAAGGCCTGAAACTCGCTTCCCAACAGGCGGCTGAACATGGAGCAATACTGGTGGTTCAGAATCATCATGACGTAGGCGTTCATCACGATTCCATGCGCTGGCTTCTTGAGGAAGTGGACGAACCCAACTGTAAAGCCGCCTTTGACGCATGGGCACCGGCTTTGCAGGATATGGAAGGTGAAGAGATTAAACAGGCTGTTTATGCCATGAAGCCGTTTATACTTCATACCACAGTCGCCGATTATGCAAGGCTTCCACGATACACTTACGATCCTACCATAAATACTTATAATAAAAAGATAAATGACATCCGTGCTGTGCCTATGGGCGAGGGCTTTGTGGATTACCCGGGCTTCTTTGCTGCTCTGGAAGACATTAATTACCAGGGTTGGGTAGCTTATGAAATGTGCGCACCATTAAAAGGCGGTGGAAGTATAGAAAACCTGGATAAATGCGCAAAAATCTTTGTAGATTACATGAAATCAGAAAAATGGCGCAATAAATCATAAAATACAAAAATTTACTGATCACAGATTATAGATCACTGATCACGAAACAACGGAGGAAAAGTTGTCGTTTACAGTTCAAAACAATACACCTTATGGAAATGTAGCCGATGTTTGCATTGAATCTAACGAAAGCATAACAAAAGTAAGTTTCAGACCGCATCCCCACGGAGGCCCGGAGTGCCTTTGGTTCTGCTTCCGTCTCTGTAAAGAACCACAGGAACAAAGCCGCAAAGTCAGGCTTGTACTAAAAAATACCCAGAACATGCTGGGCGGCGGCGAACCTCACAACATGCGCCCGGTTATAAGATATGAAGGCAAAGACTGGCAAAGGTTGGGCGCGCCTATTGTAGAATATATGCTGGATGGTCGTAACCGGGCAATATGGCTGATTGACACTCCTGAAACCTTCGCCGACGTGGCTTACTGTTACCCTTATGGTCGGCCTGAACTGGATAAATTAATAGAGGAAACAAGCGGATACTGGAAAAGCGATATAATAGGCATAAGTCAGCAGGGGAGACCGTTAATCCGACTCAGCAACAGCTACGGTGTAAAAGGCGGCAACCGTCCCGGTTTTTACCTCATATCCCGCCAGCATTCCGGCGAGACATCGGGATCATGGGTGCTGGATGGATTTCTGCGTTATGTAGCAACTCTAGGGGAGAGCGCACCCCTGGTCTGGTCAATCCCCCTCACCAACATAGATGGGGTAGAACAGGGTGACTACGGCAAGGATAACTTCCCCTACGACCTGAACCGAGCCTGGGCTCAGCCACCTATGCGCCACGAAGTGCTGGTATTCCAGCGAGACATGCAGCGATGGAAACAGCAATGCAAACCAGCCGCAGCCATAGATTTCCACGCCCCAGGAGCTTGCGAGACAAACGGTATGTATTGCTTTTTACCGGATCCCGAAACAGCCAGAGATCACCATGACTCAGTAATAAATGTAGCCAATATCATAGCAGAATTCCTGGGCAAAGAATACGCCGCCGATCCTTTCGGTAAGGTGGCCAACTATAAATCCCGATGGGAAACACCCAGCTTCTCAAGATACGGCTGGACGGCCTTTAATATACCCAGCTTTACCATCGAAAACCCATACGCCATGGTGAAAAGTATGGTTTTGACTCGGGAGAAATACCGGGAAGCGGGAGAACGCATAGCAAAAGCTGTTATATCAACTTTGAAGAAGC
Organism: Candidatus Poribacteria bacterium; assembly: GCA_014730235.1. Classification (GTDB taxonomy): domain Bacteria; phylum Poribacteria; class DTPJ01; order DTPJ01; family WJIO01; genus WJIO01. The sequence continues at coordinate 20,451 of WJIO01000446.1, forward strand.
GAAATGGAAATTAACTTGACTTTATCAAAATAACAGCATAACTTCAGAATCATTATTGAAAATCTCTGGCTCTTCCGAATTGAGTGTGGAAATAATTTAAAAACTTTCTAAGCATGTCATTCCTGCGAAAATCTTATTCCTTTTTGCTCAAGCTTTTTGAAAAAGCTTGAAGCAGGAATCCAGTAGATCCGCATAAAGACTAGATTCCTGCTTCCGCAGGAATGACAGCATAAAGAAGCTTCTTATCTTTACCACACTAAACCCGGATGAACCAGATCTCTTAGGGTTTAGGTATATACTTTAGACCGCATTAATATTTCTTTTACACGCAATTTCAATCATTAATATAACGGAATATATTTAGTTTTAATTATACTCCACTTAGCGGGAATTTTGTCGCCGGACATCTCCACAGCCACAGGCCCATTCATGGCCTGTTTTATTTCGTTTTCATCTAATGCTACGCTGTATATCCTGATTTCATCCAGCACACCGGGGAATGTGGTGATTCCGGCTTGCCAGTCATCCGCTCCTATCCACAGGTCTAAATCAGAGACGGCCATGGGCGGCACTCCCGGTGTCTCTCCTTCCATTACACCGTTTATATACATCCTGAGAGCATCACCGTCATAAGTTCCGGCGAAGTGATACCACTCGCCCACTTCAAAGACTGTTGCTGACTCCACAAAGGCATTATCGGGCTTTACCAGAAAATCCAGGGAATCCGCCGCGCCAAAGTCAAACAGTAGAAAGATAGAATCGTTTTTCGAAAGCAACCTGCGCTGACCAGCGATGGGCTCGTTAAGCTTGAACCAGCCCATTATGGTTACGGCTTCGGATAAGTCCAATTGGTCATCATCAGGCACCACAATATAACCACCGCCGGGCCCAAAATCCAGGGCTTTTCCGAATTTTCCATCTACCCACTGGGCTTCTTCCATCAACTCGCCGTTGTGACCATTACCCGAAGCATCCTTTATATCAACTCCAGAACCTTCATCCATGGGCCAGTATCCCACCAGAGCTTCCTCTGCCTGACCTAAAGCCATTGGGATAATAACAAGTAAAAACGATAATGTAAGGATAAGAAAAATAAGCCTTATAGTCATATTTTAATACCTCCTGAAGTAATTAAACAGATTTAAAACAAAATAGGCGCGGCAGGAACCGCGCCTATTAAGGAAAAACATCTTTTTTTGTGGACGGAAATTATTTACCTGCCACTTCTTTTGCCAGGTCTACACACTTAGCAGCGAAGGTATCATAAGCCTTCTTAAATTCTGTGCTTGTTTTCTGGACTGAACCGAAGTTTGGCCATTCCTCGGGTTTCAGGCCTTCTGTATACCATTTTTCCACGTCAATACCCACTTCAAGCAGCAGTTCCTTTAAAGCCGGCGTAAGATTATAACCTCTTACGAAGTCATCAAGTTTGGTAAGCCTCTTTTCCACATCTGGATCAAATCTATCCAGCACCGATTCCCGGTAGTCCTCCAGATTAAATCCTGCCTCTTCTGATGCCAACTGCACGGCCCTGGCATGGTTGGGAAATTCTGTATGACACATGTTAGTTTTACCCAGAGCATCCAGTGTATCAGCAGGAACACGCTTGGAAGCTGGCAAAACATCCATTGATTCCAGTATCCATTTGGCCTGTTCTTCGTCCAGATCATAGGTCTTTGAAAGGTAGCTGATCCACTTTGGCCTGTTTTCCGGGCTGTAATATATCCAGTAAACACCACGAGCTACCAGCGTTCCACCCTTTTTCAGATCAGCTTCCAGAAGCTTTGTCTCATCTTCTGACATGCCAGCCAGTTTTGCGGCTTCAATAAACGTGGGCTGATCCAGAGATTTCATATTCTTATAAGCGCATACCACACGGGCTTTTTTGGCTATTGTGCTGGCTTCTGACAGAAGCTCTTCGTCGGCTGAAACCTCTTTTGCCAGCTTATCCAGCAGTTCGGCGGCTTTATCCCTGTCTTTTTCAGCAGCGGCGACAAAAATCTTCTCCGCTTCCACTTCCCTGAGGTGACTGACGAAACGGCCACCCATGTTAGTCTCATAAGTTCTGACCACATCATTACCGGCTTTAGCGGCTTTGGCTTTGCCCTCAAAAGCATCGAGAACTAACTGTACCTCCTGAGCTACGGTATAAACAACGGTGTTGTTTGTTCCAATACCCTCGCTGTTCAGAACTGTGGTTATCTTCCTTGCTGCCTTATCGCCTCCTGAAACCTTAAAAACTATGCATGGGCCGGTCTTTCCAGCATTATCGTCCAGACCCAGCATACGGTCATAATCTTTAAGGAAATCTGCTGCCAGACTATGGGCATTTCGGGCATCCTCAATGCTGGCCTCGGCCTGGTCTGCAATATTGGGGTTAAGCTGGAAGCTGACCATGTAATCTTTGAGTCCGGTATACAGGGCCAGAGGACGGAAGATGGATAGATTTGGCCAAAGGGCTATCAGTGTTCCTGCCATGGTTATTTCATTCGCATGGTCTTCCGGGTTCTGCTTCCAGTCGTCGTGCTTGTCAATTTCCTCTTTCAGTTCATCGATCAGGCTTACATCTTCGTCAAAGGCTTTAGCTGCCAGAACCGGGTTTGTGGATACCTGGCAAAAACCATAATGACGCAGGTATTCCAGACCCCTGGCAAAGTCATTTCCGAACTTGCAGTATCCGTCACCTATCATTTCCCAGTATACGCCGCTCCGCATGTTTTTTTTCAACAGCATCAGAAAGGATCGTCCAGCGTTATCTGTATACAAATCAGGCTCGATCCGCTCTGCCAACAAAGCGGTCAAACTGTCAGCCATATTGACGGATTTCATATCTTTCAGGAAATTTTCCACTACCTTTGCCATCGCTTCTTTATCGCCAATGCCATCGATCTCCATGAGTACCTGTTCCAGGGCAGCGTCTATTTCATCAGAGTTGTAGCCCACGATCTCTGCGTCTCTGCCCACCAGATTCATACCCATACGGATCAACGTTTCGCATACCTGTTCTGTGGACTTAGCCTGAATACGAATAGCCGGGAACATATCTTTTACACGGGCTACCAGAGTGCCGGGTTCTGGTTTAATTAAAATCTGGTCTGCAACAGCCAGGGTAAATCCTTTTTCGAATGCTTCCTTTATAGCTTCCATGTTAGCCATTTATTAACCTCCTTGATTGGTTTATTTCTAATATTTGTCATTCTGAACATTGTGTAGGTTGGGTTTCGCAAACTCAACCCAACCTACAATTAATGGCTCTTCCGGGTTCCGTGTGGTTATAATTAAAAATTCTCTCAGCTTGTCATTCATGCTTTCGCAGGAATGACAGCATATAGAAGTTTCTTATCTTTAACACAATGAACCCGGAAGAACCCAATTAATTTGATGAGCATATAGGCCTACACTAATTTACTTAATGCAACTATTATACTATGATATTTATATTCATACAAGAATTTAAGCGGTTAAATCTTTTTTGCATACACAAAATACGCGCCTACAGTAAAATCATTATTATCCGTCAGATAAGTCTGCATGCGTGTTACACCAGATTTTAGTGTAAAATTAAACTTAACACCTCTGGCATTGGGATCAACAGACTTTGACTTTTCCTGGTCTCCGATCTTCATCCTGGCGGATTTTAGATCAAGGGCATTGCCGCCAGTATACCAGTCCTTTATCTCACCCGGTATACCCTCTGTCATATTTCTGTCCTCTTCCTTGGGCCATCGGCGAAGCTCAAATTGGTAGTCGCCGTTCTCAGCTATTTCTACAATCCAGTAACCGTTACATTCCACACCCTGACGTACCATTCCCTGGTTCCATGCGCAGGTTTCACCGTGCCAGTCGTGGGTGGTAATCCGGGCTTCATCTTCTTTGTCAGAACCTATAACAATGGGGCAGTCATCATCGAAGGTTGCGGAGACAATATCCCACCATTTTTCGTAATGCTCCCGCAGTTCTTCTACCACATCGGGATGATCTTCTGCAATATTATTCCTCTGTCCGGGATCAGCCTGGATATCATAAAGTTCAACGCCGTTTATTAATCGCCACTGATATGTCATGGTCGCGCTCTTACGCCATTTGATGGGATATTCCACGCGCTGGGAATCGGTAACAACAACCCGATCCGGCCAGTTATCAGCATCACCCATTATCAGGGATTTAATGCTTGTACCGTGAAAATCAGCACCTTCCGGCGTTTTTAAATCGCACATATCAATCAGCGTGGGCATAAGGTCAATGTTAGCTGTAAGTTCTTTAACGTCTCTACCTTCGTTCAAACCGCCATCTGGCCAATACATAAACAGGGGTGTCCTGTGACCGCCTTCGTATTCTGAGCCTTTAACGCCCCTCATACCTGCGTTGTAACCCTCAGTTACAAAGCTGTTCCTGTCCAGACGACAACCCTCAGCCGTACCATTATCCGTCATCCAGATAAGTATGGTATTTTCTTCGATTCCCAGTTCTTTAAGTTTAGCTCTTAGCCGACCTACATTATCATCAATATTGGTAATCATGCCATAGAAATTAGCCCGGGAATCCGGCACTTTGCCTTTATAGGGATCGCTGTAGGAATCATCCACATTAAAAGGCCCGTGAGGCGCATTGGTGGAAAGATAACAGAAGAAAGGTTCGTCTTTATTCTGCTCTATAAATTTCATGGCTTCCCTGAACCATACATCGGTGCAGTAGCCCTCAAAGGCTTCGGGTACGCCGTTGCGCATGTAGGTATCATCAAAATAGTCGTTGCCCCAGTAATCGGGTGTCTGACTGACACCACCGCCGCCGTGATAAAGGGCGGTCTGGAATCCCCGGTCATGGGGTCTGAAAGGTACGTTATCCCCCAGATGCCACTTGCCGAACATTCCCGTTTTATAACCACCGGCGTTAAACGCGTCGGCCATGGTAACCTCGTTGGCCCGTAACAGGGAACGCCCCATTATGGTGTGCCATACGCCGGTGCAGTTGCAGTATCTGCCCGTCATAATCCCGGCCCGGGTAGGCGCACAGGTAGGGCCAACATGAAAATTGTCCAGCCTGACGCTCTCGCTGTGGAGATTATCAATATTCGGCGTCCGGATAATGGGATTTCCATGACACCCCAGATCACCGTAACCCTGGTCATCTGTAATAACAAAGACAACGTTAGGCCTCGCACCAACATTCTCCTTATCAGGCATATTTTTTCCTCCTGTGTATTTTATATTAAGCGCAAGACCTGCGGCCGCGCATGTTTTAATGAAATCTCTGCGATTTATCAGATTATTCATAAATCTGGTTCTTCCGGGTTTGGTGTGGAAATATTGAAAAATTTTCTAATCATGTCATTCCTGCGAAAGCAGGAATGACAAACAGAGGATATTTTCCCTTATTTAGAATATGTTTAATCATTTCCACATTCAAGTCGGATGAGCTATAAATCTTAAATTAAAGAATAGTAAACGGATAAAATATTTCTATTAATCCTTGTAAATCCGAGGCTTTTAATCCTAAATATTTCCAACATCAAGCAGGAAGTTTCTTCTCAAAAGCTCGTTCTGTAAATCCGTAATATCCAGCATATCCGGCGTGGTATCATTATCAACAGCCATAGAAGCGGCAACGCCTGCTGTTTCGCCGGTATGGGCGGCGGCCTGGATAACTCGCATTACCTCCCATGACTCGCCTTCTGTGGAGATACACCTTCCGGCAGCCAGTAAACCTTTTACCTTTTGAGGAACCAGGGTGTAGTATGGAACTTCCCACACATCCCGGCCGCCCCGCCAGTCGGCCACCATGCCAACGCAGTCGTCGAAATGCCTGTAAAAATCAACGTTTCTCAGGGTTTTGATACCGTCTATACGCCTGGTGGTGCGGAACTGGGCCATTGACGGTAGAGTCATGGGAAAGATGTCCTTCCTTCCCGATTCACCCCGTTTTGACTGCTCTTTTTCGTAGAATTCCCGCATCAGCTTCCGGCCATGAAGGACAAACTCCGATACTTCCCGGCCGTCTGTGCCGCTGTATTTTTTCATACCTTCCGGCATGCCCTCGCCGGTGTTGCTTCCGCCCAATCGCCTATCCCAGTTGAGCTTTGCGCCGGAGTTTTCGCTGACGGCTTCTTCTGCCTTATCCAGGGATGCTTCCATCCACCATATAGACATCCAGTTGTCCTGTTCCACACAGGGCGCGCCTGCCCTGTAAGCCACATCCGCGTCGCCGGTGGCATCAATCACACATCCGGCCTTCAGCAATCCCCTTCCACTTTTGTTTTCTACCTCTACACCGGTGATCCTGTCTCTGTCCATTACACAGTCGCACACCAGCGTATCCAGCCACAATTCCACGCCGGAATCCATCAGGACTTTATCCAGAGCCAGGGTAAAGGCCGCGGGTGAAAATCGGGTCATGTATCGGGATCGGGTTTCTGGATTATTCCAGTCATGGGGAATATCGCCAGGGCCGTATTTTATGCTCTCAAGCAGTAACTCTTCGGCGATTCCAAAAGTAACCTGATTACCCCTGCTATCACTCAGAGGTAAATAGACAATGATCAGTCCAGTGGTAGCCAGTCCGCCGAAAAAAATAGTCTTTTCCACCAGGACAGTCTTTTTACCCATCCGGGCTGAAGCCAGAGCCGCCGCAACGCCGGCAATTCCACCGCCGGCCACCAGCACATCATATTCCCTCGTATATTTTATCCCGCTCATATTTATACTCCACCAGACCATTCCCAGTTTACCAGATCATGACTCCAGGCCAGAGCTAAACTGGCCCGACCATGAGTTTCCCTGGGTTGTATGTCATTTGAAACAGAACCGTGAAAAAACATCACATACCTGCCGATTTCCGGCTGATCCCGCAGATCAAGCACATGCCCGGCCGTTAAACGCCCCGCTGCCCAGGGCCAATCCTTTTGACCTAATATAATAAGACCGTGATCCGTCCAGTTTATCAGGTCTTTTGACTTTTTAACCCCTATTCCATTAGACGGTGAATGGAACATGATATATTCTTCTTTTTCCACCAGAATACACACATTTTCACCGGCTTTTACATTGCCAAAATAAGTCCATGTCTTAAAATCATGGGTATATGAAATACTGGCCCCGTTCTGTTTGTAAAAACACCACCATTTGCTTTTATCATCCTTATCCTGAATCAGGTAGGGATCAATCATCCTGCCCATTTTATCCACCGGCACATCAGGGCCTTTTACCATCATTATCTCAGGTTCTTCCCAGTGGATCAGGTCATTGCTTTTCATGGTAAATATACGGGCAGTCTGGTCTCCAAAAGGCTGATTTTCCGGCGTAGGATAGGTTTGCAGGCATATCATCCATTTATTATCATACATTATGATGTTTCCCGGGCTGGAGTAGTTCAGCAGTTGGTCTCTGGGAGTCAATATCACCGGATCAGTCCAGTTTACCAGATCGGCACTCTGAGTCATTCCGGTATATATAAAATAACGGCCATCTTTCTCAATATGCACCTGGGTATGGTAAACCCGGAATACGCCGTTATGATAATGTCCCACCGGATCGCGATAAGCCGTAACTTCATCGCCATGCAAAAAAACCGGTTCTTTTATCCTTGACCATTGGATTTCCACTTTAAACTCCTTCAAGACAAACGGATCACTGATCACGAATTACCGTATAAACTTCATCCGGCTTAGTATCAAATTCAATAACAAAGGTTTCCAACATTTCCGGCTTTTTAATGGCTGAAGGATCAGCCATTACCATTGCTGGAACTTCCTGGCCTTTGCAAAGCCTGTTGGGATTATCGCCTTCTGCGGTTTTTGTTTTCACTCCCGAAACTGGCACAGATGCCCTTAGTCTGCATATACCGCCCAACTTTGACTTTATCTCGGCTTTGGCCAGCTTGCCGTCATGCCATTCCATATTCACTACAAAGCCACCCCGGGCGCAGAGACCTTTGACTGAACCATCAGACCATGCCTCAGGCAGAGCCGGTAAGAGATGTATATCACCGGCATGGCTTTGCAACAGCATCTCCGCAATTCCGGCACATCCGCCGAAATTGCCGTCAATCTGGAACGGGGGATGGTTATCAAACATATTGGTAAGAGTGGATTTGCTTAACAGGGCTTTGATGTTCTCATAAGCCTCGTTACCTTCTTCCAGCCGGGCCATGAAGTTTATTATCCATGCACGACTCCATCCGGTATGCCCTCCGCCATGAGCCAGTCTGTAGTCAATAGTATTCCTTATAGCTGCTGCCAGTTCCGGCGTTTTCCGAAGTGTTATCTGCCTTCCGGGGTGCAGTCCAAAGACGTGGGATACATGACGATGCCCGGGTTCTGGTTCTTCAAATTCTTCAGGCCATTCCTGCAAACGCCCATCACTGCCGATTTTCATGGGGGATAATCTTGATCTTTTCTCTTTTAATTCTTCCATAAAATCGGTTTCTATGTCAAGAATTTCGCAGGCTTCAATGCAGTTGCTGAACAAGTCGAAAATAATCTGGTGATCCATAGTTGGGCCCATGGTTAGACTTGCAGTTTCACCATCAGGAGTTTTAAAGCGGTTTTCCGGGGATGTAGATGGCCCTGATACCAGATAGCCAGTATCAGGATGCTCCACCAGAAAGTCCAGAAAGAACTCAGCAGCCTCCTTCATTATTGGAAACGCCCGGTTACGCAGAAATTCCGCGTCACCCGTATAGAGGTAATGTTCCCAGAGATGCTGGCAGCTCCACGACGCGCCATGAGGCCACATGCCATATACGGTGTTTCCGATGGCGCTGGTAAAAAACCATGCGTCGGTTGTATGATGGGCCACAAAACCTCTGCATCCGTAAGTGTTTTTTGCTGTTATACGTCCTCTGGAGCGCAGAGAGTCTATCAGATGGAAAAAGGGATTATGACATTCGCTCAGGTTGCATAATTCTGCTGGCCAGTAATTCATCTGGATATTTATATTAATATGATAGTCGGAATTCCAGGGAGGCTTTAAGCCGTCAGCCCATATTCCCTGTAAGTTTGCAGGCATACAGCCGGGTCTGGAACTGCTGATTAGCAGGTATCTCCCGAACTGGAAATACTGCTCTATAAGCTGTAAATCTTCCTCTTCGTTCTTTATCGCTTCCAGACGCTGGTCTGTGGGAGTATCGCTTTTATCAGTGGCTTTCAGATCAATATCAACCTTTCGGAACAGCTTTTGATGTTCCTTTATATGGTCTTCTTTCATGATTTTGTAGTTTTTTACGGACAATTCGTTTATACGCTCTTCACAGATTTCTGAGGGATCGCCATCCCGGTAGTTTGTGGCAGCTACAAGGATAATGGTAACGGAATTGGCCCTTTCTATGCTGAAAGAATGGTCATCGTTTTCTGTAAGGGTTCCGCCTTCGGGAATCACCTGAAGACGGGCTTCAAATTCAACGCCGTTGCCGTTTCCTGCATGGCCTTTCATTGTTATTACATCTACGTTGCTTATCTCCACACTGGCATCCACAGGCCGGGACATGGAGGCGTCAAAGTTCAGGGAAGCGTATTTACTACCCTCAACATAGAAAACAAGGACGTTATCAACAGCGCTGGAAAAGGCTTCCCTGGTGTATGATATATCGTCTATTTTGTATGTAGTTTTTACTATTGCTGTATCCAGATCCAGTTCCCGCTTGTAGTCTTCAACTTCTTCATGGTCATGGAAGGATAAATTTAAGTCTCCCAGGGTCTGATATGTGTGGACACCGCCCTCTATGCGTAAACCCATTATCTTTTCCTGAACCAGTTTTTCACCCTCTACATATTTACCCTCAAAAAGTAATTTACGGGCTTCGTCCAGGTATTTTGCTGCGTCGGTTTTGTCTCTATCAATCGGACTTCCTGTCCACAGGGAATCCTCGTTAAGCTGTAGTCGTTCCTGCTGAATCCCGCCAAAGACCATTGCTCCTAAGCGGCCGTTGCCTATAGGTAGGGCTTCTACCCATTCTTTGGCAGGTTGTTTGTACCATAGTTTTAGTTTTTCATAAGGCATATAATTATTTCTCCATTTTTTGGTAATAAGTAAAGAATATGTCGATCCATCGGGAGTCGCATTATTTATTTGGTTCTTCCGGGTTTAGTGTGGTAATAATTTGAAAATGCTCTCAGCTTGTCATTCCTGCTTTTGCAGGAATGACAAGCAAAGTAGTTTTTTCTGTTGTGCTGTAAATCTCCCTTTGGGAAAGGGGGACTTGCAGAAGCGCTTATATCAATGTTTTACAACCTTTATGCAATAAAAACCCCACCTCTCACAGCCTTTGAAAGGGGATCTTGTAAAATCTCTTATAACATTGTGTAATTATCTTCATTTCTATTTTCCTATAATCCCAACTGTCATTAAGATCCCAAAAACAATGATGATGACTCCTATAACCTGATAAAACCTGTGCACATTCTCCCCCCACAGTATTCTTGAACGAGCAACCAAAAGCCTGTAAATTATGAAATCACTTTTTTTAAGGCTGCTGATTAGCATAAAAGTGCCAACCAGAATCATTAATATTCCCCATATTATTTTCATTTTATTTATTTATTTCTTTCTTCTACAGTTTTTTATTAAATTTGGTTTTTCCTGATGGTAAAACTTCCAGTGTACCTGTATTAATACGCCTGTCAGGATCACCTTTGTCCGGTTTCATTCTTTCATTATTTTGCCCTGCGCGTTCTGGAATCCAGAGGCCTATTTTTACATGATATTTTTTACCCTTTACTTCTTCGGGTATATTGAAGGCAAAGCCGAGATTTACCTCACCTTCCATCTGGAATTTTCCCTTCGCTGATTCAACGGGATAACCGAAGAATTTTATTTCATTATTATGCTCAAAATGACAGAAGGGAGTTACACCGGGGGGAAGCTGGTGATGTATAATCCATTTTACCGGCAGGAAAGATTTATCACCTATTTCACCTACTTTTACAGCATAATCACCTGTAATGTTTATAACGCCTAGTTTGTAACGACGTTCTCCGTCGTTATTCGGTAGTGGTAAAGCAATTTTTGGAGTTCCTGTTATGTTTCCTACGGATATGTAGACATCATACTGACCGGGATTTAGCTGGAAGGGCAAAAGAAAGCTTTTGCTCTGAGCTTTTGATTCTGTCTGATCCCGGGGGCCAACAGGCAGGAATGATATATTGAAATCCTGATCCACAAAAAGCCCAACTATACCGCCTTTTGAATCCTTGAACGTAACGGCGGGGTAACCGCCGTTATAACAGGGTGCAACTCCGGCGTTTCGCCATTGGGCGGAGAATTTAAATGGCTCTCTATCCTTTATTTTTGCAGGCCATAATGCTTTAAGAAGCTGTATTCGGTATCCCAGGCGCATGTTGATTTGCTGGACTAATTCCTCGTTTTCGTTCAGAAATTCCCTGGGCCACCAGTGGATAGAGGCGTAACTGGCGTGATATTCTTCCACCGCTTTCAGGTAAAGATGACCGTCCTCCCAGCATCCCCGGGCTTTTGATCCTCCGTAGTGTTCGCTTTCCAGTATGACCGGAAGATTGGGCCAGAAATCCTGGGCCATATTAGCATGGAAATAAGCCCTTTCCTTTGCCTGTACCAGTATACTGTCATCTCTAAGTGTCAGACCTTTTTCCAATGCATAGTCTATGACGGCATTGTCCTGGGAGGAAAAATCGTCGTTGGCGGCAATGAGGGTATTTCTGAAGTGTTTCAGATGAATATCTATATGCTTTTTGAGGGTTTCCGCGGAGTATTTAAGCCGGGTACTGGCTCCGGTGTGTCCTTCACCCCAAACGCCGAAAGAGCCTACGTCAATAAAGGCTACTTCCGGGTTGCCGTCGTATCTCTCAGCTACTGCCTTAAGGAAATTGTCCAGCTTATCAAGGAATATGGTGTCATTGTAATCAGGCTCCCAGTAGGGACCGTCCTCAACAACGCCGTCACCGGGGCGGAAATTATAACCTTTGGCTCCGGCTTTTTGCACCCATTCGGGTGTTGCATAGCGCATCCATGACTCAGAACAGGACAAGCGAAGGGCTATCTGTTTTCCTTTTGTCACCCAACGTTGGGCAGGAGTGTCCAGCACCGACCAGTTGAACTGCCCCTCCTGCGGCTCGATGTATGACCAAGGGATGCGAAGGTAAATAACCGTTAATCCGGGATAATCGTCAACAGTATCCGATGGCTCAAGGCGAGATCCATAATGGGCGGGAACGTTGTCGTAATAATGGAGCACCCATCCCATATAGGGATTTTCCAGGGGTTCATTGGTGTCATGGGGTTCTATAGTTATTATTTCATTGCATAAGGCATTTCTGGGTATAAAAGCCATAAGTATGGAAAATATTATTATGAAGATGAATATGCTCATAAAGACTCTTCCTTTTTGGTGTTGGATTTTGCAGACTCAAACCAACCTACAATTACAATCTTTATATCACGTAGACTGGCGAAAATCCAGCCATGCGGGTGGTTTAAATTCTCTGCGCACCCTTTTACGGAGTTCATCATCAACGGCGATGTTTTCGGTTTTTGCTATTCGCTTTTCGTGCATCTCAAACCACAAATTGCTGAGAGTAACTTCACCTTCCCGGACATCGGCCACTGATGGTTTGCTCAGGAGAATTTCTTCCACTCGATCCAGATCACCTTTTTTCATGGCTGCCCGGGCTTCCATGATGTTCATCCTGCCGCGACTGCGGATTTCAGGAGATAGTTTATCCATAAAATTTAACATTTCCTCAGGACGACCGGAATCAATTAAGGCCTTGCAACATTCCAGGGCCAGACTGTATATATCCGGGGACATTTCTATCGCTTTTAACAGCAGATCAGCCGCTTCATCCATATTTTTGTTCCGCTTTGCCAAAACTGCCAGATTGCGATAGGCCCAGGGCGAGGGATGGCGTTCCAGTGACTTCTGCCAGGCCTTCCCTGCTTTTTCAAAATTCTCCTGGCTGTAATACATGATTCCTAGATGCAGCCATGAAAGCCAGTGGTCGCTGTGGAAATTTTTAACAGCTTTTTCCAGCATTTCCCGCCATTGGGCCTGGATCATCCATCCACCGGGCTTTTCCGTTGTTGACATATCCGGCATTGAGCCGTCATTCAGCAGTTCAAGCCAGGGCTTTTGCTCTTCTGTAAGGGATTTATCATCAAAAATAAGGGAATCGGAACAAAAAGGTTTTTCACCATTCTTTTCCCTGCGGAGTCGTTCAAGAGCACCCCATCCCGATCCACGCTGGATGATCTCATCCGGCTTTTGATCCGCTATTCTGCCAGCATACGAATAAATCTGTTCCAATTTATCTGGAGGCATGACTTTTTTTAATTCAGCATCGACAGATTGATAGGCGATTTTCCAATCTTTACCATAGGCCGCGTCAGGGTTTGTCTGCATAAGACCATAGGCTTCCAGCCATGACCAGTCAGCCCTGGCCGGCATTTGCAAATATTCGGACTGGGTTCGGGCCAGGCCTGCCTGTATTTCGATATAAGCCGATCCGGGTTGGGACAAAAACTCCTGCCAGTTTCTGCCTCCCTGTTCCATTCCCCACACAAATAGCTTTCTTCCCCTGAGTCTTTTTGTGGATGTCTGTATAAGTCCTCTTCCGCTTTTGTCCAGGGAAGTTATCCAGGGCTGCTGCTGCGGATCAATGCAGTAAAAGCAATCGGCAGAACGGTTAAAGTTGGTGGGATGGGACAGGTCAACACCGCCAGATACCGGGATGGGAACCAGATCCATATTGCTCTGATAACCATACTTGTAAGCCGATTCGGCAGGGACAAGAATCCGTCCTCCGGGGATCTCCGGGACGGCCATGTTTGACCACCAATACATGGGGATTTCATGATCATGGGGGTTAATTATTCTCATCCTCAGAAACAGGAAATCCGAATCATCAGGCAGAAATGCGTCAATTTGATATGTTGCCATGCGAAGCCTGTCCCATTCATACATCCTTAATACAGGCGTGCCATCATCCATTTTCAGATTAGCTACAAACACCGGAGAACAGGTGAAAACCGAATGACCGATTATGCCCATGTTCCATTCCACACCGCCGCTGAACCAGGCGTTTCTTATGGCCAGGTTGCCGGGCTGGAAAACTGGATTCACATAAAGCAGTTCAGTTTCGGCTTTTTTGTGATAGAGAGACCAGAGTCGGCCTCCAAGCTCTATCAGAAAAGTAGCCCGGAGGAAATCATTTTCCAGCACAACGGTTTTAAATTCACGCTCAATTTTTTCCCGATCATAATCATCCTGAATACCGTAGGGTAAGCATATATCCAGGGGAGGTAGGGGATTTTCGGGGCCCAGTCGGGCGGCTGGCATAATGTAAGTTTCTAATCTGAATTCACTCATTTTATATCCTTTATTGATGCCCACACAGAGATGAGACTTCCGGCAGGAGATACGGGTTCAGCTATTTCCAGGGCGGCAGAGAGTCCAAGATTCATAATATCCACCACATCACCCTGATCAATAATATCGCTGAAAATTGCAAGTTCGTCAACCATGCCTGTAAAGCCACCGGCTATTGTGATGGGCAAAACGTCAGCAACTGAGCCTATATTTGCTATGTTTACAGACATCTTGTTGTCTCCGTCAAGATAGCTGGTCATGGTTTTACTATCCCGGTCAACGATCATGGCGGTATGATGCCACTCGCCATCACCGGCGTTATTGTATGTTGTTTTCATGTGGTTACCGGCAGCATCGTCCAGACTCCAGTGTACCATAGCTTGTTGGGTCTGAATTTCCCATCCGTGATTACCTGCTGCCCAGGCTCCGGGTGTTCTTTCCCGGAAAATCCTGTTCCAGTCCTGGGGAGTAGAAAAATTAAACCATAGAACAGCGCTGAAGTTTTTGTCCTCACCGAAGTTGAAAATATCATTGTCGGGAATCTCAACCTGCCCTCCTCCGGCAAACTCCAGACAGTCACCAAAAACACCTTCAACCCACTGGGGCCCACCGGTTATAACGCCGTGTTGTTCATTCCCGGAGGAGTCCAAAGCTTCGTCACCATTTCCCTCGTCCAGAAGCCACATACCAGCAATGGATTCAGGATCTATCCTGGCATACGCTGAAACACTGAACATAAAAAAGGAGCATACAAAAATAGTTACTAATATTGATCTACGCTTCACTTTAATTCCCCCTTTGAATTATTTAATTCTGTTTTTAACTATATTTAAGAACTACAAAGGAATATTAACACCCTTAAAATATAGTGTCAAGAATGAAAATTATTGTGAATTATTTAAAGGCAAGAGCGTTGTAAGACAGAAATCAGTAATATATTGGGATTGTGATATCTAAGAGAAGAATTGCCAAAAAGGAAAAATGCCACAGATTACCAAATTGACAAACGAAATGCGGTAATACTATGGCATTGGAAATGCAGTATAAAGATAAATATTTTGGGCAATAATGTCAAAGACGTTTTATCATAGATTGGCTACCAACAAAGGATTTTCATGACAGGGTATTTTCCATACCCATTTATAGCATCCTTTTCTGATATCAACGGCTTATCCTCCACATCAAGAACGATGAAGGGCCCGAAGTTTTGGGCTTTCGGCATGGATTGAAGCAGTCAGAGGCTATATAAAATCCGTCCTCCGATTTAATAGAACCTTGCAGCATGTTGGCTGCAAACATATAAGCTGATGCCTGGTAACCGCGTTTTATCATATTCGCTCCGGGTAACGGATGCTTGGTTATTTCACCTCCACCGGCAATATCACCTTCCCATACATATAACTTACCCATACTGGGATTGTTAATAAATTTTGCACCGAACCATTTGCCGGCGTTAAGGAAACTTATACTATCTTCTACCGAATTCAGCAAGCGGAGTTGATGATTTTTTACATCGTATTCCCAGAACTCATGACCGCCGGTCTTGCTGGCTTTTGGCTGCTTGTTATAATATAGACCCAGCTTACTCCAGTCGTTTCTGTCCAGAGGGCGCAGATCGAAGGACATATACCGACCATCTTTTTCCGCGGGCAGGTCTTCCTGGTGTATTATTTTTCCCGACCAATCCAGATGTATAAGCCGCGTTAATGTTCGATCCTGATTGTCCCATAATTCACCTATCAAAACTATTCCATCATCGGTAGCGGCTACCTGGGGATAGAAGAAGCTCATGGCTTCTGAGTATTTAACAGGCTTTTTAAATGTAAAATCAACCCCGTCCTTTTCACCAAAGAAGATCACCGGAGTGTTAAAAGGAACGCTTCCATCGTCAGATATAGCCAGAATGACCAATACCATTCTCTGACCATCAGGACTTATACCCACATTCATTCTCAGGTGGAAATCCTTGTATATGGATTCTGCAGGTATAAGCTCTGTCCTGTCCACCAGTTCCGATATATCTTCCGGGTTCTTGGTTCGGTAATAGCGAATTTTGCCGGGATTGTATCCGGGTTTGCCTTCGTAGGTAATGCCTATAAATATGTGTATGTATCCATCGGAGGAACGAACCATCTGGGGTTGGTTAATGCCCATTAAGCCGGGTTTTTCAAAAGGTATTTTGGTTAAGGCATCCTCCTGGCCACTTCCGGTTTTTGGATGCTGGCCTATCAAAGCTGTCAGGAGTTTTCCATCATCCCTGCGTTCTGTGGCCGACCAGAAGACGGCTTTTTCACCTTCCAGCAGGTAGCAGAAGGTATGCCCACCCCATTGATCGGCTATGTTGGAATATAACACAACCGGGCCTTCTATTACTTTTGTATCCTGACAGTATGCTTTTGAGGCTAATCCCAGTAGTATTAAAATAACGACCATAAATTTCATAATTATCCTCGCCGAGATTCTCCTTTTCAAAAGGCGGTTAAGGGAAATGTCACTTACTTTAGGAAATATGGAAATAATTTGAAAATTTTCTAAGCATGTCATTCCTGCTTTCGCAGGAATGACAAATAATTGATATTCATTCTTTAATGATTACTATTTAGAACATTTTTTATCATTTCCATAATCAAATCGAAATAGCAGATTTTCTAAATTAGTTGATCTAACCAGTCACCCGTCACTTTTTTACAACATATTCTTGGTCTTCTGGATTATATGCTCCTGCATATCTGCACCCAGGTTTACGAAATATGCGCTGTAACCGGCAACTCTTACGGACAGGTTGCTGTATTTCTCCGGGTCTTTCTGGGCTTTACGAAGGACACCCACGTCCACGATGTTACATTCGGCGTGACCGCCGCCCAGATGGAAATATGTCCTGAGGAGATTATCAAGATTTTCTGCGCCTTCTTCGCCTTTTACGGCTGACGGATGTATATCGAAAATGAGGGAAGTTCCAGCCGCAGCAAGCTCCTGGTCAATTTTGCTTATGGATTTAAGCATAGCGGTTATACCTTTCTTATCCCTTCCCTGCTGTGGTGCTAAACTGTTGGCCACCGGCTCCCCGGCTTTTCTTCCGTCGGCAGACGCTGCTGTTGACGCTCCGCCGCTTACGGCCAGGACAAAGGACAGGAAATGGGCGTGGTAATCGCCGCCTCTGGCATTAGTATATTGCTCAAGCTCCCGGCAGAAATGCTCTGAAATCTCTGTGACTATGGAATCTACATAGTCGTCGTCGTTTCCATACTTAGGGGCTTCATTGAGAAGCATCTGTCTCAGGGATTCTTTGCCCTCAAAGTTTACCCGCATGGCATCTACAACTTCTTTCAGGGTGACGCGCTTTTCATCAAACACCAGCTTCTTTATGGCTGCCAGGGAATCACCGGCATTGGCGTTGGCATAAGCGCAAAAACCTGTGGAGTTATATCTGGCCCCACCTGCGGTAATGTCCATGCCTTTTTCAATGCAGTCATCTGTAAGCAGTGTTAAGAAGGGCATGGGGAATCTTTCCCGTTGCTCCAGTTCTGCCCGATGGCTGTTTATAACGGCTTTTCTTATATCATGAGCTACCTGGGTCTTGTAGGCTTCCATAACATCATGGAAGGATTCAAATTCTTCAGGTTTACCTGTCTTAAGACTTGATTGATTGCCGTTCACCAAGCAAACGCCATCGTTTAAAGCATATTCCAGACATTTCAGCATATTGGTGTAATGGTTCACAACCCTGGGGTCACAGCGTCCCGGTATAGTGACCTCTATACAGCCTATGATGGCATAATCCCGGGCTTCTTCTATTGGTATACCCTTTTCGACCAAAGCCGGTATAATAACATCGTCGTTAAACATCTGGGGCAGGCCTCTTCGTTGGGCATTTACCTGGGCAACGCGACGCCAGAAACGCTTGTCAATATTTTTGTGGTATCTTGCGGACAACTGCAAATGTATGTCAAGTTTTTCCACCACATCCAGATACATGAAAGATATATCGTTAACCGCGTCTGAACCATCGGGCTTCTGACCGCCGATCATAGTATCCTGAACGTCGTAGCTTTTCCATATCTTCAGGCCGAAGCATTCCAGCAGTTCGTAGGCTTCGTCTTCGTTTATAGTTCCTGCTTCCAGGTCGTTTTTGTAGAAGGGGTATAGCATCTGATCGATCCTGCCGATGGAATGGGCGTTGGGTGGGTCTTCCAGTTCCATCATCATGTGACCAAACCACAGGGATTGCAGGGCTTCGTAGAAATTCCCGGCTGGTTCCCAGGGAACTCGCTGGCATACCTCTGCGATTCTCAGCAGTTCGTTTTTCCTCTGTGGGTTTTTCTCGGCTTCTGCCATTTCTTCAGCCTTACGGGCATATCGCTTACCGAATTTTCCGGCGGCTTCTGCCAGAATTATCATGGCCTTCCAGAAAGGCTCTTTGGCTAATTCGTTGGCATGGGTGGGATCCATGTTATCCAGTTTGGCCTGGGCTTCGTCCCTTATTCCTCTGAAACCCTTGTCTATAAGTTTCTGGAAACCGGGAACTGTATGGCCAAACAATGATCCAGCCGCTTTGAGTCGGGGATTTTCGCTCCAAAATTTGCTTATCTGCTCTACCTGAGCGTCCTGTTTTTCCTCTTCTAATTCATGATAATCTTCATCCGGGGTTACATGGTCGCCGTATATCTCTATTTCATCTATCCTGACGTTACCTCCGGCACTTTCCTCTATATGTATACGAACCCACCGGGCAACAACCGGCTCAAAGGTAAAAGCTTTAGTACCATATACAGGTTCACCATCATATTCGTATACTTTACGCCATGAAGGATGATCCGGTTCCTTAACATATTCGGTTGAAACAAGTATCTGAAATTTAGCGGCTGCCCGGTCTCTGTGATTCCGGGAGTGTTCGCTTCCAAAGACTACTTTTGAGACTGTATATATATCCCCCAGATCAATTTCAGCCCATGACGGTTCACCGTTGGAAATCCAGCTATTGCTGTTGTTATACAGGCCGTCGTTAAGGTGTTCTATCTGGTGTAGATCATGACGGGGTATTACGGATGAAGCATTGGCTTTGGCCTCTGGCAGGAGGGCCAGGTTGGTGTGTTTTGAGCTATCCCTTCGGGGAACTTTCTTTTTAGTTGATTGGGCCCATCCCCAGCCGAATTCCGGGTAATTTCTGCCGGCCTGCTGACTGACGGACTGATCACCTACGATTAACTCTTTATCAAATATTCGCACAGTCATCTTGTTTAATACATTGGCCAGGGCTTTAGACCGTCTCAGAATAATTGGATCAGCGGCGTTTTCCTTATATCCCTCTGTTATTAATATGGCCCTTTCCATGCAGGTTTCCTTTACACCGCTGGGTAAGCGCTGTTTGAGAAAGGAAACCCTGTCTATATCTTCATGCAGTTTTTCCATAGTATCTATAGCCATTTTTATCTCCTTTCAGTTTCTTGCAAGTTCTCTTACAGTTTA